>DATMCM010000335.1:0-10535 GCA_035558335.1 Blastocatellia bacterium | reverse complement strand
AATCTGCCCAAGATAAGCCGGCCAAAGCCAAGGCGCCGTACAAACCAGCAGCGGACCATCCTTGGAGGCGAAAGGTGTTCGGCCGCGCTCGACACCGCACACCCGAAGGGTTTAGTCGCGCGAAAACGTGACGCGCACCCCTCGCGCGAACCGTTGTGGAATCACACGTTCAAAGGTGATATCTTTCACTCTCAGGCCGCTCTTCCTCTGATAGAACGACTTGAAATGTCTTACAGTCCAAGGCACTTCTGGGAAGAATCGATGCGCTATCTGTCACGTGTGACGATGTTCGTTGCGCTGCTGCTGGGCGCAAGTTCAGTGTCGTGGTCGGCCCCGCGCGGTCAGGACTCAAAGGAAACGGGCACAATTACCGGCCGCGTGACGATCGACGGCAAGCCCGCGCAAGGCGTGATCGTGTTGGCGAAGGGCCAAGACCGTCGCGAGTTCGTCGAGCGGATGCAAACTCCCTCGCCCTCCTTAAGAACCAGCACAGATTCCGACGGGATCTACCGATTTGACGGCCTTCCCATCGGCAAATACATGATAAGCGTGTCCGCGCCTGCTTTGGTGAGCCTTGAGGGTCCGAAGGGGGAAAAGGAAGTCGACGTAGTCGCAGACACGACTGTGGAGGGAATCGATTTTTCACTCGCGCGCGCTGGTGTCGTAACCGGAAGGGTCACCGATTCCGATGGTAATCCGGTTGTCGGTGCCTTTATCCGTCTCGACTCTCTTGAGAAGTCGGCCGACTTCGACAACAACATGCTGCGGAGCCCCAGGATGTTCTTCACCGACGACCGAGGAGTGTATCGCCTCTTCGGCATTTCGGCAGGGCGCTACGTAGTGGCCGCTAGCAAAGCGGTAGACAGTTCTTCGTTCGTACAGTTGCTCAACAGTAGTATGGGAGAAATGACCTACTATCCGGGTGTCCCGGATCGGGCGAGAGCCAAGCCCGTAGAGGTGGCGGCTGGAGGCGAAGCGCTTGCGGTAGACATAAAGCTCGGCGTGCCCACCAAAGGATTTGTGGTCAGCGGACGCGTTATTGAAGCGGAGAGCCGCAAACCGGTTGCGAGTGCGCTCATCAATTACGAAGCCATTGCCAGGGATGTCTCTGATAAAAACGTGGAGGACAAGGACGATGAGCGACTGGATAAGGCGAGCGGCATGACTGTGACAAATGCCAGAGGCGAGTTTCGGATCGAGTCCTTGCAGCCCGGAGTGTTCATCGCCAGAGCAAGTTGGCCGGATCAGGCGAGCCGCGCTACTGAGTTCTACACAGATCCCGTTCCGTTCGAAGTCCGCGCCGCGAATGTCGAGAACCTGCAAATCGAGGCCCACCGGGGCGCAAGCATCAGCGGGGTGATTGTCGTGGAGAACTCCGAGAGCTCGGAGCTCACCGAACAAATCTCAAAGTTGACGATCGTAGCTCAGGTCACAGATCTTCAAAATAACTCGAACTCCGACAGCTCAGGGATGGTTTCGGCAAGTGGGAGTTTCCACATCGAAGCGCTCAGGGCCGGTAAGGCGAGGATCCATGTGTCTGACATGGGTTCGCCAACGAGGTTGTCGCTGGCTCGCATAGAACGAAATGGAGTAGATCAGCAAGACGGACTCGCGGTCCGACCCAACGAGCAAATCACCGGTGTGCGTCTTGTCATGACCGAAGCTAATTGCGTCATCCGCGGCCATGTGATTCTACAGGGCTCTCTTCCCCCGAGTTCGCAGACGTTTGCCCTCGCCCAAGCCGTGGGAGGACCTATCGGCTCTCGCCGATGGACCAACAAGGTCGATGCGAATGGCGATTTTATTATCGAGGGCCTTCCACCGGGTTCCTACGAGGTATGGGCGTCCAACTATGTGGTTTCCGCAGGAGCAGCCAAGGAGTCAATGTCAGGCAAACAAACCGTTTCGGTAGCCAGGGGGATTCAGGTCGAAGTCACTTTGTTGCTCGACCCGAACGCCAGCGGGCGTGACAAATGAATTCCTACTGAACCACGAACCGTTAAGACGATCATGCGAAGACATGGTTTAGCAGTCGTAATTACTGCACAGCTTCTCACCGTTTCGACAGCCGTCTTGCACGCGCAATCACACAACCCTCCAGCGGCTGCTCCGCCCGCTGTCCAAGACAAGCAGGCCGCGATCGCAAAGCCGCAGGCTGCGCGCGATTCGATCAAAGGCCGCGTAGTTGGAGAAAGCAACCGACCGATAATCGGTGCGTCGATAGTGGCCGCTCCGATTAACCTCGCGTCAAATCCCCAAACGATGATGTTTTCGTTGCTCCGGTCGATCAGATCTGACGCCGAGGGCAAGTTCGAGGTGACCGGGCTTCCACCGGGTGTCTACACGATCTTCGCGGCCTCGCCCGGCTATGTTCTCTCGGAATCAGACGCATCAATGTTCCACCGGCCGGGTGAGACCGTCACGTTGACGCTCGTCAAGGGCGGAGTGATCACTGGGAGAGTGACCAACTCATCGAGCGAACCAGTAATAGCAGCAAGCGTCCGGGCTATCCGGATCCGAGGGATAGACAACAAGCCGGAGCGGGCCAGCCGCGGCAGAGTCGCGGAACTCGCTGGTGATTCGTTAACCACCATCCTTGGAGGGTTCACGACGGACGATCGTGGGATTTACCGAATCTACGGTCTGACGCCGGGGTACTATCAGATCGCGGCAGGCGGGCGCGGCGGGCGCGGCTTTGCGGGTGCTGAGAGTGCCTATGCCAGCGACGCACCAACCTACTTTCCCTCGAGCACGATCGACACCGCTGGTGAAGTTACCGTGCGAGCTGGCGACGAAGCGACCGGTATCGATATCCGATATCGCGATCTCAGTGGGCACTCGATCAGCGGCCGCGTATTGAAGTCGGGCACGTCGGGACCGGCAGCGTATTCTATTGTTCTTACCAGAACCAATAGCGAGATAGTTGAAGCAACGACATTCGTGCCCGATTCGACCGAGAAAGGCTTTGTTCTTGATGCGGTGCTCGACGGGGAATACTCCGTGACTGCCATGGGCTACGGTCCTACGGTAGGCGCCCTTGGAGTCCCGAGCGCCTCCGTTTCTCGGCCGTGGCGAGTAACGGTGAATGGCGGGGACGTGACCGGAGTTGAGCTTAGCCTCGAGCCGCTCGCGTCAATCGCGGGGCGAGCCGTGATAGAGCCGCTCCGTGACGCCACGCTGAACACAGGTTGCAAGAGCGATCGATTGCCCTCGCTCGAAGAAATCGTGATTAGTGCCCCCGCGGAAATCAAACCAAAACCTGAAGACCAGGTTCTTACATTTTTCTCTGCCTTCAAGGAAACGACGCCCTCGGAGAAAGGCGAATTCACTCTTGGTTTCTTACGAGCCGGTGCGCATCGGCTCGCCTTGCAACTTCCATCAGAGGTCCTTTACATCAAATCTGCCATCCTGCCTGCCGCAAGTACCAACGCCAAGCCTGTCGACGTCGCGAAAAACGGCGTCGCGCTCAAGTCAGGCGACAAGATCATAGGCCTTGTCGTCACGCTCATCGAAGGCGCGGCGGGATTGCGAGGAAAGGTAGTCACCGGAGAAGAAAACAAACCGCGGTCGCAAAAGATGAGAGTCCATCTTGTTCCGGCTGAGCCTGAAGCGGTTGATGAGGTTCTCCGCTACTTCGAAGCTGATGTTGCGCCCGACGGCAGCTTCTCACTGATCAATCTCGCTCCAGGGAAATACTGGTTAGTCGCGAGAGAGACTTCCGAACAGGAGGTCGATCCCAAACCATTGGCTTGGAACTCAGCTGGGCGGATGGGGCTCAGGTTTGAAGGGGATGCGTTAAAGAAGGTGATCGAGCTGACCTATTGCCAGCGCGTAGCAGACTATGTCCTTAAATACACGCCATTGATCCAGCCGTCGAAGGCGCCAGCTAAGAAACCCGCGGACTAGCAAGACAAGACGATCATTTCACTAAGCCGTCTTTTGGGCGGCCAGCGTTTCGATCAGTCGCCTCAAAGCCGGCCGAACCAGATCGAGTCCTCGCTCGCCTGCCGCGAAGCTCTTCAACTTTCCGTTCGAGTCGAACAGATAGTAAGCCGGCACGTAACCCTGCTCGTTCAAGAATGCGTCGCGCAACTTATGCTCGTTATCAATCGCGCAAATCTCAGTGATGGCGTACTGATCTATCGCGCGGCGAACGGCTTCCACATCGACGTCCTCGGGGTAGCGAGGCATGTGAACCGCTACCACGCGCAGCCCGTTGGCTCGGTGTTGCTCGCGCCACTCCGAAACCGTCGGCATGTTCTCCTTGCAGATTCCACAGCTCACCGACCAGAAGTGCACAAGCGTGGGCTGTCCCTTTGCGAGCGCCTCCGCCTCGTCCTTCGATCCGTTAATCCATTCAGTCGCCCCGTCCAGCTGGGGGATCTCAGTCCCGATCCTCATCGGCATGATGGTGTTACCTCACTATTGAAGAAAAGAATGCAGAGCGAAGAAAGAATTGCTCCGCTCTGCATGATCTCGGTAGTCCGACCGCAAGGAGGACCACATTAGCCATTCAAAGTCTTTTGGCCCGGTCTCCACTCAGCCTGGCAAAGCCCGCCGGTTTGAAGCGCCTGAATCACTCGCAGCGTTTCTTCCACCGAGCGGCCGATGTTCAAGTCGTGAACGACTTTGTAGCGCAAGATTCCCTCGGGGTCGATCACGAACAGCCCGCGAAGCGCGATGCCTCGATCTTCGATCAGCACACCGTAGTCGCCCGAGACCTTCTTGGTCGAATCGGCCGCGAGCGGATACTCGAGCCCTTCCACGCCACCCTTGTCGCGCGATGTCTGAAGCCATGCTCGATGCGAGTAGACCGAGTCGGTTGAGACTCCGATCACTTCGGCGCCGATTCCCCTGAGCTCCTCGTAGCGATCGCTGAACGCGGTCAGCTCCGTCGGGCACACGAAGGTAAAATCAAGCGGGTAAAATAGCAAAACAACCCATTTGCCCCGGTAGTCCGAAAGCTTAACCGGCTCATTCAGCTTTTGAATGTTCTTGGTTGAGGCCATCTCGAAGTCCGGCGCGGGCTGGCCTACCTGAGCCTTTTCGATTGCAATTGCACTTGCTGACATTCTTCCTCCTGGTTGGGATCTGGGGCGACGCCAACGCCGGCCCCGATAATTATTACATAAGAACGAGTTGTGAATGCCCCCATCAGTCTGAGCGGCACTCAGGACAAATTCCGGTGAGAGTCAGATGAATCGACTCAGCCTTGAAGCGAGTTCGGCGAGCCGCTGTCCGCATAAGATTCGCGGCTTCAGACATATTAAAGTCGACCAGCGCTCCACACCTGGTACAGATTGCGTGGTCGTGACGATCGGTTTCGCGATCGTAGCGGCTTGCTGCGTTGCCAAATGAGATTTCGCGCACCAGACCTGCCTGTTTCAGAAAACGCAGCGAGTTGTAAACGGTCGCGTAACTTATGGTGGGTAGAAGCGAGCGAGCCTGCTCGAACACCTGGCTAGCAGTCGGATGATGATGACTTTCGTTCACGACTCGAAGGACAACTTGCCGCTGAGGAGTGAGCCCAACCGGCGTGGTTTTCTCTCGTTTGACCTTGATTGTCTGTCTGATTCCCATTGATAAGATTTAGAATAATTCTAAATCTAAAGAATGTCAACCGGAGGAAGGTGACAAGCTGAAAAGTTATGTGCGCGGCTGGTGTTCGCCGCGCGTGTAGAATGTGCGCCCCGCGGGTAGGGTGTTCGCCGTCAGTCCTGCGACGCGCGTCCGCAGGGTAGCGGGGCCGCATAGCGGCTACCTATCGATAGAAAAACGCATTGTCGCGGGCGACCGGGCCGGGTACCGGTTACCTATCGATAGAAAAGCGGTACCGCGCCAGGGATCGGGCCGCGTAGTGGTTACCTATCGATAGAAAACGTACGGCGCCCGGTCGCGCGCGACAATCCAAGTTCTATCGATAGGTAACCGGCTACGCGGCCGACTTTGGTGTCGCATCAGCAGGATTATTCGTGGTACGGTCGAGGTCAGTCGGACTAGTTCGTTCCGGGGGGTTCAGCTTTCATGGAGTTCTTCAACAGTTCGCCAATCCTGCTCGAAAGGCTGCCGCCTCTCAAGCCGACTCCTCTGATGATTCCCTCGCGATCTATCAACACGGTGTGCGGAATGCCGGTCACCCCATACAGCCTCGCCAGTTTATTGCCCCAACCAAGTCCGTCATAATACTGTGGCCACGTAAGACCTTCCTGCTTCATATAACCCTCAAACGCTGCGCGATTCGAGTCCAGATTCACCCCCACAATCACAAACTCCTCCCCGCCGTACTTCTTCCAGATCTTCTTGACCTCGGGCATCTCGACCCGGCACGGCACACACCACGAAGCCCAAAAGTCCAGCAAGACAACTCTGCCTTTTAGCTTCTCCATAGACAATTCGTCGCCCGAGGTGACTTTGATCTTGAATGGCGGCGCGAAGGGTTCGCCGGCGAGCTTGGGGTTTGCAATCATTCTTCGCGCTTCGTCCGCATTGGCCGTTGAAGGCTCCTTCTCGACATAAGTCTTTAGCGCCTCCACTCCTTCCTTTTCCTTCCCCGACTTGATCAGCGCGCATCCGAGGTTGTAATAGACCTTGAGAAGCTTGCCGTCGCTTAACTCGAGCGCGCGTCTGAACGCAACCACCGCTTCTTCGTAAAGCTTCTTGTCCTTGAGAAGGAAGAGTGAAACGCCCAGGCCGTTGTATAAGTCGGCTTCGTTCGAGGGCTTGAGCTCAGTCGCCTGCCGGTAAGCCGCCGCCGCATTCTTATACTCGCCCAAACGAAAATAGATCTGCGCAATTGCCTGCAGGCACTCGGGACACTTGTCGCCGCGAAGCTTCGCCGCTTTCTTGTATTCGTTGATCGCAGCGTCGGGGTCGCGGCGCCCAAGCTCACTCGCGCGTTTGAAGGTTTCCCTGAACTCTTCGCTCGTCTCCAGCGCCGGGTTGTGAAAGCCTTCCTGGGCCGCGGCCGGGCGAGCCAACAAAACCGGGGCAAGCGCGAGACCGAACACCAGAGCAAATATCTTAGTGTAGCGTCGTAGCATAAGGGGAGGACCTCTACGGATATGCAATTCAATCAGAAGCCGAATCAGTCCGGCAAGTTGTCTAGTTCAGCTTCAATTCGAGTGGGCCGCTGCCCTTGAGCCGGCTGAGAACCAGGGTAAACCCGTTCTCGCGAGCGGTGTCGCCGGGTACCAGAAAGTACATCAGGCCCTGGCGCGACTCGCCCGCCGCGAGCGCCGTCGTCAGGTCCAGCGCATACGAGGCGAAATCGGACTTCGACTCCTTGTAAAGCGCCTTGCTCCAGGCGGACAGCTCATAGTACGAGAGCGCTCGTTTGAATGCGCGATGGGCGCTGACCGATTCGAAGCTGCGGGCACTTGCGTTCTTCAACTCGAACCGGGCCTTTTTCAACTCAACCGGAGTTTGTTGGTTATTCTTCAACTCGACCCGAACCGGAACGATACCGGCGAGGATCAGATTCGCGTCAAATGTATCGTTCAACCAGTCCTCGTCCTGGACGACGGAAGCGCGAATGAGAAGACCGCTTGCTTCAGCTTGAGATTCGGTTGCCGCGCGAGGCACTTCGATTCGCGGCTTTACGTTGAACGGCTTGCAGCTCAAAGTGGAGACGGCCAGGAACACGACAACGGCGAGGGCAAAAGAGCCCTGAGAACTCGCGCTCTTAACGCGCTGTAGCACACCGTTCGGGCTTCCGGGCAAAACACCCGCGCTCTGAGGTTTGCGCTTCCTTTGCACCGTCGTGATGCTAAGCGACGCACAATCGGGTGTCAACTTGCGACGGTTGTTGCGGCTATGCTAACGTGGCTTCTTTCCGCTAACGACTGAATTCGCATCCTTGAGAGCTTATGATCAGGTCCTACAAAGGCATTAGCCCGCGAGTCGCCGACACTGCATTCATCGAGGCAAGCGCCCAGGTCATCGGCGACGTCGTGATCGGAGCTCATTCGAGCGTGTGGTTCAACTGCGTGCTGCGCGGAGACTGCTACCACATCCGGATTGGCGAGAATACGAACATCCAGGATGGTACGGTTATTCACGTCACCCAGGGACGCTTTGCGACGGTCATCGGGGACTTCGTGACTGTCGGGCATTCGGCGGTGCTTCACGGCTGCACAATCAAAGATCGGTGCCTGGTCGGGATCGGAGCGATCGTGCTCGACGATGTGACTGTAGGCGAAGAGTCGTTTATTGCTGCGGGCTCGCTGGTGACGCCGGGAACGGTGATTCCCCCGCGCTCGATGGTGATGGGCGCGCCCGCAAAGGTCCGGCGCCAGGTCACCGACGAAGAGGTCTCGCGGATTAATGAACACTGGCAGCATTACATCGAGTACAAGACGCAGTATCTGGCAGAAGAGGAAATAGGGAATTGAAAATTGAAAAATGCAAATTGCAAATTGAAACCTGAATCAGAGAAGAATGACACCGGATCAATTGTCTGAACGCCTGTTAGATTTCGCCGCGAGGGTTGGCAAGGTAGTTGACGCGCTTCCTGAAACGCGAATGGGCCGACACATAGCGGGTCAGCTTGTGCGCTGCGGCACGTCGCCGGCGCCGAATTACGAAGAGGCGCGTGCGGCTGAAAGTCGCGCTGACTTCATCCACAAACTCGGGATCTGTCTTAAGGAACTACGGGAATCTCGCTGCTGGATTCGCCTCATTGTAAGGACTGAACTTCTGGCTGGGCATCGAATGAGTGAATTGCTTGATGAATGCGATCAGCTTTGCAGCATAATCGCCCAATCCATCGTCACGGCGAAGGAAAACCGGAACGACAAGCGATAGTTCGATCAGCTTCAATTTGCAAATTTGCAATTTTCAATTTTCAATTTGCAATTCCCGGCATAATCGCTAACCGGCAGATTTTATGATCTCCAAGGTTCGAGGAACACAAGACATTCTTCCCAGCCGCTTCACCGAGAAGGTTGACGCGCAGATCGAGCGCTGGCTGCTGGTCGAGCGAGCTGCTCGCGAAACCTTCCGGCTTTACGGCTTTTCAGAGATTCGTACGCCCATCATCGAGCGCACGGAGCTTTTCGAGCGCGGAGTAGGAACCGAGACCGACGTCAACAAGGAGATGTATACATTCGAAGATCGAGACGGCGAGCGCGTCTCGCTGCGTCCCGAGTCCACCGCCCCCGTTGTTCGTGCCTACATCGAGCACGGGATGTCCAGCCATCCGGGTCTGACCAAGCTCTTCTACATCGGCCCGCAGTTCCGACGCGAGCGCCCGCAAAAGGGACGCTATCGCCAGTTCGCTCAGATAGGCGCGGAAGTGCTCGGCCAAAGCGACGACCCGGCCATCGAAGCCGAAGTCATCGAGATGCTCGACTCGTATTTGAAACGGCTCGGCATCACCGGCACGCAGTTGCTGGTCAATTCGATTGGTGATGAGAACTGCCGCCCGGCTTACATCGCACGGCTGAAAGAAGAAATCGCGAAGCGGCTCGATCACCTCTGTTCGAGCTGCAAGCAGCGATATGAAACGAATCCGTTGCGGGTGCTCGACTGCAAAGTAGAATCTTGCCAGCCTTATTTGAACGAACTGCCGGCGATCGCTGATATGCTTTGTGAACCGTGCCGTACGCATTTCGCGGAGTTCCGCGCATTGCTCGACCGGCGCGGCATCGAGTACACACTAGCGCCGCGTCTGGTCCGTGGGCTGGACTACTACACGCGAACCGCGTTTGAGATAACCGGCGGCAAACTGGGCTCGCAGAACACAATCGTAGGCGGCGGGCGCTACGACGGTCTTTCTCAGTTGATCGGCGGGCCGCCGACAAAAGGATTCGGGTTTGCGCTCGGTGTCGAACGGCTTGTAATGAGCCTTCCTGATGATGCGATCGGCAACGCCGGCGAAGCTCCCGCGCTTTTCATCGCTTACATCGGTGCGGGAGCCCGTGATCATTCGTTCGCTCTAGCCCGGCGCTTGCGCGAAGCCGGCCTCAGCGTCGTCGTAGACCTGGAAGCACGCAAGCTGAAGAAGGCGCTGGCGGTTGCAAACAACCTCGCAGCGCGTTACTCATTGATTGTCGGAGACGACGAGATTGCAACCGGTACTTACAAGCTTCGGGATATGACAAGCGGCTCGGAAGAAAACCTGAACGAGCCGGAATTGACCATACGACTGATCGGCTGAATTCTTATGTTTGATACTCTCGGTAAGCTAAAACGCACTCATTACAGCGGCGACCTGCGGCCCGAGCACGCCGGCGAGATGGCGACGCTTATGGGTTGGGTCCATAGGCGCCGCGACTTCGGACCGCTCACGTTTATCGATCTTCGCGACCGCGAAGGCGTGGTGCAGGTTGTCTTCGACGAAGAGAAGAATGCCGAAGCCCACGCCCGCGCCAAGGAGCTCCGAAGCGAACACGTCATCGCGGTCTCCGGCAAGGTCGTGATGCGCGACAAAGACAAGATCAACCCGAACATCAAGTCCGGACGCATCGAAGTAAAAGCCCGCGATCTCTTCATCTTGAACGGAGCGAAATCGCCGCCCTTCGAGCTCGACTCGACCA
>DATMCM010000334.1:0-9037 GCA_035558335.1 Blastocatellia bacterium | reverse complement strand
GCGTTCGCGGCTATCCATCGCGATACCGACCATCCGCACGTCCATCTTTACCTCAATTCTCGCCAGTGTGATGGCAGGCGTATACAGCTCAAGAACAACGAGTTCAAAACCATAGATGAGAAGTGGGCCAAAATATACGCCGATTTCGCTGGCGACAAGAGCGTCTACGTTGAGTACTTGAGGAAAAAAGAGGAGACCAGACAGTGGAAGATATCCGCAGCAGAAGCTTACCGAAAGGGGGAGCCGATACCCCCGAAGCCCGAAAGAGATAACGACCGAAGGGAGAGATTGGCTGAGCAGAGACTATCAGCTCAGAGGTCCGAGGCCCGAGATCGCGGCAAGCAGCTTGAGTCCCGGCCTTCAGCCGAACCAGTTAGCAGACCCGGATCTGAGAAGGAGACCAGCCGTCTGTTGGCGAAGACAGAGGTCTCACGAGAACAGCTCGCACACTTGATCCGGACTGATGCTCCCAATGCCCAGATCAAATCGGCTGCCAGGATCGCTCATGAATTTGCTACCACTTTGGATAAGACGTTTGCCGGGCGAAAGGAGATGGGGCGGCAAAAGACACCTCAAGTTGTTTACACAACCGAGGAGTGGAAGCAGCTTAAGGAGTACCAAAACTCCCGCGACCTACCCGTGACAGATGATCGCGCAGCCGGCCGGCTTCAGGCAGGTCTGGCACTCGCCGGCGCTGAGTTAAAGGATGCCCAGGAGAAAGTCGAAGCATTCAAGGCGTCAAGGCATTTCTGGAAGTTTGATGTCGAAGGGTGGGACCGGGGTCTATCCCTGAAGGAAATCGAGCAAGCAATAAAGACGAAGACTTCAGACAAGTTCAAACTCTATAACTTTCTCAGACCAAGCAAGCGAGAAGAGATAAGGGGGCAAATCGACTATCTTCAGGATGTCAAGAAGGACATACAGAAGCAGCTGGCGACAAGAGAACTCAGCGTCGAGAAGAATCTTGGCGCGGGAGAGGTCAGATATCAGATCGCCAGCAAGAACGTCGAACAGATGGTGAGAGCCCGAGCCGAACAAGGTAACCAGATGCCGGCTCCGGTCCACGAAGGCGACGAACTGATCAGGATTGATGCGATTGCGAACCGCAACAAAGACGCCGGGCTCTTGCAGTATGTCTATGCCCATATCCGAGAAAAAGTACTGAACAGTCCGAGCCGGCAAGCGGTGTCCAGGGTTAAGGGCCGCGCAATCTTGGCCAGACTCGACATGCTCAAGGAAGCCGAGCGATTCAATGCCGCTCTCCAGTACGGCGACTTCCGACAGGTTCCACTAAAAGACGCGCAAGGACTCGACTATGCGAAGAGTCTTAGGGAAGTCTCTCCAAAAAACGTGCTGGAGACGATCCTCCGACATTTCACGGACACAGCCGTGCAGAAGAGAGAGATTAAGGGCTTAGCGAATACCGTCAGAGTGCAGCAAGAGAGAGCTGAGCAGAGGGCCAACAATGCGAGTGATTTCAGCTTTGTAATGGATAGAATTCTGGACGAGCACTGCCGCGCTGCAGGAGTTTCAGCCAAACAGGTTGCCCCAATGCTCAGCGCATCGGAGATCGCGGAGTTGAGGGAATTCTCCGAAAAGATGCCTTACGTAAGTCGAATTAGGAGGGAGTTCACTGACGCTGCGCAGCAAGCCGAACGGTCACTCCAAGAGAGAGAAGCAACCTGGTCCGCCAGAGAA
The DNA here is from genome assembly GCA_035558335.1 of Blastocatellia bacterium. Lineage (GTDB taxonomy): Bacteria > Acidobacteriota > Blastocatellia > UBA7656 > UBA7656 > Onstottus_B. The sequence goes on along the minus strand of DATMCM010000334.1, from coordinate 7,339 downwards.
ACGCAGCCGGCCCACACTCCCAATCCGTCGGCTCACTCAAGAGAAGCGTCTCCCACTCAAGCGACATCAAACACTGACCGGTCTGATCGCGACACAGTCTCACGTGGTAGATGAAGGCAGTCGGCCAAAGCTCTAACCTTGGTCCAAGCCGCCCTTGGAGGGGCCACTCTTCTCCATTTAATCAGGAGTAGCTAATTGATTCTGAATAGAATTTCATCTGGTCTTCATTTGGCATTAATCTACAGGTGCTAGCCTTCAGCGGCAGACAGACGACTATGCGAATCCTTATCGTCGAGGACGAAGAGAAAGTCTCCCGCTTCATAGTTCGCGGTTTGACCGCGGAGAGCTTTGCGGTCGACGCAGCTCTCGATGGCCGGACCGGATTGGAATTGGCGACGACCTATGACTACGACTTGATAATTCTGGATCTGATGCTGCCCGGTTTGAACGGGACTGAGGTGCTGCGTCAAATTCGCAACATTGATCAGCGCGTGCCGATCTTGATGCTGACTGCTCGAGACGCCGTAGTTGACAAGGTTGAACATCTGGAGGCAGGCGCCGACGATTACCTGACCAAGCCGTTCGCCTTTGCCGAGCTTATGGCTCGAATCAAAGCGCTGCTGCGGCGAGGCTCGGTTGACCGCCCAAACGTTCTCCGCGTAGCCGATCTGGAAGTCGATCGTCTCTCTCAACAAGTCAGGCGCGCGAGCCGGCGCGTCGAGCTTACTGCAAAAGAGTACGCGTTGCTCGAATACTTGATGACCAACGCCGGTCGAGTGCTGTCGCGCACGATGATCATCGACCACGTGTGGGACCAGAGCTTCGACGGTGCAACCAACATCGTCGACGTGTACGTTCGGCACCTCAGGAATAAGGTTGATGACGGTCATGAAACAAAGCTGATTCGTACGGTTCGCGGCGTAGGCTACAGGATCAGCGACGAGGCGGACTTATGAACACGCGCTCGATTCGCTTTCGCTTGACCGTTTGGTACGCGGGTCTACTTGCGGGCTTGCTGGTATTGTTCGGCGCATCAGTTTACATCGGGCTTAGCCACTACCTCGAACTCACTCTCAAGGACTCGCTTACAAAGGACGCACAGCAAATCGGCGAAGGGCTGTTAGTCAACGTCGGCGTGAGTGGCGAGGAATACGTTGCCGACGAGATCAAGGAGCATTTAGCGCCGGAGCTAAACGGCCTCTTCGTCCGCGTGACCCGAGCCGACGGAAGCACGCTCTACGAGTCCGGCTCTCCCAAGGACGGCAGCTTCGACCCGCGTAACGTAAGCGCAGCGAGCGGTGACTCGACTCAGGTTTCCTCGCGAGTCGAACACCCGTCAGGCGGCACTGAGCTGATGATATGCGCGGCTCCTTTCACTGCTCTCGACGGTAGCCGCTTCCTTATTGAGACGGGAGCGCCGTTGAAGCAGAGCGAGAGTGTACTTCACGGGTTGCTCCTGACGTTTGCCGTAGGATTACCACTCGTCGTCGCGGTTGCCGTCGCGGGTGGTTACGTGTTGATGAGACGCGCTCTGGCGCCTGTTGGTGAGATCACTCGCTCAGCGGAACAGATAACCTCCCGTAATCTAAGCGAGCGATTGCCCGAGGCCAAGACGGGCGACGAGATCGAAGCACTTTCAATTGCGCTCAATCGAATGATTGCCCGAATCGAGCACTCGTTCCGGCACGTCAACCGATTCAGCGCGGATGCGTCGCACGAGCTGCGAACTCCACTTACCGTCTTACGCGGGGAACTCGAAGCGATCGTTCAGCGGCCCGATCTCCCGATCGACGTTCGCGAGACGATCGGGAGCACTCTTGAAGAGAGCGAGCGCCTCTCAAAGATAGTCGAGAGCTTGCTGGCAATCTCCCGCCTCGACGCCGGTGAAGCTCTGATGACGCGTGAGCGATTCGACCTCAGCGAACTTGTCACGGACACAGCCGATCAAATGCGACTTCTGGCTGAGGATAAGCAAATCGCTTTGAAGTGCGCCGCCGCTGGCAGCGTTGAAGTGGAGGGCGATCAAGGACGCGTGAAGCAGGTCGTGGTCAACCTCGTGGACAACGCGATCAAGTACACGCCTGAAGGCGGCAAGGTGGCGATAAGCGTCGGCGTGGTCAATGGCAGCGCGGTGCTTGAAGTGACCGACAGCGGTGTAGGCATTCCCTCTGAAGCAATAGGGCATGTCTTTGAGCGTTTCTATCGCGTGGACAAGGCTCGCTCGCGACAGATGGGTGGCGCGGGGCTTGGACTCTCAATCGTCAAATCAATTTGCACCGCTCACGAAGGTCGCGTGAGAGTCGAGAGCACCGAAGGCAAGGGCAGCCGTTTCACAGTGGAACTCCCGCTGGCAAACGGCCAGGGCAAAGTGCCGCAATAGAAACAGCACTAGAAGAGGTGAAGTATGAACAGACTCAAAATAGGCTTCAGCATATTCTCGCTCTTGTTGCTGCTGCTCGTCGCATGCAGCAAGAGTGGAGCAGACGATGATGGTGATGAAAACGGATCGCCTCGAGCAGAAAACAAGGTTGCGCCGGAAACTCCTGCGCCGCTTCAGTCAGCGGGCAAAGAGTTTGTCTACAACTTTGACAGCGATGCCGTCGGGAAGCTGCCGGCAAAGTTTCACGAAGCGTTAACTGGCCAGGGAGCAAAGGCACAATGGGTTGTGAAAGCCGATCCATCGGCGCCGTCTCAGCCCAACGTGCTTGCGCAGATCTCAACCGACAGGACCGACTATCGCTTTCCGCTCGCGATCGCAGATGAAGGCTCGTTCAAGGACCTCGATATGAGCGTCAGGTTCAAAGCGGTTTCCGGGGAGGTGGATCGAGCCGCGGGAATGGTCTTCCGGCTAGTGGATGCCAACAACTACTACATCGTTCGAGCTAACGCGCTTGAAGGCAACTATCGCCTCTACCATGTGGTCATAGGCCGGCGCGTTCAGTTTGCAGGCGCTAATGTCAAAGTCGCTTCGGGTGAGTGGCACGAGTTACGTATTGAGTCCGTGGGTAATCACATCACCTGCTACTACGACAACGAGAAGAAGATTGACGCGACCGATGAGACTTTCAAAGAGGCAGGCAAAGTCGGTCTGTGGACGAAGGCAGATTCGCTGACTTACTTCGACGATCTGCGCGTCACCGCGAAATGACAATCGATTCAGTTGAGAAGTGGATGCTCTGTTGAGACGACTACACCTGGAACGTTATGGGGAGGATACAATGTTTAGCAGAGTTCAAGTCAATCGGAACGTAGCCGGTTTCATTGTTCTTGTGGCCGTAATCATAGGAGCGGCCGCAATGTTGCCCCGGTACATTGGGGCTGTCAGCGCGTCGAATGAGACGCGAGCAGTACAACAACTCAACACTAAGGTGATAGATCAGATCATCGGTCGGTCTGGCGAATTGAAAGGCGACGTGTACAAGATCGGACTGCCGCGCACCGACCTTAAGGTTACAGCGGATGGCGAGCCAATAAAGGCGGGTCTCGCGCTCGGCTCTTGGATGGCGTTCAAACGAACGGGCAACCACGCGATGGTCATGGGTGATCTCGTGCTGCTTGAAAGCGAGATTAACCCGGTGCTCTCCAAGTTGGAAGACAATGGCATCGAGATCTCCGCTATCCACAATCACATTCTCAATGAACAACCGCGCGTAATGTACATGCACTACATGGGACATGGCGATGAAGAGAAGCTCGCCCGCGCGATGAAGGATGCTTTAACGCTGAGTGCAACCCCGATGGGCGCACCGCCGGCTGCTTCGCCAGCAGCTTCCACGTTTGACTGGAGCAAGGTTCAGGACGCGCTCCGCATCAAGGGAAACGACCGCGGGGGCGTGCTGCAGTTCGGAGTTCCCCGGAAAGAAAAGATCACTACTGCTGACGGAACCGAGGTCCCAGCGTTCATGGGCACCGCTACTGCAATCAACTTTCAACCTACTTCGAAAGGCGTCGCCATAACGGGAGACTTCGTGTTGACCGCCAACGAAGTAAATCCGGTAATTCGCGAGTTGCGAAAGGCGGGCATTCAAATCACAGCGCTTCATTCTCACATGTTGGATGAGAGCCCGCGACTCTTCTTTATGCATTTTTGGGCCAACGACGAGCAGGTCAAGCTAGCGCGCGGGCTGAGAGCGGCGCTTGAAAAAACCAACAGTGTGCTTTAGCTGATCGTGATCGGTCTATATGTTCAGCACGAAGTGTTAGTAACGAGCAATGCGAGATGTTGTTTAGCGGAGAGGAGAATCCTATGCGGACGAGTTTAGTTCCCAAGGTGGCATCCGGTCAGCTATGCAAAGCGTGGTGGATCGTCGCGTTACTTGTATTGCTAGTTCCTCCGGCGCAGAGCCAAACTTTGAAGAAGGTAGACTCTTTCGATCTACCAGGGCCTCCGGGCAAGAGGTTCGACTATCTGACAATTGACTACAAGCATGACTACTTGCTTTCGGCACATCTCGCTGCGGGACTGCTTTACGTCATAGAGCTCAAAACCAACAAGCTGGTGAAAGCCATTCCGGACGTGCCGGGAATCGAGGGAGTCGAGTACGCTCCGGACGTGAATAAGGTCTACACGTCAAATTGGACGGAGAACAAGATCGGGGTAGTCGATCTAGACAAAATGCAAGTAGTGAAGAAGCTTCCGACCGAAGCTAAGCCGGATGGCAGCACTTATGCTGCGCCTTTCCATAAAGTCTACGTGTCAGACGAGCGCGGGCGCGCAGTGGCGATCGTGGATGTAAGAGAAGACAAAATCATCAACACTCTGCACTTTGAGAGTGAGACCGGAATGCCGCAATACGATCCAGTGGCGCGGAAGGTCTACGTCAATCTTCAAGACCAAAACCTCTTCGCCGTGATCGATCCGTCCACCGACAAAGTCGTAGGTAGTTATCCCGTAGGAGAGTGCAAAGGCAATCACGGCATGGCGCTCGATCCCGAACGCCATCGCGCGTTTCTTCAGTGCGAAGGCAACAACGTGATGACCGTCTTCGATCTTGATGCTCATAAACCGATTGCCCATTTGCCCACGGCGGCGGGCGGAGACGTTGTCAAATTCGACCCCGGATTGAAACGCATCTACGTCGCTTGTTCCAGCGGTGCGATCTCCGTGTTTCAAGAAGACGACGCCGATCATTTCCGGAAGCTTGAAGATTTTCCCGTTCAAAAGAAAGTGCATAGCTTGGCGGTGGACGTGAAGACCCATCGCGTCTACACGCCCGAAGAGCAGGAAGACGGCCGTCCGGTATCGCGAATGGTCGTCTACGACGCCGTGGTTAAAAAGCGCTGATTTCGCAATGGCATTGAGCAGCGGTCGGGTTTTTATCCAGCGACGCTTTGTGATCGGCGATTAATGTCATCGAGACCAAGGAGGAATACACGACTATGAAATGGGTGACGCGAGAGCGAGTGAAAGTTGACAGAGTCGCCTGTCCCTGGCTAATCAACAAGTTCATTGATCCCGAGGCTCAATTCTTGTTCGTTCCGCCTGAGCACGTCATGGAGGTGTCGGAACGCGAACCTGCGATCCCCTTTGATGTGACTGGAGTAGAACTCGGACATCACGACGGCAGATGCAGCTTCGAGTCCATCGTCGATAAGTACGAGATCAAAGACCCCGCCATCAAGCTTCTTTCCAGGATCGTGCACGGCGCCGACGTAAGCATCGATCTTTATGGTGAGCCGGAAGCTCCCGGCCTGAAAGCAATCGCAGAGGGCTTTAGACACCTCGGATTGAAGGACGATCACGAGGTCCTGGAAAAACAGTTCATCGTTTACGACGCCCTTTACGAGTACTGCCGACAGAGGCTTGCGCCAGTCGAATAGCTACAGGCAGTTACTGCCAGTGCTTTTGCCCGGATGCGAGCCCCTAGTTATCGAATGCAAGAGGAAAACCGCAACGATGCCGCGCTGCCCGACGGGAACATGCCGACTTGGCGAGAGGTGTTCCTTTACTTTCTGATGTTGGGTTTTATCAACATCGGCGGTCCTGTCGCCCAGATAACCATGATGTTCAATCACATGGTTGAGCGTCGAAGGTGGTTATCAAAGGAGCGCTTCGTAAGAATCATGGCGTTCTGCCATATGCTTCCGGGTCCGGAAGCGCTTCAGCTTGCAATCTATGTCGGGTATCTGAAGCGGGGAGTCTTGGCCGGCATCGCCGCTGGCATTACCTTCATCCTGCCTGGGGCGGTGGTGATGTTGATTCTGAGTTGGCTGTACCTCGAATATGGCAGCCTTCCACAAGTTAATGACGCGCTCTATGTACTCAAGCCGGCAGTTCTGGGAATCATCGCCGCCGGAATCATCAAGCTTGGAACGGCAACAATCAAAAGCGCGCTGCTTGGCATATTGCTCATTGGCGCATTCGTTGGGATGCGCTTCGCCGGAGTGAACTTCCTTCTGATTCTGCTGCTAGCGGGCGCTTTGAACCTGCTGTTCGCCGTCCGTCCGCGAAACCTCCAATCCCCAGCTTCCTCATTGGGTGTCATTGCCAGCAGCTTCAGTGTCTTCGGATTTTTCGGCGGAAAGTTGCTCCAGCTAGCTTGGCTATTGCTTAAGACCGGGCTCTTCAGCTTTGGCGGGGCATACGCTTCACTCGTCTTTCTTCAGGAAGGCGCTGTTGAGAATCACCACTGGCTAACATCCGGTCAGTTGCTAGACGCCGTCGCAATCAGCGTGGCGACGCCGGGGCCGTTTATGTTGTTCTCGACCTTCGTCGGCTACATTGTCGCGGGCATCCCGGGCGCGATCGTTGCCACCGTATGCGTCTTTCTCCCGTCGTTCGTGTTCGTGCTCGTGGGTGCGCGCTATGTCGAGCAAGTTCGCAACAATCGTCCGGTTCAGGCATTTCTCTCCGGCGTCAGCGCCGCGGTGGTCGGTGTGATTCTGGTTGTATCAATAGATCTTGCCCGCGAGGCTATTGTCGGAATAACGAGCATTGTGATGGCCGCTCTTGCTTTCGTCTCCATCGTAGTTTTCAAGGTCGACGTGGCGAAGATTGCTGCCGGCGCAATGGTCTGCGGAATCGTGTATGCAGGGGTCAAAGCGCTGCTCTGATCCACTATGGTTCCTCTGTGAACTGATACACATTCGAGCCAAGCGATTTGATGAACAAGGTCAGGCAGTTCACATTCAATCACCGAGCATCGTGCCGATGGCCGGTGAAGACGTCGAGTCTCGTGACCGCGCTGCTGATCGTGTGGTTCTTAGTTGATGGCAGGCCACCTTTGCAGGCCAACGTAGACGGCTCGGGAGAGACACGAGCAACGGTCGTGCGAGCCAGGTCACGAATAATTATTGATGGGCTCCTCAACGAGCCAGACTGGCTCGAAGCCATTCCGGT
>DATMCM010000333.1:0-3467 GCA_035558335.1 Blastocatellia bacterium | reverse complement strand
CCAATCATCCGCCTGGATGTCCCGCGTTTGGACCCGACAACTGCGTGCGTCCGGGCGGCGTGCTCAGGCCCAAAGGCTCGGTAACTCCGGGTCAGCATCAGCCTGAAGCCGGCGAGCATCACGTCGTATGGTGGGATCCGTGCCTACTGGAGTTGGGCAAGCAGGAAGACGTCGGGTCGCGGCTCAATAAGCTGATCGCTGCCGACGAAGAAGGCACGCGTTCGCAAGCTGGTATTCTGGCGCACGGAGAATGGCAAGCCTCGCGAGCAAGCGTGCGTGAGGAGTCCAGCGCGCCAAGCTTGCGAGTCGTCACCGCAACTGAATACTCGCTCGGAGTGGCGGCGACCGCTGATGCCTCGTTGCGTCCCGGAGCCTTAGCTGACGCGATCGAACCGCAAGTCACCGTCGAGTCCGTAGTCCTCGACTTCTCACGCCCTCACGGCAAGAGATTTGGGATCCTGGTTCACGCGGTGCTCTCGGTAGTGGACCTCGACGCCGATCGCGTTGGCGTCGAAGCAGTCGCCGAACTTCAGGGCAGAGTCCTCAACGCAACCAGGGAGGAAGTTGCTGCCGCCAGCGAGACAGTAGCTCGCGCACTGGGTCATCCGCTGTTGAAGAAAGCTTCTGCGGCCGCCGCGCGAGGAAGCTTACATCGCGAGACTCCGATCGCGATCGAGCTTGAAGACGGTTTGCTGGTGGAAGGCGTGGTCGATCTTGCGTTCATTGATGAGTCAGGCTCGTGGACCGTCGTGGATTTCAAGACCGACTTCGAGATCGAGGGCCGGATTGACGAGTATCGGAATCAAGTAGCTTTGTACGCGAAGGCAATCACGGTCGCTAGCGGATTGCCATCTCGCGGCGCGCTTCTAAGGTTGTAAAGTTGACCCGACTCAGTGAAATGCATAAGGTTAAGTTGAATGATTTAGAGCACGAGGGAGACTATGTCAGAGTTGGCTGAGAAGCTTATTGAACAAGCGCTTAATCCTTCGCCCGACGAGCGCGCAGGAATCGCCGAGCGTCCACTAGCGGGCCCGGAGCCGGAATCATCGAAGATAGATCTTCTCTGGGCTCAAGAAGCCGAAAATCGACTGGACGCCTACGAACGGGGCAAGATCAAAGTAATTCCTGCTGAGCAGGTGTTCAGCTCCATCAAGGACAGGAAGCGCTGATACGCCACCGATGTCTTACCCTCGCGGCGCACGAATACTCATCAAAGCTCGTTTCACTCGAAGGCCCAAGAAAGCTAGGCCCGGGTACCACGGTTGAACATAAGTCTAGAGATGGTCTTAACACTGATAGCAGGTTTAGCTCTTGGTGCGCTTGTCGTTTTTCTGGTGCTTCGGCCACGTATCAAACACGAGTACGACCGGGCACGAAGCGAATTCGAAGCCGAGCGAGCTACTCTCGTCGAGCGGCTGCAGGGCAGGGATCAGCAAGCTCGAAAGTTCGAAGTTGATCTTAGCGGTTTGAACTCCAGGCTCGCCGAGTTTCAAAACGAGAATGCCAGCCTGCTTGCGCAAATCAGCGCGCTTGAAACTCAGCTCAACGCTGAACGCAATGCTTCGACTGAAAAACTCGAATTGCTCGAAGACGCGCAGGGCAAGCTCTCTGATGCCTTCAAAGCGCTGTCTGCCGAAGCGCTCAACACAAACAGTCAGAATTTTCTCAACCTTGCCAGGGAGACGCTCGGCCATTTTCAAGATACAGCTAAGGGCGATCTGGACGTTCGTCACAAAGCGATCGGCGAACTCGTTCAGCCGCTAAAGGAATCGCTCGAAAAAGTGGACACCAAGATTCGCGAGCTGGAGTCCTCGCGCGCCTCGGCTTACTCGTCGCTCACCGAACAGGTCAAACACCTCGCAACTTCGCAGGTCCAGCTTCAAACCGAGACCTCGAAGCTGGTCAACGCGCTGCGCAGTCCCATAGTGCGCGGGCGCTGGGGTGAGATTCAGCTGCGGCGCGTGGTCGAGCTTGCGGGGATGCTTCAACACTGCGATTTCAAACAGCAAGCGACCATCACCACCGAGGACGGACGCTTGCGACCCGACATGATCGTCAGGCTTCCAAACGAGCGACTGATCGTCGTGGATTCAAAGGCGCCAATCGAAGCTTATTACCTGTCGTTGGAGACCTCTGACGAGACTACGAGGACCGCGCGGCTCAAGGATCACGCGCGGCAGGTCCGCACACATCTATCGAAGCTTGGCGCGAAGAGTTACTGGGACCAGCTCGATTGCACGCCGGAGTTCGTAGTCCTGTTTCTGCCGGGCGAAACATTTTTCAGCGCGGCGCTGGAGCAGGATCCGTCGCTGATCGAGTTTGGCGTCGATCAGCGAGTGATTCTGGCGACGCCGACGACACTGATAGCTTTGCTGAAAGCGGTTGCGTACGGCTGGCAGCAAGAGCGGGTGACTGAGAACGCGCAGCAGATCAGCAAGCTCGGGCGTCAGCTTTATGATCGTTTGAGGATACTTGCCGAGCATTTTTCCGAAGTCCGCAAGGGTCTGGACAAGGCGGTCGACTCTTACAACAAGGCAGTCGGTTCGTTTGAAGGCCGCGTGCTCGTATCGGCGCGGCGTTTCAAAGAACTTGGGGCGACGACTGGAGAGGAGATCTCGCCCCTCGAGATCGTCGACCGATCGACCAGGCTCCTTGACCTCGGCGAAACCGGGCTGATTCCGGGATTACTTGACGATGAGGAGGAAGAACCGGAAATAAGGGAATTGAAAATTGAAAATTGAAAATTGAAAATTGAAAATTGAAAATTGAAAATTGAAAATTGCTAATTGCAAAATTAGGACTTGAGAATCGAAGGTTCAACATTGCAGATTGAAAGGTCGCAGGTAGCCGGGCAAATTTACAATTTTCATTTTGCAATTTTCAATTCCTCCATTCCAACAATCCGGGTGCATCTTGTCCAAGCAAATCTGGCTAGCTCCCATCCTTAGCAACAATAGGCGGCAGCTTATCGATCGTTGCGCCGATATGCTTGCGGCTGGCGGCCCCGATGGTTTTCTCTACATTACCGCATCTCGCCCCTTGCTCGATGTGGTCACCGCCGACGTTCTTGACGGCGAGCGCAATCGAGGCGTGTGGGGTACGCTTCCCGTCTTTCTTTTTCCCGGACTGGTCAGACACCTGCTCGCGACCGCCATCGATCAAGAGACCGGGTTGCCGCTCGCGCCGCGGATCCCGATCGATCGAGATGAGTTTCCGTTGAAGCGCAGCTTGATATCGCAGGTGATGTCGCGCCTGCTCGCCGAAGGAAAGCTGCAAGCGCTTACCCCGATAGCTCATCGAGAGGGCTGCGTGAACTCGATCTCGACGCTTGTCGGAGAGATTCAACGCGCCGCCAAGAGTCCCGCCGAGTTTGCATCGATAGTCGAGGCGCGCGGGCGGGACTTTGATACGGAGCGGGAGTTCGACCTCGAAGCTCACCCGGTCCCGCGTCAGATCGATTTCGACCG
>DATMCM010000332.1:0-6833 GCA_035558335.1 Blastocatellia bacterium | reverse complement strand
GCGCGAGTTCGTAAAGAGAACCGGCATTCGCGTCTTCTCGATGAGCGAACTGGACGAGCGCGGTCTTCCCGAAGTGGTGGCCGAGGCGGTCGAGATCGCGTCCCTTAACACCGTCGGGTTTCACGTGACGATGGATATGGACTTCATCGATCCGTTCTACGCGCCCGGAGTTGGAACGCCGGAACGCGGCGGCGCGACGTATCGCGAAAGCCATCTCGCGATGGAGAAGATCGCGGATTCAGGGCGGGTGCTCTCGGTCGAACTCACCGAAGTGAATCCGGTCTTCGACGTGAGCAATCAAACCGCACAGCTTGCGGTCGAGTTGATCCTTTCGGCGCTCGGCAAGAAAATCATTTGATCTTGGGAGCGCGGGCGTCCCGCCCGCTGACTCGGCTTAAATGCGGATCGAATGCGGGCGAGACGCCCGCGCTCCCAAGGAAGGAAATCATTGACCAACAAACTCAGAGTCGGAGTAATCTTTGGGGGCCGTTCCGGCGAGCACGAAGTCTCGCTGCGTTCCGCCGAGTCCATCATCAACGCGATGGACAAGTCTAAATACGAAGTCATTCCTATCGGCATAACCAATGAAGGAAGCTGGCTCGTATCGGGCAACGCGACCGCGCTGTTGCCTCGAGCGGTGATGACTTCCAACAATCACCAGCAAGTCGCGATTATCGGCGATCCCACAAAGCAAGGCTTGACCCGACTCGACTCGAACTCGAGCGGACCCACGAGCGAGCAACTCGACGTGGTCTTTCCGGTCTTGCACGGGACCTACGGCGAAGACGGAACGATTCAGGGCTTGCTCGATATGGCGGGCGTGCCTTATGTCGGTTGCGGAGTGCTTGCCTCGGCGACGGGAATGGACAAGGTTGTGATGAAGCATCTGTTCCAGCAGGCCGGACTGAACGTTGCGAAGTACGAGTGGTTTCTGCGATCGGCGTGGGAAGAAGATCCGGGGCAGATAATCAACCGGATCGCCCGCTCGCTCGGCTTCCCGGTTTTCGTCAAGCCGGCGAATCTCGGCTCGTCGGTCGGCGTCTCAAAAGCCGCAAACAAAGTCGAGTTACGCGAAGCGATCAACGATGCGGCGCGCTACGATCGAAGGGTCGTAGTCGAGCGCGCCGTCGTCGGTCGCGAGATCGAAGTGAGCGTGTTGGGCAACGAGAACCCGATCGCCAGCGCGCCTGGCGAGATAATCGTGGGGCATGACTTCTACGATTACGAAGACAAATACATCGACAGCGCTTCGAGGACCGAAGTCCCTGCCAGGCTCCCAAAGAAAGTCAGCGAGCGAATTCAACGGGACGCAATAACGGCCTTTAAAGCGATCGATGGCGCGGGACTTGCGCGCGTGGACTTCTTTGTCGAGCGCGGCCGCGTCATCGTAAACGAGATAAACACGATGCCGGGGTTCACGTCGATAAGCATGTATCCGAAGATGTGGGCGTCAAGCGGAATAGGCTATTCGGAATTGATTGACCGGCTTATCGAGCTTGCGATTGAGCGCCATCGCGACAAGTCGAGAAACTTGACCAGCTACGAGCCAAGGAAGTAACCGCCGCTTTGGATTGAGGCTGCCGTGTTAGAATCACGTCGCGGACGTCAATCTCAGAACCACCGCGAGGTTCGCCGATGACAACCAACCTTGAACGCCTGATGACTGTCGCTGACTTGGACGCTATCCCCGAGGACGGCAACCTCTATGAACTGATAGGGGGAGCGATTTTCATGTCCCGAGCGCCCAGCATCCCGCATCAACGTATACTTCTAAACCTGATCGTAAAGTTCTCGTTGTACCTGGCTAAGAACCCGGTTGGCGAGTTGCTGCCTGGACCTGGAGTGATCTTCGACGATCACAACGCTGTGATTCCGGATCTCGTCTTTGTAAGCAACGAACAGCGAGGCCGCCTCGAAGGCCAGGATCGGCTGACTTGGGCTCCGGCTTTGGTTATCGAGATTCTCTCGCCCGGCCCGGAAAACGCGCGTCGCGACCTGGAAATAAAAGCCGAGATGTACTCCGCGTTTGAAGTCGGAGAATACTGGGTCGTCGATCCTCAGAGTCAAACGGTGAGAATACATCGGACCAAAGAAGGCAGTTACGAAGCAATAACTCTTTCGGAAGACGATGAGATAAACTCACCGGAGATTCTTCCCGGCTTCCGCTTCAAGGTGGGCTCCGTCTTTGAAGCGGTGAGCCCATCTTAGAGACCGGTAAACCCCGAGTCTGCCGCCACAAGACTCAAAGAACAAAGGAGCACCAATCTCAAGCTTGGTGCGGCTTTGTGGCTTAGCGCCTTAGTGGCGAGGTCGCGGCGGGCTGCTAGGTCAGCTTGCGATTGATGGCGGCGATCATCTCTCTCACCGCGCGCTCCATTCCAACAAGCGCAGCTCGGGCGACTATATTGTGGCCGATGTTCAGCTCTTCTACCGGTGAGATCTCGCAAATCGCGGCGACGTTCTGATAAGTCAACCCATGACCCGCGGCGACCTGTAGCCCCAGTTTGCTTGCGCGGACAGCGCAGTCGGCTATCCGAGTGAGCTCGGCCTCGACCTGTGCACTTTCAGCGTGACGAGTCGGATCGGTCACCTCCGCGTAGCGCGCTGTGCATATCTCGATTTGTTTTGCGCCCGCGCGACCTGATGCTTCGATCTGGTTCAAGTCAGGATCAACAAAGATGCTCACGAGTATGCCTGCGTCTGCGATCTCGGCAACGGCTCGCTTAATGTCTTCTTCTCGCGACGCCACGTCCAGCCCGCCCTCGGTCGTTATCTCGTCGGCGCGCTCGGCTACCAGGGTAACCGTGTTTGGCCGTACGTCGCGAGCGATCGCTATCATCTCTTCAGTCGCAGCCATCTCGAGATTCAAGTGAGTCTTCACCACCGTGCGGAGTACCCGAACGTCGTCGTCCTGAATGTGCCGCCGGTCCCCGCGCAAGTGAATGGTGATGCCGCTCGCGCCTGCCAGGTCCGCGAGCACTGCAGCTGCCACGACGCTTGGCTCGAAGGTACGCCGCGCCTGTCTGATCGTCGCTATGTGATCGATGTTGACGTTGAGCCGGATCATCTCTTCTTGAGCCGGGCAGATCCTTGCGGGCGCGAATCACTCATAAACGCTTGGTGGCTTGCTTGGCCTTCTGACCCTGAACCGCGAAATGAGCTGCGGGCCCGTCGTATCGTCCCGCGAAATCGTTCAGGCGAATGCGAACCAGATCGAGAAACATGTTGATCGAGTCGCTCGCGTAACGCACCGTGCTGCCTTCCGCGTCGTTCCAAACCACGGGCACTTCGAGCAAGCGCAGTCCGCGTTTGCGAGCGATGTACAGGACCTCCGGATCGAACCCGAAACGCTCGATGCTTTGAAGCTGAAAGACCGGCAGAGCCAGCTCGCGCCTGAATGCCTTGAACCCGCATTGAGTATCCTTGAACTCCAGACCGGTGATCGCTCGCATGAACAGATTGAACACGCGTCCCCCGAAGTCGCGAAACACTGGCTGGTGCTTGCCGATCAAAGCCCGATTGAGCGCTCGCGAGCCGAACGTCACATCGGCGTTGCCTTCGAGAATTGGATCAATCAGCTTTGGAGCTTCGCTTATCGGCGACGAAAAATCGGCGTCGCTGAACAGAACGATTTCGCCTGCCGCTTCAGTGAGACCGCGTCTTACGCTGTAGCCCTTGCCACGATTGGGCGTGTTGGTCAGCAGTCTCAACTCCTCGCCGGCTTCGCGGTACTTCGGGATCCATTCGTTGACCACGCGATCGGTTCCGTCCTTGGAACCATCATCCACAACGATGACTTCGGCCTGGTAGGACTTTTCCACAAGGAACGCAAGCACGCCCTCCAGGCTGCGCCCGATTCGCTTCTCTTCGTGATAAGCAGGGATAACGATTGATAAGAGCAAGGCCATGGTTCCCACGCGACCGGCGCCGCGAATTGTGCATATTAACACACCGAGCTGGCGCCGGTCACACTGTGGTCCGCGCGAGCGTCAGGGTTTTGCCCGGAGAAGTTTCGGCCTCTTGGTGCGGCTTTGTGTCTTTGCGTCTTCGTGGCAAGCTCGGGTGCCGCCACCAAGGCGCTAAGGCACAAAGCCGCACCAAGGTGATCACGGCACTTGGGCGACGACGAGATCGAACACACCGCCGCCGTGACCGATTACTGTTGGTCGTCGCCCGTTGCCGCTTGTTGCGGGCGAGCGGGAGTCTCCGGTCTGCCAGCGCCAAGGTTGTTGTAGTTCAGCGCGGCGTTGAACAACAAGAAAAAGCTTCCTTGAGTTTGATGCCGCCACATCGGATTGTTCGCGAACATCACGACGTGACCCTTCCCCACCGGCACGTCGACTACTGCCGCTTTGCCTGCAAGCTCGCTCCCGCCTGCCAGCATTCCGCTTATCAGCAAGTCTTTCTCGCTCGAGTTGAATCGAAGCACGACTCGAGGACGCATCGCCGGCGGTATGATCAGTTGAGGAGCGAACTGGCGAATCTCTTCGGGGATGCCTTCTTCGCCGGGTCGCGCCGGAGCTTGCGCCGGGCGCTGTCCCGCTTGCGGCATCGACTGAACGATGTCTGGATCGCTAAGAGTGCCGCGACCTGACGGCCTCGGACCCGCAGCGCCGCCGCCCCCGCCGCCGCCTCCGAATCCGGCTCCACCCGGGATCGCGCTGACGGTGAGCAGCGGGGCCTGATTGAAATACACCGGGAGCGAATCGCCGTACCCGTAAGCGATAGGGCTCTTGCGGTCGCCGAACGTCGCGCTGTAAACCGAACCTCGAGCCTGAAGCTGCCGGCCCTCCTGAATCGACACTCCCGCCGTGATCCCATAGTCGATTGGTATCTGAGCGATGTTCGCGATCGTGATGAACAAGCCGCCGTCCTCGATAAACTTTTGCAAGTTCATCACGCCTCGAAGCTCCATCCCGCCGCGCATATCGTCGGTTTGATCGGGGGAAGTCGCGAAGTTCGGCGTGATCTCCGATTGCTTCCAGGGAATCGGATCACCTCGCTTCGGCGTGCCGTTGACTATCGTCTGGGCGCTTCCGCCAACGGGAGGGAAAATGATCACGTCGTACTTGTCTCGAAGGTTCAATGTGTCGCGAATCTCGTGATCCGAAATGTACAGATATGGAATCTTCAAGCGGTCGAACTCGATGCGAAACCAGCCCTCGTTCTGGGTGTTGGTCCAGGTGTGAAGAATGGCGATGCGCGGGACGGCGAGCTCGTGAGTCTTCACGTCGGGTAGCTTGTCTACTGCAACCGCGGTCAGGCCAAGCTCGGTCACCGCGGCGTCGAGCTTTTGCCGAAGGTCTGCTGCGTTGCCCTCTGTCTTGATGATAAACGAGCCGGTGTTGTACTGCTGATCGCCGATCTTAAACGAGTCTTCCGCCGCGCTCATTTTCACTTCCTTCAATTTGTAGCGAAGCGTCGCAAGCGTGTTGTCAGTGTTGTGGTTGATGATGAAAGCGGCCGTGGAAGCCGATCCTGCGATCTTGCCCTTCACCGTTGCGTCACTTGTCAATAGCACCATCGGGGTTTCAAGGACAGCCTTATCGATGACTCTCACAGTCTTAACGTTGCGAAGCGCGCCCAGCGTCCAACCGGTGTCGTCGTACGGTCGCGGGTCGTTCACGTTGTAGTACTGAGTATCCATCAGCATATCTGCCATTCTCGAATAAGGCTGGTCCATGCGGATGATGTAAGAGCCGGCCGGGTACTTCTGATCTTTTAGCGAGAGCTCTTTTGTGGCGGTGTGAACCTCGACTCCCATCAAGCGAAGCAGATTTACCGTGTCTGCTGCTTCAACCGGCCGTGGGTTGTCGCCGGGAATGATCCACGCGGCAGGCCCTTCGTTGGTCGCTTTTAGAATCGATCGTTTGCTCTTGATATAAAAGTTGTTCAGGAATCGGTCCTTTTGATTCGCGACGTAGTTCATCGCAAAAAGAATGGCCGACTGCTGCATATTGATGTTGTTTCGTATCGACCACTTTACCCAAGGCAGCGGCGGATTCGGCCGGAACCAATCGCGCTGCGACTGCGGACCTACGTTCCGCACGCTTGTGTCAGCGCCCTGGCCGCCGAATGTCTCGTAGAACCTGCCGATCGAGTTGTGTCCGTTCGCAACGTAGAACATGTAGTTCGGCGCCCAGCCATCGTAAAACCCATGAGTCCAAACGCCGGGAACTCCCCGCTTGGTCATCTGTTCGATCTCGTGATAAGCCAGCACGTGCCACTCGTCGACAACCAGGGGATCAAGCCACGCGTTGTAAGGTCCGGTGCCAGTCGATGTGTACAAGAACGGAACCGATTCGTGAAGATCGTGCAGCACTGCCGGATGATACTCGAGGAACGTCTTCATCTGATTGCGGGTGAGCGCAAGCGCCATCCCCAGACCGTCGCGGTTGTTGTCGTGCGCCACGTACTTACCCCAGTAGAGCAGGGGCGGGGCTTGTTTGTTGGGATTCGCCTTGCGGTAGTTGTACTGGTCAACGGCGAAGTCGCGGCCATCAACTTCGAGCGCAGGCGTGATCATCACGATCACGTTTTTGCGGATCGCTTCGATGACCGGCGAGTCTTCGACCGCAAGCCGGTACGCAAGCTCCATCAACATCTCCGGTGAGCCGGTCTCAGGCGAATGGATCGAACCCGAAGCCCAGTAGATCGCTTTGCCTTCACCGATCAACTGCTGCGCTTCGGAGTCGTTTGTCTTGCGCGGATCCGCAAGCCTTGCGGTGATTTCTTTGTAGCGATCGAGCTTCGCGATATTAGCTTCGTCGCTGACCACCACCAGCAGCTGCTCGCGTCCTTCTTCGCTGCGTTCGGGAGACGTGAAGACTCGA
>DATMCM010000331.1:0-6352 GCA_035558335.1 Blastocatellia bacterium | reverse complement strand
TGCCTCTCGCGCGACTTGTGCGTTCAACTCGACTCCGACGCCGTTTCTTCCGAGGCTCCGGCATTCGATTAATGTAGTCCCGCTTCCAAGAAACG
The DNA here is from genome assembly GCA_035558335.1 of Blastocatellia bacterium. Taxonomy (GTDB): domain Bacteria; phylum Acidobacteriota; class Blastocatellia; order UBA7656; family UBA7656; genus Onstottus_B. Next base: position 6,257 of record DATMCM010000331.1, on the reverse strand, counting down.
GATCCAGCACCACGTCACCCTTTTTGGTATAACGCAGCATGAGTTGATGCGGAATCTGCGGGATAAAATTACCCCAGTACCAGGCCAGGTGCGCGCCGGCGGTGTCGCGTTTGGGCAGGACCCAAAGACTGTCGGTGATGATGTCCTGGTACTCTTTCCAGCGGTGCAGGTTGATGTCGTTGAGCTTGCTGGTTTTGACTTTCTTCACGCCGCGTTCCAGGCGTTTCACGTAATACCTGGCTCGCTCGATCGTTTGTGCTTCGAGTATCTGGTCGAGTTCCGACAGAAGCACATCTCGGCGCAGGTGAATGGCGCTTTCGTTATGGGTTGCAGGAATCGCGCGGCCGTTTCCCGCAGAGCGGTTGACCATGATCTTGATCTCACCGACTCTCAGCTTCAACGCGACGAAATCAGTCGCGCCATCGGCGTCACTCAATGCACGGACAAGCTCGTCGCGATCCAGCTCTACGGAAGAGTAGCTCGCGGGTTCGGCTTCTATTTCTTTTGCCGCTCGTGATGACATAGAGGTCTGAACTGAAGGTGGCGTTACCTGGAACCGGCGGCCGCGCTGACGAGTGTCGCCCCGCGACGGCTAGGTTCAAGCTCAAAGTGATTCGCTTATTGGGTCTGAGTTCGAGTAAACACGCGGAGCGTGCCTTTCCATCCAGCGCTCCGGTTGTTTTAACTCGGTAAAGCCGGATTTGCCGTACAGGCCGTGAGCGTCGCGTGTAGCAAGCATCCAACGTCGAAGTCCGGACAGCCCGGGATGCGACACCACGACTTCGATCAGCCACTTGCCCAGCCCTTCGCCGCGAAACTCGTCCAGCACGAACACATCAGCGAGGTAAGCGAACGTCGCATAGTCGGTGATCACGCGCGCAAATCCGATCTGCCGATCGCCTCGGTAGACGCCGAAGGGAAGCGAATGTTCGATGGACTCCTTCACCACCTCGACAGGAACTCCGGCAGCCCAGTAAGACTCAGTCAGGAAGCTGTGAATGACATTAATTTCCAGACGCGCCGGATCGGTGCTGATCGTGTACTCACCGCGCGTCCACTGTTGGTTCGCCTGCACGTAGCCAAATCACCCTTCGATTAAAGCGCCGCGATCGGCGATAAGTATGTGCTTTGGAGGTCGATCAGGCAACCATCAAAAGGCTCCCCGGTCCACTCCAAGTCAGGCGTGGCGCCGGTGGAAAAATACTCCGATGCGTCTCGGTTGTTCCGTGGCATAATCTGCCGTGCTCAGCGGGAATGCCGATAACGAAGATCAGAGACACACGAGAAAATGAACGACAAATCAACGAGTTCAGATCGGTGGGATCCCGAGCCTCGCTGGCCGTCGTGGATCGCTGTCCTGGCGGTGGGCGGAATATATACGGCGCTTCCCTCATATCTGACGGTTGGCCCTCGTTGGCTGTTTCTGCTGATCGTCGTTGCGCTGCTGATACCAACGGTTATTTCGCACATCAAGGAACATCACCTGCTCAACCGTTTGGTCGGCTTCACCGTTAGTGGCGTCGTGACTCTGGCTTTGGTCGCCTCGCTTGTCCTGCTGATCGAGGCACTGCCTCAGCATAAGGAAACTCCGACCGAGCTGCTGTTGTCCGCCGCCTCCCTGTGGGTCACGAACATTCTGGTCTTTGCGCTCTGGTACTGGCGCCTGGACGCGGGAGGACCGCACGGGCGGGATCGCCGTCGAAGCCATTCTGAAGGTGCGTTCTTGTTTCCTCAGATGACATTGCCTCCCAAGCCAAAGAGCCTCAAGGATAAGCGCGAGTGGTCGCCTAACTTTGTCGACTACCTGTTTCTCGCCTTTAATACAAGCACAGCCTTTTCGCCGACAGATGCGCCAGCGCTGGAGCGCTGGGCCAAGGTTCTAATGATGCTCCAGTCTTTGATCTCGCTTGCCGTGATCGTTCTGTTAGCCGCGCGGGCTGTGAACGTTCTTTAACGTCCGTAGGCCATATTCTCAGGCGCAGCGGTAACCGCTACGCGGCCCAGAATATCCCGAACCGCGCAAACATCGATAGGTAGCCGCTACGCGGCCACGGTTTTCGCCAATCCGAAACTATCGAGAGGACACCGCTACGCGGTTACGGCTGCCCCTGAGAATATGACCTACGGACGAATCCTAGAATATTCAACCACTTCGTGGTTGCTAGCCCCGTGAAAGGGGGCTGAGCAATGCAACCCCCCCGACCCAGGCGTGAAATGCCTGGGCTAATGGAAAACCTACCCCTCGATGCCATTCGAAATTGACACAGCCTCTTTACTCGTGGGCCGCCAATGCCAATTCAAAGCACCCAAGTGCTTCGTGCTTCTTCGGTTTGAATTCTCAACCGGGTAGATGGTTTAGTAATGCGGTGTCTTCGGCCCTTTTGACTGATAAAAGCCGTATCGACCTCGGCGGCTTGTTCGTGTGGACTGCTGCCTCGGCTCTGGTTGCAGCCGCCTGCTACCGTTATCTCCAACAGCCGACGTTCTGGTTGGACGAGGCCTTCGTTGCCGTCTCACTTCGAAACCCGTCGCTTCAAGTGATCTTCGGCCAGCTCGAGTACGGGCAGCTGTTTCCCAGAATCTATCTTGGCGCGATCGCGCTTGTCCGAGAAGTCTTTGGCTATCGGATATGGTCGCTGAGGCTGCTTCCGTTTCTGAGCTTCATAGCCGGGACGGTTTTGTGGGCGCGGCTGCTGGTTCGAAGATCACGGTCTCACGCATCGCTGGGGTTTCTCGCGGCCGCGTTGCTGATCGGAGCGACGTTTTGGCTCGATCAAGCGATCCAACTCAAGCAGTACACGTTTGACGTGGCTCTGGCGTTTGCGCCGTTTCTTATCGACGACTCGTTCTTCGACGAAGCTTTGGTTGATGGCAAGCGCCGCGGCAGGCTGGTCGCGTTCGTCCTGCCGTGTTTGTTGTCGTACACCTATCCGTTTGCGATGGGAGCTCGTGTAGCGGGCTGGTACTTGCTGCGGGCGCGTCGTAGCGGGTTGCGGATCAACAGGACTGCAGCGCTCGTTCTGGTTTTCTCGGCTCTTGCGGCGTTCGCCGGAGTTTGGTTTACCGATCATCGCTTCAACATAAAAGACAATCAGGCGTATTTGGCTTATTGGCATGACTGCATGCTCGGTGCTTGTTTGAGGCAAAATGCCGCCGCAGCTCCGCGACTGATTGCGAAGTTTCTATGGGGATGGCACGGACGGCAACCGCTTGTTACCGCGGTGCTTGTGCCGCTCCAGGTATTGGGAGTTTACGCGGTTATCAGGCGGGTGAAGCGCGGTGAGCCCTTTGATGCAGGCTGGGGCTCGCGGACGATTGGATCTCTGATCCTGCTTATCGGCGTGATCCTTGCGAGCGCGTTCTTGAACTATCCGATCTGCGCCGGGAGAGTCGTATTGTTCACTCAGATTCACGTTCAACTGCTTGCGATCGAGGGAGCTTTGTTGCTTCTCGGATTGCGAACAAGGCAAAAAGCCGCGCTGGCTCTCGTCTGGTTTGCCGGGGCGGTGGTGGCGTTCCATTCCGTTCGAGCTTACGGGCGCCTGATCGCTACTGAACCGGCTGAGAATCTGCGGCCGGTGGTTTCACTGATCAAGGCCGAAGAGGCGGACTCGGTGTTCGTGCTTCCATGTTCTGTTGCGCAGGTGCGCAGCTTGCCTGATCCGCTGCCAGTCAGCCGGATCGTTCTTGCAACCGAAGGAACGCAGGTTCAGCAAGGCGAAAAGACCTGGGTGCTGTGGACGCACCTGGGCAACGAAGGTTGTGTGAGAGAGCTCGAGCGAATTCGCGCTCGCGCGTTAAACTGGCAAGTCGTTGATGAAGGGCCCGGCCGCGGATTGGCGCTTGCAGAGTTTTAGCAGTTGCCAGTTATCAGTTGCCAGTTGTCAGTTGCAAGTTGCCAAAATGTAGACATCGTGAGATAGATTCATCACGCGGACGAGATTCTGCTGAGGCTCCGATTGACACAGTCCGGTTGTCAGTTGCGAGATTGGAGAGATTATGAAACAGAGTTACCGAGACTTGATCGCTTGGAGGAAAGCTATAGAACTCGTCATACAGATATATCAGGCGACGAAGTTATTCCCGAAGGATGAGCTTTACGGCCTGACGAGTCAGGTTCGGCGGGCGGCGGTTTCTATTCCGAGCAATATTGCGGAAGGGCAGGGACGGCTTACAAGAGGAGAGTTTCAACAGTTTCTGGGCCACGCACGCGGCTCGCTGCTTGAAGTGGAAACTCAGATTGTCATTGCGCTGAACCTTCATTACCTGACTCAGGAACAAGCGGACAAGTTGTTTGATGACTCGGCGTAAGTTGGACGAGTGCTTAACGGCTTACTAACTTCGATCAGAAGGTGAGGGGAGCTGGGCAGTTGGCAGTTGTCAGTTGTCAGTTGGCAGTTGTCAGTTGGCAGTTGTCAGTTTCTAGTTGTCAGTCGTATCTGATGGGTCTATCGCACCAAGCGTATGTTGGTCGCAACCACTGGCAACTGACAACTGGCAACTCGCAACTGCCAATCGGCAACTGCCAACTGCCAACTGACAACTGACAATCGGCAACTGACAACTGACAACTGGCAACTGACAACTGCCATCGCAACTGACAACTGCTCATGAAGATTTCAGTCATAATCCCCATTTATAACGAAGCTGCGACGATTGCCGAGTTAATCGGCCGCGTTAACACCGTTGACGTAGCAAAAGAAATTATCGTGGTGGATGACGGCTCGACTGATGGGACTCGCCAGCGGCTGGAAGCTCTCGAGAAGCAGCATGATAACCTGCGGGTTCTCTGCCAGCCTCGCAATCGTGGCAAGGGCGCGGCGCTTCGGCTTGGGTTTCAGCACGCAACCGGCGACTTCGTGTTGGTCCAGGACGCTGATCTGGAATACGATCCGTCGGATTACCCGGTGTTGCTCAAGCCGTTGATCGATGGCAAGGCCGACGTGGTCTACGGCTCTCGCTTCTTGACCACCAAAGAGCATCGGGTCTTGTTCTTCTGGCACTCGGTTGGAAACCAGCTGCTGACGCTGATCTCGAACATGTTCACCAACCTCAATCTCACGGATATGGAAACCGGCTACAAGGTCTTCAAGCGCGAGGTGATCCAGTCGATCAAGCTGGAGCAAAACCGGTTCGGGTTCGAGCCGGAAGTGACGGTCAAGATCGCGCGAATGAAACTGCGCATTTACGAGGTAGGCATCTCGTACTCCGGGCGCACCTATGAAGAAGGTAAGAAGATCGGCTGGAAGGACGGTGTGAAAGCGCTATGGTGCATCCTCAAGTATTCGCTCAAGACCCCTCACACGTCGTATCATCCAGTCGAACAAGGCTCACCCCAAGCCTCAAAAACTGAGGTTCCGCTTTCGGCATCGCGCGAGTAGAGCATCCGAACTTTTGGCAGTGTCTTAATTCGTCGCCCTCTCTGCGTTGCCTTTGCGTCTCAGGCTCTCCGCGGTTAGATAGCCTTGAAACCTGCTAACCGCAGAGCTGCCGAGACGCAGACAACGCGGAGGAATGAAGTTAAGACACCGCCGAACTTTTCGTTAACTCTCATCTCCAATCGCGACATTGAGGAAACGCGTTGGGCTGGCGTCCTTCGGGCAGCGCTCGGCCCGTGTTGTACAATCCAACGTGAGCCGTGATGAGGTTATTACTTTGCGCGTTGAGCGTCGTGCTTCTGCTCTCGGACGTTGGCCGAGCGCAGGCACTCGCGCAGAAGCAGCAGATCACTCCATCTGACGCCAGGCCTTCAACCCGGCGTGCTCTGACTCTGGGCGCCGATATGTCGTTTGCCGGGACGCCTTCACCGCTAATCGAAGGCTGGCTGGACAAACCGAAGGGCGACGAAATGGCCGCCGCGTTCAAAGGCGCCGGCTTGAAGAGCTTGCGGTTTTTGTTCGGCGGCTTGTATTCACCGCTCGGTCCCGAAGCTACTGCAAGAGTCAAAGCGGAAAACAAGGCCACAAACGAGTATCAGTGGTTTCCGCTCGAGAGCTATGTGGATTTCATTGCAAGTCACGAGTTCACAACCATCGTCGGGATCAACGTCGAAGAAGGCCCCGACGTCGCGCGAGACGCGATTCAACTCTTTCTGGATCGCGGCTTGAAGTCCAGGATCGTCGCCGTCGAATTGTCCAACGAGCCCTGGCTCAATCACCGCCCGTGGTTGCCAGAAGAGTTCGCCGCGCGCGCGGCCGACGTGATCGAAGCGTTGACTCCGCTCGGCCTGCACTTCGCCTTGCCGCTGACGGTTGGCA
>DATMCM010000330.1:0-5076 GCA_035558335.1 Blastocatellia bacterium | reverse complement strand
AAGCGCCACCTTCGCCTTGAAGGCCGGTGAGTGATTCCGGCGGGCTCGTCTGTTCATGGTCTCTCCTGTTCGCGACCATCATCGCCGCTTTCAGGCAGAAACTCCACTTATCGCCCTGTGCAGATTTGCGGGACCGGCTCTGTTGACCCTCAATCTCAGAACCGCGAAGGCGCTTGGCCTCAACGTGCCTTCATCATTGCTGCTGCGCGCCGACGAGGTGATCGAATGACGTTGCCGTTTGCTGCGCTGCATGAGTCTCCTGTTGGGCACGAAACGGACATGCCGAAGTATCTTGGCGATGTCCGTTGTTGGGTGAACAGCGAAAAACATTTGCTCGCATGGAGCTTTCCCGGTTTTGACCCAAAAGCGACATCGGCAACTCGCAGTCCAGTGTGTTATTGTGGACCTACCTGAGTGGGAGGGACACATGAAAGCAGCTCGCCTTTGGCGCAAGCTGGCGCCAACATTTGTTATTGCGACCTCTACGATTGCCATGTCTGCCAGTATCTCTTGGGCCCAGAAGCAGGGCGGCAGCATCACGATGGGCCTTGAACTCGATATTCCCGGGTTCGATCCGCTGAAGGTCGGCGTCTTCGATACAGCGGCGCAAACCGCCGCGGCGGCAATTTTTGATACACTGACTTATCTTGACGAAAAAGGCGTGGCGCAGCCGAAGCTCGCGCTTTCCTGGACGCACTCGGATGATTTCATGACCTGGACCTTCAAGCTGCGACCCGGCGTCAAATTCCACGATGGTACGCCGTTCAACGCCGAGGCGGCGAAGGCCAATTTCGACAGGCAGAAGGATCCGGCCAACAATTGCCGCTGTGCCTTCTATATCTCCGCAATTCATGACGTGCAGGCGCCCGGCGAGCTCACGCTCGTCTACAATCTGAACAATCCATCGGTGAACTTGCCGGCAAACCTGACCATTCAAAGCTCGAACAACGTTATTCAGTCGCCGTCGGCGTGGAAGACCAAGGGCGATGATTATAACCGCAATCCCGTCGGTACTGGACCCTACATCCTGAAGTCATGGACCGCCGGCGACCGAATGGTTCTGGAAAGGAATCCGGACTACTGGAACAAAGGGTCATCCTTATCTCGACCGGATCGTTTTAAAACCACTGCCGGATGCACAGTCGCGCTTCGCCAGCCTGCTATCCGGCGAAATGAACATTATCTGGGACGGTGAAGCCGATGCGGACAATATTCGCAAAGCCCAGAAAGATCCTAAGTTCACGGTCCACACCTACTTCGGCTCTGGCGCTTCGGTCTTTGCTTTCAACACCAAAGTTGCGCCGTTCGACGATGTGCGCGTACGTCGGGCCATTGTAATGGCAATCGACCGCAAGAAAATGTCGGAGGCCTTCACGGGCGGTCTGAGCCGGCCAGCAAGCAATCCTTACGGGGATGGCTCTTGGGTCAAATGCAAGGACGACGGCGCTCTTCCATACGATCTGGAAAAAGCCAGGGCTTTGATCAAGGAATACGGCAAGCCCGTAGAATTTAAAATGATCATCAGCGCGACACCCAGTGGGCGTGCTGGCGGACAGATCTTGCAGCAGTTCTGGAAGCAAATCGGCGCTAATATGGAAATCGAGCAGGTCGATCAGACGACCATTGTGCCGCGCGCATTCATGCGCCAGTTCCAATTAACGCCATGGCGCATCGTCGATCTAGCCGATCCGGGTCCGCAAATGTACGCAAATTTCCACAGCAGCAGCCCGGTCGCGCTCGCTAATTATTCGAACCCGGAGCTTGATAGACTGCTCGAGCATGCGCGAGCGACTGCAGACACCGAAAAGCGCATCGAAGACTATTGCGCGATCAGCCGGCTTATCAATCAGGAGGCGATCTGGTTCTGGACCTTTCAGAATACATATTACGCGCTTTCAAGCGTCAAGCTGAAAGGTCTGCCAAAGATCTACGGCGGTGTGGTCGATGTATCGGACGTGTGGCTTGAGTGATCTCGGCATATTCGGATTCTATTGATCAGAAGAATCGATCCTCCTGTTGGCAGCCGCCGAGTTGGCTAGCTGGTGGTCATTTTGCGCGCGCTTGCCTGAGTGCTCATGCCGCGATTTTGCGTTAGCGCAGCGCGCGACTTCCGATGCTGGCACATTTCGGAAGTGCCTTAACGTCCGACTTGAGTCCGGAATGCGCACCAAAGCGGACATCTGTCGACCGTTCTGAATTTGCGGGTTCACGCCCTGGCTCGCCTGCCTCACCCTTCCTCGGCGATGGGTGGAACCGCGCGGCGTTTTGTGCCGTCAGGACCGCAAAGCACCGCGAAATCGCCTGCGGCAAGACGAAATTTTTACCCGCCGTCGGGGTATTTTTGTTACCACACCGCTCGACGTGGCTATCAGGACCAAGCCTTGAGCCGTCCTTTGGCGGTGGCCCGCGCGTTGAAACAACCGAGGTCGTGAGCTTGTCCATCAATATCGATCTAGATCACGACGACATCATGTATCCGGATCTCGTTCCATTTTTGGCGGTCCACGCAGGCTGCGTCGCGGCGATCTGGTCGGGCGTCACCTGGCAAGCGATTGCAGTTTGCGTCGTTCTATATTGGTTGCGCATGTTTGCGATAACCGGCGGGTATCATCGGTACTTCTCGCATCGGGCCTACTCGACAAGCCGGGCATTTCAATTCGTCCTTGCATTCCTCGCGCAAAGCTCCGCTCAAAAAAGCGTGCTATGGTGGGCTGCGAAACATCGACATCATCATTTGCATTCAGATACCGAACAGGATGCGCATTCACCCAGGCACAGGGGCTTCGTATACAGTCATGTCGGCTGGATTTTCTATCGACAGCACGACGCTACCGACCTGGTGAAGGTTTCCGATTTTGCTTCGTATCTTGAGTTGATGTGGCTGCACAAATTGGAGGTCTTGCCAGCAATCGTGCTCGGAGCGCTCTGTGTCCTCATTGCCGGATGGTCTGGGCTCGTGGTCGGCTTTCTCTGGAGCACCGTCCTGCTGTATCACGCTACATTCTGCATCAATTCCCTCGCGCACGTTCGCGGCAGCAAGCGGTATGTGACGGGCGATGATTCCCGCAACAATTGGCTACTGGCTCTGTTCACGATGGGCGAGGGTTGGCACAACAATCATCACGCCTACCAAAGCAGCGCGCGACAGGGTTTCCGTTGGTGGGAGATGGATGTGACCTATTATGTTCTAGTGGTCCTGTCCTGGCTCGGGATTGTCTGGGATCTAAAGGCACCGTCCGAGCAGGTTCTGCGCAATGAGCAGCGGTTGGGATCACGCGTCGTAAGACGAACGGCAGAGCAGCTCGCTGGACGTTTCAATCCCGAGCACATCGCGCTTGCGATCAAATCGTCAGTTCATGAGTCCGAATTATCGTCGGTTCGGGACACGCTTTTGCTGTTGCGACATCGGGCTGATTTGCTCTGGAATCGGCGTCTGCCGAACATGCCAACTCGGGAGCTGCTCCTGGCTGAAGCACGGAACATGTTCCCGAAGACGATATCCCTGGATGACATCGTCGACGGTGCTTATCAGCTTCTAATCGAAGCCGTCGGCGCTCTGTTGATCGCACCGCTATGGGCCACGGCAACTCCAAAACCCCAGGCGAACATGCATTGGCCGCGGCCTCACCCGGCAAAGCGGGACAACCGCATTTCCGGGATTACCCGAGAGATTTAACGCCTGTGTTGCGTCGACCGGTTGAGCCGGCAGGGGGCAAAGCGGAAATCATATGCTCGCATTGAGCTTTTCCGGTTTTGACCCAACTCGGACATTGGGTCGCAGCGTCGAGGGTCGATTGTTTGCCATTTCTCACTCGCCGCACCCCACAAAGTGCTAGGCTTCGGACGTCGGGGCGGCTTTCCTTCAGGGGGACCAATGAGACGGCGCGAGTTCATGACAGGGTTCGGCGGCGCTATGATAGCGTGGCCGCTTGTGGCTCGCGCGCAGCAGAAGTCGATGCCGGTGATCGGCTTCCTTGGCATCGAGCCCAGTTTGCCCGGCCCGGTCGCGTTCAACCAAGGTCTGCGTGATCTCGGTTACACCGAGGGTCGCAACATCCTGATCGAGTATCGCTGGGCGGAAGGAAAACCGGAACGGTTTCCCGCTCTCGCGGCCGAACTGGTTGCGCTCAAGGTCGATGTCATCATGAGCACCGGCGGTACTCTCGGCGCTCTCGCTGCCAAGCAAGCGACGACGAATGTTCCTATTGTTTTCGGTGCTGTTGGCGATCCGGTAGCGGAGGGGCTTGTCACCAGCCTGGCGCGGCCGGGCGGTAACGTCACAGGGTTGTCCAACGTCACCAACGATCTGGTCGGCAAGTGGCTAGACCTGCTCAAGCAGGTTGTGCCGGGGGTTAGTCATGCCGCCATCCTCTGGAAGCCAGACTCCATGCCCGAGAGAGCCAGAGAGGTCAGGCTGAAGGAAGCAGAGGGCTCGGCGCGGGCGTTGGGACTGCAGCTTCAAGTCGTCGAAGCGCGAGGTCCAGCTGACTTCGACAGAGCGTTCTCGGAGCTGTCCGCGAAGGGCGCGAGTGCTCTAGTTGTGCTGAATACTCCGGTGTTTGACATGGAGCGACAACGCATCGTGGACTTGGCGGCAAAGAACCGGCTGCCAACGGTGTACACCATTAGGAGCTATGTCGATGGCGGGGGCCTGATGTCTTACGGGCCGAACGTCGCCGACTTGAATCGGCGCGCCGCCAGCTATGTGGACAAGATCCTCAAGGGTGCAAAGCCCGCTGATCTCCCCGTCGAACAGCGGACCAAATTCGAACTGTTCATCAACCTCAAAACCGCCAAGGTCCTCGGGGTCACTGTGCCTGACACTTTGCTTGCCCAAGCTGACGATGTGATCGAGTGACGTCGCTTATTGGCACTTTTCGGACCTGGCTCGATGTCCGAGCTGAGTCCGGAATGCGCACCAAAGCGGACGTCCACCGACCGCTCTGAATCTATGGGTTCACGCCCTAGTTTGATGCTTATGCTCAGAACGGTCGAACCAAGACAGCCTTCTGCGGTTAAATGGAACCACGAGTCATTCGCACGAGGACGTTCATCAGCATAACCACGAGGGACACT
>DATMCM010000329.1:0-8729 GCA_035558335.1 Blastocatellia bacterium | reverse complement strand
ACGGTCGGGTTTCGGGTCGACTCGCACTCGGTTAAGGCGAGCGAGCGAGGCGTCCCCCTCCCCGCGGCGGTAGAGGTGCAATTTCGTGTTGAAGAGCTCGCCACGAAGCCGAGGACACAAAGGACCGCCTGACCCGTCTTCGTGCGCCTTGGTGACTTGGCGCCTTTGTGGCAAGACAGAATCCGCGACCTCCACCCTCTAATCCACCACTACTTGCGCGGCGCTTCGTTTGACATGCTGCCTTCCGGCTGTTAGGCTTCATACGAACAGAGATCAGCTCACTCTCTTCTCAGCCTTTCTGGAATTACCCAGACTAACTGACCACCAAAGCTCATCTTCCAAGGAGTCAGCGTTACACAGTCGTCTGGGCTTCTAAAGTAGAATCAAAGGAAAATCGTATGTCAGCCAAATTGTTTGTTGGAAATCTCTCGTCGGACACCACCAGTGATGAACTTCGCACGCTGTTCAGCGGCGCCGGTGCTGTCGAATCTTGCCAGTTGATAACAGATCGAGACAGCGGAGCCTCGAAAGGTTTCGCCTTCATCGAGATGGATTCGAAGGACAATGCTAACTCCGCGAAAACCCAATTCAACGGCCAGGATCTGCACGGTCGGGCGCTCAAAGTGGATGACGCCAAGCCCCGAAACTAGGATTGGTTGGTGGCGGCCGGCGGTCAAAGAGGCTCTTGTTCAAAAGCCTTAATCAGGCAAATATGAGCTGCAAGAGATCTCAAGTGGCCGCCATCTGTCCATCTATTCCGCCCGGAGCCAAAATGTCTAATCAAGCTATTGCAATGAAGGTCCGAAAGCTCTTCACCGACTCGTTTACCCGGACCGCAGCCGTCATTGGCATAATGGCGGCGGTAGGTGGGCCGGCCGCGATGCTAGCCTTCGGAGGAAGTCAGGCCAGCAATCTTCCGTGGTACATCTGGGTGGTAGCAGCGCTTCTGTTTCTTTCGGTTATCGGCATCGGATATTACAAATCTACTCTCAACCACGACGATGGAGACATCTCGATCAGCCCAAGGAATCGTCAGTAGCGGCGCTGCCTTAAGGAGCGCGGGAAAGCGAAGATGACCCGCGCGATGGATTCACCGGCGTTAACGTTCAACCGTGAGGGATTCGGCTTATGCTTACAGTTGGAAACAAAGTCAATTATCCGTGTCATGGTCCGTGCCTCATCAGCTCCATCACCGAACGAACAGTTGGCGATCGAGCTATGACGTTCTACCAGTTACTGGTTCTTAATGATGGCGGGCTGAAGCTGTTTATTCCGGTGGAGAAGCTCAGGACGGTGGGGCTACGGCCGCTATTGAGAAAGACCGACATTCCAAAACTCCTGGATCATTTGAGACAGCCGTCCCATTCGACCGTCGATCGCAAGCAGCGTGTGCGTGACAATTTGAAACTGCTTGCCTCGGGGTCCGCCTTTGATCTTGCCGAGATAGTTCAATCACTTAATGAGTTGCTTCAAGCGAGCGCGTTATCGCTCGGCGAGCGCGGCACGCTGGACCGCGCGAAAAGGCTTCTCGTTTGTGAAATATCGGAAGTGATGGGACAGACCAAAGAAGAGGCGGAGGAGCAGGTTGACCGGGCTCTCCTCGCGCGAACAAAGAATTAGAACGCGCCGGCGCCGTTCGAGCGCCGGCTTTATTGTCTGATCTGCGTTTCACTCGGAAACTGCCGCGTACTCCCATTGAGTGACCTAACGGGATCCGAGTAATCCTGAGGTCATCCCGCTTGACCGGTTTGCTCTCTAAACATAGAATGCCTCACCAAGAAGCAGCTCTTCATTCAACAATACGAGCTTCGATACCAGTGGCGGATGATCAATCTGTTCATGAGGTGGTTTGAGAAATATAGGAAGAAGTAGACCTTGATGTTGAGTTCATAGCTCGGAGTAAATCAGTGAGACCGGCGCCGTTGGTTGTTCGCGTTGACGCGCAGCCTGCTGTAATGCCTCCGCATAGCCGGCTCCAAACCTCATCGGCCGGCGTGTTAGAATTGGCTTGTTGATCAGGATGGAGGCGCCTTGGTGATTCATCGTCGCATCGAGCCAGGGTCGGGACAAGAGTCGGTCTGGGACTATCCCCGACGGCCACGACTCGAGGACACCCCCAAACACATCCGAGTCGTGTTCAACGGCTCAACTACGTTGCATTTTATCCAGGCTCAATGGAGGCCTGCTTCGTGGAAGGTGAGAAGGTGAGTGCGCGAGCAGGTGACTTCTACGGCGGCTGGGTCACGAGCGACATCGTCGGGCCTTTTAAGGGCGAGCCGGACACGCACGATTGGTGAGTGATGTATTCTGCGATAGCAGTGATGTCAGGGAAGCCCGAGTCAGGATTGTTGTTATTTGAATTCATCGAGGACAATCGAATTAGCATCGAGGGCGAGTTGACCGAAGCAAATGCGCCCGAGTTTGAGAGACGATTTCAGGAGTTTGCAACGCAAGCGATACCGGAGACCGCCGAAAGGGTTCTGGAGATTCCGCGACTCGATATAGTCGACAGCGTTGCGCTCGTAACAGCTCTAAATGCGATCCGTCTGTTGCGCGCTCGATCATCGGCACTCGTTATCATCGGCGCGCCGCAGATGCTGGGACACAATCTTTATCGAGCGGGTATGCTCGACGGAAGCGCCGCCGTCCAGCTTGTAGAAATGCGGCTCGACGAACCAACCGGGAGTTGAGTTTGGGGATCGCTGATTGACGGCTGTGTGGGTCGAGTGACTCTCCCGGGAAGCGGCAGATTTGATCTCTGGAATCCAAATCAGCAAGGGAGTTGAAGTGGCTGAGCCAATAAAACGGATTGGCGTCCTTACGGGCGGCGGGGACGCACCAGGTCTGAACGCCGTGATCCGCGCGGTCGTTAAGACTGCGACCAACATTTATGGCTGGAGCGTCGTTGGGATCGAGGATGGATTCGAAGGCTTGCTCGGCGCGGCATTAACTCGGCCGCTCGAGGCAAGCGACGTGCGAGGGCTGTTACCACGCGGCGGAACGATTCTGGGAACTGTGAGCCGTGGCCACTTTGGCAATCCAGCAGGAGGCATAAGAGACGAAACGGTTTTCAATGAGGCCATTCAGAATTGCGAGCGACTGGGCCTCGATGCGCTGATCGTCATCGGAGGCGAAGGCTCGCAGCGGACGGCTTATGATTTCTCGCTGTTGGGGTTGCCAGTCGTGGGTGTGCCCAAAACGATCGACAACGACCTGGTCGGAACCGATATGACTTTCGGATTCGACACTGCGATGGAATTCGCAACGCAGGCGATCGATCGGCTGCACACAACGGCTGAGAGCCACGACCGGGTGATGATCGTCGAAGTGATGGGCCGCGATGTTGGGTGGATCGCGCTACAAGCGGGCGTGGCCGGCGGCGCCGACGTGATCCTCATCCCTGAGATCCCCTTTTACATCGAGAAGGCCGCGGCGACGGTGGCACAGCGGGACGCAAGCGGCGCCCACTTTTCAATTATCGTCGTAGCTGAAGGTGCACACCCGGCTGGCGGCCCTCAGGTTTATCAGGACAACGGCGAACCGGATCGTGCTCGAAGGCTTGGAGGAATGGCCGAGCGTGTCTGCGAGGGCATATCGCTGCTGACGGGTAAGGAGAGCCGCGCCGTCGTGCTTGGTCATCTTCAGCGCGGAGGGCGGCCTACGCCGTTCGACCGTGCGCTTGCATCGGCTTATGGTTCGGCGGCCGTGCGCGCGATAGCCAGGGAGAAGTTCGGGCACATGGTCGCTTTGCGCAACAATGAAATAGTGACCGTGCCGCTCGAGGAGTGCGTAATGTCTATCAAGTCGGTCCCGCTGAATCATTACTTAATCGGCGTCGCGCGGGACTTGTCGATCTCATTCGCCGGAGACGACGATTAGCCGCAGTAGATTGTAGGACGGTCACAGTAACGTTTGAAGGAACGCCGCGTTCGCTTCTTCCAGCGGACTGCAACTCCGCAGCAAATCCCCGGCCAATGGACCCGATGCGCTAGCCGCGAAAGCTCGCCAGGCCGCCGCTCCGGCCATCTCACCTTGAGCCTGCATCGCGAACTGGACCTTGAGAGGCCGGCCTTCAAACAACGTACGATTCAAATCCAGAAGTTCGGGATTGTTCGTCAGAAGTTTGTCCTGGATCGAAGAAGCATTTGGCTCGAGCGATTCCACGCGCCTGGCGATTTCCTCCTCACGATCCGCGCAAGCCAGCAGGCCTTCCTTTATGGGTGGATCCGTGTGTTCGCTTGCCCAACCTCGATAGCGCTCGGCGGCGAGTCTCTCGAGCTTTGCAAGAAGGATTGGTTGGAGAGTTGGTTCCACACTCCGGAGAACTTGCTTTAGTGCTTCCGCTATGTCTGGAATTGTACTGTGATCGTTGGTCACGCGTGTAATCTCCGTTTTGGTTGGAAGCCTAACACTCCGAGCTATTCTGCAGGGCCGGGCTTGTCCCCCGAGTTCAGCACGTGTGGCTCTGGGAGCCTAGATGGAGTCATTGGACAACGCTAACATCGGTAACAGGATGCAATTCCCAACGTGTTCCTCTGGGATCAGCGTGTTCTTCTTCCGGCTCATAAAAGAGCCATCCGGTGACGCGGATCTTCTTATTGTGAAGCTGCCTGAGCCGTGCGTCCGAAAGGGAGGTCTTTCTCTTCCGCCACGCGGATGTTACTTCGACAATCATCCACTTGTTAGTGTCACTCTCCTGCCTATCATCGGCGAGAACAATGTGAATGTCACCATCATCCTCTTTTTCAATCTGAACGACATAGCCTTCGATCACCGCCGCTTTCGTCTCAGACCAATCACTCTTGGCCTTCTTGTCGAGCAAACCTGCCAACGTGAGGGTCTTGTCTATATCCGCTTGCGTTGGCGGAGTTCTGCGGTTCTTCAGTTTTTTGGATGCCGCGGATTCGCCTTTCTCATCACCAGGCTTTTGAAGTCCATAGACGAGACCAGAAGAAACGACGGCGGCCGACAGAACAAGCGTCGCACAACATTTCAATACGAGACGGGTAGACATGGAGTGTTCTCCCTTCGCTGGGTAGATCTGGCCCTAGCATACCGCATGGCGTTGGAATCGAGGTGTCCAGATCTTAAGGGTAGTGTCCTGGCTCGAATGTTTTCTCTGTATAACCTCGGCGACTCAGCGCCTCCGCGGTTAGTAAGCGCCGCGCCGAGACAATGCTAACCGCGGAGGCGCGGAGACTACGCTGAGAATTGAAACGAGGACACCAGTAATAGAGCAGCGCCTTTGTGAGGTATCTCGACTCTGATAGAGTCTGCCCGAGTTGAGCACCGATAAGCCACCGGTCTTGGTCTTCTGGTTCTTGGCGGCCTGCATCGTCGCCGTCTTTCTGGTTCGTTCTCAGTTGTTCGCCTACGTTGGAGACGAGTCGTTCCATCTCGTCGCCGCGCAGTTGATAAACGCCGGAAAAAGTCCATACACAGATTTGTTCTACCAGCATCCGCCTCTGTACGCATACCTGATTGCTGGGCTCTTCCATTTGACCGAAACGTGGAGAATCGCACACGCTTTCTCGGCGTTGGCACTTGGTGGGTCGGTCCTGTTCGCTTGCTGCTACGCGCGAGACCTGTTCGTCGAGGACTACGCGCGGCGGATGGTCGTTGCCTTTACGCTGATTTTCTTCGGGGCGAATTGTTATGCATTGATATTCGGTACAACAGGGTTGCCTTACGGGTTCTGTCTGCTGTGCTCGATGGCCGCGCTCTACTTCTCACGACGCGGCCGCTATCCTCACTCCTTAGCAGCCGGGCTATTTGCCGGCGCTGGCGCGGCGTCGAATCTCCTGACGCTGCCATTGCTTGCAGTGCTCCTGCTTAGAATCCTGATCAGAGATAAGTGGCGAGTGCTGATATTCATCGGCGGTGTGGGAGTCGCTTGTGCGCCGTTACTGATTCTCTTTGCAAAGTCTCCAAGTGACGTCGTGTTCAATCTGGTGGGATATCACCTTGGCAATCGCCCGAATTTGGGCTGGCGCTTCAATGTTGGACAAGTGATCGCGTGGTTCGGGTCGGTACAGGGCGCGATCTTGACCCTGCTGGCACTGATCGCTAACGTCTGGCGTCGCGATGACGAATTGCGCTGGTGCAGCTGGACGGCACTCGCGCTCATAGTTCTCATTTCAAGCGTCCCAACAACAAGCGCCTTCTACTTCTTGCTGGCGCTTCCCTTTCTGATAGTCCTTGGCGCAGTGGGAGCCGTTGAGTTGTCCCGCAGAGCCGTAATCAACCGCGACGTCGCAGCCGCCCTTTTGATCGCACTGTATCTGTTAGGACTGTCTGGAATGAAGTATGTGTGGCGCTGGCAAGCGCCTTACGCGGATTACCGCGATGTAGAGACGATAGCTCGCGAGCTCCAGGCCTGTACGTCGGATCGAGGAAGCTTCTACGGCTTTGAAGCGCTTTACTTCGCGAGCCGCCGATTGCCGCCGCCGACGCTTGAGAATCGGTTTAATCCTCACTCGCAGGCTGACGAAATGTTGAAGAATGGAGAGTTTGATGCCGTTTGCATCGGTTCAACAGACCCAAGGGTAAAGGAGTTCAAGCTGCTCGAGCGCTATGCGACTAACAAGACAGTCTCACTGGGCGGCTATCCAATGTATGTTCTGTGCGACAAGCGGCCTTAGCACGTTTTGTTTCCTGCAAGCGTCTCGCCTGTGAGCGACGCTTCATTGCAGAACAACCGTTTCGGGTAACTTCCAGAGCAATGCGCATAAGGTTTGACTGACATCTCATTTCGGTGAGCTGCAGGCCCTCCGAAGGGGGTGCAAACCACCTCGTAGAGGTGGAATGTTTATAGGAGCGCATTGGGTCGATTACCGCACCCCAGCGGGGTGCTATGTTGGTCTCTCGCTGCCCTTAGATGAAAGGCGACGCAGCACATTGCACCCCCTTGGGGTGCGGCTCAGCGAATACCGTGATCTACAAACATTGCACCCCTGCGGGGTGCCGCACCGAACTGTAGTTGCGGGTTAATCAGTCCGGGCCGAAGAACACCAGCGTCGGCTGGGTCATTCGGATGGTGCCGCGACGGAACAGCGTCAGCCAAGCCGTCGTCACTGACACCACCAACGCCGAGACCGAAATGACGATGCTTGCTGCATCCATTGTCTTTTCCTAAGGCTAGCCTGTCCTACGAGCACTGCTGATGTCTGCCTAAGCCTTCACTCGCCGATGATCTCACGAAATCGCGGATCGTCTCGCAGGCTCTCGAAATCCGGATCCCCTTTTGCCCGAATCGTGTTCAGCGTTCGAAGCCGCTCGAGCGACTCGGTGAGGTATTTGATCGCGTTGTCGGCGTCGCCTCGCAGCGCGTGCAGGTTGGCAATGTAATACTTGGTGAATGGATCGGCGGCGCCGCGTCCAAGCCGCTCTTCGAACTTCTTCAGCCCTCGCTTGAAGTGCGTCTGCGCCTCTTCGTTCATTCCTTTGCGGAAGTAAGCCGCGCCGAGTTTCTGGTCCAGTTCGATCATCGAACGGTCGCGCAAGGCGTGATCGCTCGAAGACAGAAACTGCATCTCGCGTTCGTACTCGCCAATCGCTTCGTCGTATCGACCCTGGCGATAGTAACAGTACCCGAGTCGCGTATGCGCGCCCACGACTTGCAGGCCTTCCTTACCGGAGATGTATTCCTCTTGAAGTTCGATCGCGTGCTTTGCCACGGCCTCAGCGCGCCGGTAGTTCCCCTGAAGCGTGTGCAGAAAAACGAGCTGCAAATAAGCGTATCCGCCCTGAGGGTTGATAGCGATCGCGTGCTCCAGCTCGGAGATGCCTTCGTCGATCATACCCTTGCCGATCCAGTAGGCGCGCCCGAGCGAGGCGTGGGCGCCGGCGTTGTTGGGCTCCAGCCTGATCGCTTCCTGCATGGATTCGATCGCCTCATCGTAGCGGCCCATGCTGCTGTAGGCGCCTCCCAGGAATTGGTGCGCGTGGGTAAGATGCGGGCTCAACTCGATGGCCTTTTTTGCGAACTCGATCGCCTTGGTCGAAAGCTCGGGTATGCCGAGGAAGCTTCCCTTCAGGTCATAGGCCGCGCTCAAGGCGGCGTATGCTGCGGCGTAGTTCGGGTCCAGCTCGATGGCTTTCTCGAAAAAGTAAATCGACCGGTCGAGCGAGTCGCGGCTGCCGTTGCGAAGGTTGATCATCCCGCGCGAGAAGCTCTCGTAGGCTTCGACGGATTGAGTTTCGTCGCGCTCGATTTCGCTTAGCTCTGATGTGTCGATCTCGAGGTTCAACCCCTGGCTCAGTTCGTAAACTATCTTGTCTTGCAGGGCGAATATCTCGGCGATCTTGCCGTCGATCTTTACGGTGCGAACGACCTCGCCGGTGCTTACATCGATCACACGAGCGGTGATCCGAATCATCTCACCCATACGCTGATAACCGCCGGCCAGAATCCAGCGGGCATCTAGCCGGCGACCGATGTCGATGGCAACTGCTTCTTCGGAGTCGGCGAGACTGCCGGTCGCCAGGCCCTTCAAAACCTCGAAGGTCCGCTCGCGCCCGATGACCGACAGGCCCTTGACGTTCTTCAAATCGGCGCTGACCGTTTCGGCGATGCCCGAGCCGATCCAGTCGTCGGCCGCCTCCTTGGTGATGTTAGAAAAAGTCATCACCGCGACCGCATTCTCGAGCTTTGTTGTAGCGCCGGTAATGGTGGCGGTTCCGGCTTGAGTGGTATTCGAGAGTATGGCGGTCGGTTGGTGTTCGGTGAC
>DATMCM010000328.1:0-6009 GCA_035558335.1 Blastocatellia bacterium | reverse complement strand
CGTATCGCGGCCCGCTTATTGAAGCGTCCTGCTGCTTCTGATAGCTTACTCGTGCTGCTCGCGTGGACGGCGAACGACGGCGATCGGAGCGGTGCTGTTACACGAAGCACTAAAATGAATACGGAGATTGGGATGGCAAAGAATGTACTAATACTGGGCGGAGCGAGGACGCCGATGGGCGAGTACGGCGGCGCTTGCGTGATCTTTCAGCAATAGAACTGGGAGCGATCGCGGCATGCGGTGCGCTTGAGCGATCCCGAGTCTCACCGGAAACCGTCGATCACACGGTGATCGGCAACGCGCTGCAAACATCGGGTGACGCAATCTACGGCGCGCGGCATGTTGCGCTCAAAGCCGGCATTCCCATCGACAAGCCGGCGCTTACTGTAAACCGTTTGTGCGGCTCGGGGATTCAGTCGATCGTATCCGGCGCACAGATGATTCAACTCGGCGAAGCCAACACCGTGTTGGCGGGCGGAATGGAATCGATGAGTCAGGCGCCGCACGTTATTCGCGGCGCGCGATGGGGCTTCAAGCTGGGCGAGGGCAAGCTGGAAGACTCGCTCATGGTCGCATTGCTCGACACGCATTGCGGCTTGTACATGGCCCTGACGGCCGAGAATCTCGCGCGCCACCACGATATCACTCGCCAGGCTCAAGACGAGTACGCGCTGCTGAGCCAGCGGCGCGCCGCGGCGGCGTGGGAAGCCGGACGCTTTGCAGATGAAGTCGTGCCCGTGGAGATCAAGACCAGGAAGGGAAGCACGCTCTTCGAGCGCGACGACCACCTGCGACCGGATACCACCATGGAAGGGCTCGCCAAGCTGCGGCCCGCCTTTTCAAAAGACGGCTTTGTCACTGCAGGTAATGCCTCCGGTATCGTCGACGGCGCGGCTGCAGTGGTCATCACTGACGAAGAAACCGCGCTTAGGCTCGAAGCCCGCCCGCTCGGCCGCATCGTTTCGTGGGGCATCGCGGGCGTCCCTCCGGAGATCATGGGCATCGGTCCGGTTCCTTCTACTAGGAAGGCGCTCGATGCAGCCGGACTCAGGCTGAGCGATATCGATCTGGTCGAAGTGAACGAAGCGTTCGCTGGGCAATACCTTGCAGTCGAACGAGAGCTCGGGCTGGATCGAGAGCGGACAAACGTGAACGGCGGGGCGATCGCGCTGGGGCATCCGCTTGGCGCATCAGGCACGCGGCTTGTGCTTACTCTGCTGCACGAATTGAAGCGGCGAGCCAAAAAGTACGGCTTGGCGACTGCGTGCATCGGAGGCGGTCAAGGCATTGCGATGATCGTCGAAGCGGTCTGAGGAAGTGCTGGGTGCTGAGTTCTGAGTGCTGAGTTCTGAGTTGTTGAGTCACTAGCACTCTGGACTCAACACTGAGAACTCAGAACTCAGAACTCAGAACTCAGCACTTTTGATCTGATATGTTCGGTGCAAAGAAAAAATTTGTGATGTGTCAGGTGTGCCGGGGATTGATCGAAGCCTCGGCGAGCACTTGCCCGCTTTGTGGCCGGGAGTCTGTTCCGCCCGCCCGTATATCCACAGCCGGGCTTGCGGCAAGCGGCAACTTCTTTTCGCTGGTGGTACTCACGATCAACATCGCGTTGTTCGTGCTGATGTCAGTTGTCGAAGTGCGCAACGGGCGCGGCGCAGATGCCTTCCTTCAAAGCGCGAGCAACGGGGTGCTCACTGACTTCGGTGCGCTGGCTCCGTGGCTGATTCGAGCCGGACAATGGTGGCGGTTTGTCACGTTCAACTTTCTGCACATCGGATTGATGCACCTGATGTTCAACAGCTCGGCTCTGTTCTCTATCGGCCCGCAAGTGGAAGAAACGTTCGGATCGCAGAAGTTTGCGTTCATCTATGTGGGAACCGGCGTGGCCAGCGGAATCGCGTCCTACTTTTTCCTTCCGTCAACGACCGCGGGCGCCTCAGGTGCAATCTTCGGGTTGATCGGTCTGATGGCGGCATACGGCTACCGGCTTGGCGGAAGCTTCGGTCGAGCATTGATGAGGCAGATGTTGATCTGGGCAGCGATCGGATTAGTGTTCGGCTTCTTTATCAGGGCAAACAACGTAGCGCACGTCGGCGGTTTCATCGCAGGCGGGATCTTAGGATTCGTGCTCGAGCCGGAAGCGCCGGGGACGGTTCGCGCATCGGCGTTTTGGAACGCTACTGCGATCGCTTGTGTGGGCGTGGTCGCAATCAGCTTCGCCATGGCTGGCAAGAGCTACGGTTCGGCGCAAGATGCCGAGGAACAGGCCGCGAAGAAGATGCGTCGCGGGGACGATGTAATTCTCCTCTCTAACCGAGTCCGAAGCGCGCGAGCCCTGGTATTCGATCAGGATGATCTGAATCCAACAAAGAGTCGCGATGCGAAGGACATCTCAAAGGATCTGAAAGCCGCTGCCGTGGGCATACAGAACGCGCCCGAAATCGACTCCCGCAGCGATCAGATCCGAAACCGGCTAGTCGAACTTCTTAACAAGCGGGCTAACGCGTTCGAGGCGGTTGGTCGCGACGGCCAGGCGTTTGCAACCGTTGCATTCGCAGACCTGGAGTCATTAAGCGATGCGTTCAAGAGCTACTACGAATGGGAAGACAGCATCTTGCTCGAGTATGGACTCCGGCGAGGAAACAGCCATCCTTGACTTAAAAAACCGACCAGCTTTGAGTAAAACTTGCCAACAATAACCGATGAACCCCGACTTCGAGAGTGCCCGCATTGTGGGAACTCGACTCCCGCCGAAGGCGCAGCATGCGCTCATTGCGGAGCCATCTCACCTGAAGCAGCCGTAGCCGCTCAGCAAGCGGCAACCGAGTATCGTTTTCTTCACGCCGTGTTCACCCGATCGAACCAGTTCACGATGATTCTGATCGGAGTAAACCTCGGTGTCTTTGTCCTCGAATGGCTGGCGGGCGGGATGGGACCGATGTCGGCCGATCCTCAAGTGCTGGTTGCCTTCGGCGCAAAGCAGAACGCGCTCATCGCGGGTCAACATCAATACTGGCGTCTGGTCACGTGCATGTTTCTTCACATCGGATTTGTTCACTTCTTGTTCAACAACTACGCGCTGTGGATCATCGGGCGCGAAATCGAACAGATCTACGGCTCGGCGCGATTTCTGATTCTGTACGTGACCACCGGAGTGCTGGCTTCGTTGAGCAGTTTTTACTTCAGTCCGAACGCTGTGTCGGCAGGGGCTTCGGGAGCGATCTTCGGGTTGTTTGGCGTGATGGCAACGTTTGCTTTCAAGTACCGAAAAGAAATTCCGGCCGCGCTCAGTCAAGACATCCGCCGTCGCGTGCTTCCGATTATCGCGATCAATCTGATATTCGGCTTTACCGCAAGAGGAATCGTAGACAACGCGGCTCACATCGGAGGGTTGATTGCCGGGGTCGCGCTTGCGCTGGCGGTTCCTTTCAAGCATCCGGAAGAGAAAGAGACGCCGGTTGTATGGCGCGTGCTTCAAGTGTTGTGCATCGTCGTGATGACAGGATCGTTTGTTGCGGCGTTTCTGAGCTACCGCGGTCCGCAGTTGAGCCTCGCGAATCTGGGAGCGAGTCCCGGCTCGCGAGTCCTTGATTACTTCAACAAGATGACGAGTGCTCAGAGGGCGCTTGGCAATTCGATCAACGCACTAGCGAGGGCGCTCAGTCAAACTGGATACCCCGCCGAATTGGACAACGCACAACGTGCGGCCGAATCGGGCCTTGCCGCCACCGTCGCCGTACCAAGAATGGAGGGGAAGGCCGAGACGTTCCGCCAGCAACTTGAAGGCTTGTTGGACCAGCAGAAGGCCACGATTGATCGGTATCGCCAGCGGGGAGGGAGCTTCAAGCTGGACGCAGTAAGAGAGCTGGTGGGGATCAAAGAGAAGTACGAGCAGTTTCGGAAGGAATATGACCCGTGGCTGGAAGGCTATCTGGAAGAAAACGGCTACGAACGCAAGAAGGAGTGAAGTCAATCGTCGGTTGAACAGGGCGGTTTCAGGTACCAACCTGCCAGGTCAGACCGGAACGCTGGCAGTCACATCATCGGAGGCAAGCAATCAATGGCAATCGACAACGTAACGGTACTCGGGTGTGGTTTGATGGGCGCGGGCATAGCGCAAGTCTGCGCGCAAGGGGGTCGCGAGGTGACGGTGATCGAGGTCGCCGACGAGTTCCTGAGGAAGGGCTTCGCGGGAATAGACAAGCAGCTAACCAGCGCCGTGGAGAAGGGCAGGCTGAACGCTGAAGACAAAGACAAGGTGATGTCGCGGCTGCGCGGATCGACCAATCTCGACGACGCGGCGAACGCGGACATCGTGATTGAAGCGATCATCGAGAACATGGACGAGAAGCATAAGACCTACGGGCGGCTCGATCGGATATGCCGGCCCGATACGATCTTTGCATCGAACACTTCCAGCCTATCAATCACGGAGATGATGACCGTTACGAGCCCCGAGCGGCAGCGGCGGTTCATCGGCATGCACTTCTTCAATCCGGTGCCAGTGATGAAGCTGGTCGAAGTCGTCCGCACGATCCTGACCGATCCCGACGTTTTCAAGACTGCGACCGAGCTCGTGCGCGACATCGGCAAGGTCGCCGTTCAGACATCCGACCGGACGGGCTTCATCGTTAATCGATTGCTGGTGCCGTACATGCTGGACTCGATTCGAGCGCTCGAAGAGGGCGTCGCGTCGATCGAGGACATCGACAACGCGATGAAGCTCGGCTGTGGCTATCCAATGGGGCCGCTCACTCTTTTGGATTTCGTTGGGCTCGATACGATGTACTACGGCGCGAACATCATGTTCGACGAGTTCAGGGAGAAGCGATTCGCGCCTCCGCCGCTCTTAAAGCGAATGGTGATGGCGGGTTTATACGGGCGCAAGAGCGGGCGCGGCTTTTATGACTACGGCGATCCGAATAACCCGAAGCCAATGAAGCTGCTATAGCCAGTCTTTTTCATGCGCCCCCTTTTCGTTTTGTTCGATTCAATTGCCGCTCAGGATGGCTTGTCACGAGTCCCACAATTGAATTTGGGCAGACCAGGAAAAAGCCTTCCCGAGTCTCCTCGTGATGAAGGCGACCTTCGTCAACCAGATGGTAGATCTCGGGGGTGTTTGTGCCGGACATCACTGCAGCCTGTTCGGGCGTCATCATGAAGACCGGTTCCGGGCACACTGGACAGAGAGTAAAAACACTCTCCCGGGACCCACGAATGATCGTGATCTCATCTGTTTCAACGGTGATTTCTATTCGTCTGGTCACGGAGCCTCCAAGAGCGGGCAGTCATCAGTAGCCGGTCTTCGGTGAAAGATGTTCTGCGTGCGAGGACTATCTGACCTGACCACCGACCACTGACGACCGACTACTGACGACTGGCCCTAAATCGGTAGCTGCCGATCTATGTTTATTTGAAAGCGAGTCCGTGCGGTCGCGCGGGGGCGCTGAACGCCGTATTGAAGTCGAGCTGAAATCGACTATCAAGCGATAGATCGTTCGACCGGACTCGGGCCACGTGGACCTTGTGATCGCCTTCCGCGTGCACCTTGCCGAAATCGTCTTCGTTCAGGAAATAGTCGCTTATCACGAGCCGCTTTTCGTCATCGGTTAGCGCGATATAGTGGGGACCTGAGCCGGCTCCAAGGTCCAGCACCTTGATGACCTCGGGTTTCTGGGGCTTGCTGGTGTCGAACATGACGATCTTGCCCGCGGCGTTCAGCGAAATGAAAAGCCGATCGCCGTCTTTGGTCATCCGCATAAGTTGAGGAAAGCCGCCGGGCGCGATGGTGGCGAAGTCGAATACGACGTTGGCCGTCCCTTTTTCAGTGTCGATCAAGTAGAGCTTGTCGTCGGCCATTCCGGCGGTGTAAGCGCGCGCCTTGTTGTCTCCGGGAATGAGCTTCACGTCGATGGTTCCAGCAGGGCCGGGCAGCGTGATCGTTTTGACGATTCTGCGCCGTCTCAGGTCCCAAACTCTGACGCTGCCGGGCAAGTCGAGTCCGCC
>DATMCM010000327.1:0-6664 GCA_035558335.1 Blastocatellia bacterium | reverse complement strand
AGCCTATGAGCGAAACTCCCTTGTCCGACCTCATCGCCGACCATATCGCGGCCGTCACACCCGAGAGCTTCGCGAGGCTCCTCGGCGGATTCCGCAGCTCGATGGTGGGCGTGATCGCCGTGGGGTTTCCGGCTGGAGCGGGCGGCGGGTACGTCTCGACGGCCGAACAACCTATTTCAGTCGGCTTGACGCGGCACGCCAGCGGGCGGTCAATGGTACTTGCGTTCGCGGATCCGGCTGCGTTCGCGCGGCGGTTCGGCCGTCCCTTCAACGGCGAGATCGCCGGCGAGGCGCTCGTGGCCACCGTGCTGCTCAACCCAGGCTGCGAGGGGGTGCTGGTCAACAGCGCACTGGCGGAGGTGTCCGTGACCATTGACCGGGCCACCTGCGAGTCGCTGGCCCGGCCCGCAGTCGGGAGTGAGCAGCCGGCGCGTCGGCCGCGGTGGCGGTTCTGGTAGGGGCTGCCCGCATGCCGAGGACCGGCGGCGTGGGTTGCGCTCACTTCTGAGAGCTTCGATTGCGACAAAGTCGGCCGCCTAACTCGTCGTACGGAGGGCTCCGAACCACAGTTCAGTGGTTGTCGAGTGCTACCCGCGCGCCCGGTCAACCCTGACGTTAGCGGCAGAGGCGACTCGTTAGCTGCGTTCTGAACCAACTCACGCAACAACCAAGGAGCAAATCGTGACCGATCCCAAGTACGCGGCATTCACGGCGCTCGACCCGTTCTTCGACATCGTCCGGCAGGGTTTGGCCGGCCTGGTCGATGGCGACCACTATTTCGACACAATCGCCGACGACGCGGAGTTCGAGTTTCGATATCGTTTCCCCGGATGGCCCCAGACACTTCGTGGCCGTGACGCCCTGATGGCACTCTACGCGGGCTACGGCAACAACATCGTCCTCCACGGCGCTGACGAGCTCGTTGTGCACCGATCGCAGGACCCTCGCGTTGTCATCATCGAATACGATGTCCATGGTAAAACTGTCGCGACCGGCTCCTCATACGACAACCGGTTCATCTCGGTGGTTACCATCGAGGGACGAAAGATCGTGCAATGGCGGGACTATATGGATTCGCTGGCAGCCATGACTGCGCTTAGTCAGGTGCAGTAGCAATTGTTTGGGCTCCCGGGAGCTGCGGGCGTTTCGTCCACACCGGTGGGCGCGCCGCCTAACCCGTCGTTGCAGCGGACTCGCTTCGCACGCCGCTGAACTCCATATCGTTCGGCGACTTCATTCATTATGGGCTGGAATACGGAAGTCAAAGGATTCAAAGATTGAACTCAGTCAGGCTTCAGTGGTCTTATTAATAAAGGACGCCAGGAGACTTCTGAGAGAATGAACGGATCATCGCAGAAGAGTACAGAGAATGCCGTAACTGATTACGCACTCGCGGTTCGAGCTGCAAAATTGTGGCCGAATAGAGAGCACGAGGCCAGCAGTGTGTTGGGGCTACTGTGCCGTGTTGGGCTGCACCGCTGGCGTCGGTTAGATCTCGCCCAGCTCATGCCGGACAAGGACATTTTTCATTGCTTCTGGTGCTCAAAGGTCAAGGTTGATGGAGTCGTTTATGACGTTTAGACTGTGATCAAACATGGAAATGTCCCTTGGCGCAGCCAATGATGCCTGGTGATTGGAGACCTAACGACCCAAGGAAGCCGACGCCCATCGCGGCGGAGCCGCTCCGGATTCCCTCGGCGCGGCTGAAGCGCAGACCGTTAGGGGCCTTGTCGTTACAAGCACAAGATGCTTCTTGCAATCCTGGAAGATGATGAGCGGCGACAGGACGCGATGAAACGACTTGTTGCAGAAGCGTTTCCGCGCTCTGAAATTGCCCTATTCGACAATGCATCGAACATGATCGGCTGGCTGAACGAGCACCTTGCTGACGTCGACCTGCTGTCTCTCGATCACGATCTTGTCTTGGCACCTGAACGTCCCGGAGGACGGTCAGACTCGGGCACAGGGCAAGATGTTGTTGACTACCTGGTAACCAGAACGCCGTCGCAACCAGTCGTCGTTCATACCTCGAATTGGGGGGCCGTGGCAGGAATGGTCGCGCCGCTGGAACAAGCCGGGTGGCGCGTGTGGCGAGTCATTCCATTCGCAGACCTCAAGTGGCTTCAAACGGCTTGGCTCCCGACGCTCCAAGAGATTCTCGCGCAACGGCGCGGCGCCTAACCATCGCAGCGAAGCCGGCGCAGCGGGGATACTGGGCTTCGATCACAGCGGTCGCGCCGGCCCCTGAAACTGGCGCTAGGCGCTACTCGTTATCCGTTGAGAGGCGAGAGAGAAATGAAAAAGACACTTCTCGCAGTGGTTGCTATAGTGATAGCTCTTGCGGCGATAACCTTGGCAATGACTTGGGCCGGCAAGACTCAAAAAGAGGTTGTCGGGTTGACCCCCGAACAAGTGCGGTGGTTCACGCCGCCTTACTACAACGATGGGCGGCAGCGAGCGCAATTGTTCGGCGATTCAAGCAAAGGCGGCGCGTGGGTCGATAGAGTTAAGATACCTGGCGGCAAGCGTGTCCTTGCGCATAGGCATCCGCAAGACGAACTCGTCACAGTGATCGAAGGGACCTGGTATCTAGGCACGGGAGAAAGATTCGACTCAGCTAAGCTAAAGGGCTACCCGGCAGGCAGTTTTATAGTCATTCCGGCGGGGGTTCCACATTTCGTGGCGGCCAAGGAAGGCAGCGTGATAGTTCAATTAAGCGGCAGCGAGGTATCTCGCACTGACTATTTAGAGAAGTAAGTCCTCATTCGCAGGGTTTCTTCAAGTGCCGTTCGGCGGCCCGGTCAACTCAACCCTTAGGCCGACGGGAGAAATGTCATGAAACGCACGTGGACGATCATCGGCGTTAGTGATGTGCCGACTAGCTTCAAATGGTACCAGTCGCTCTTCGGCCAACCCGAGACACGACCGGCCCATTCTGACTTTGGTCAGATCCTCGATTCCGATGGAACTGTCCTGCTCTGCCTCCACCAGTGGGGCGCGCACGAGCATCCGTCGTTGATGAGCCGGGACGAGGCGACACCTGGCAACGGGCTCCTGTTGTTCTTTCGCGTCGACGATTTCGATATGGCCCTGAAGAGGGCACGCGCTCTCGACGCCCGGCTCGAAGAGGAGCCGCACACGAACCCGAACACTGGAACACAGGAGTTCTCGTTGCGGGATCCGGACGGATACTACGTCACGATTAATGCGTTCTCTTCGCTCGAACTGGGGGGCCAAGAGCCGCCGGCCTAACGCTTACTCAAAGGAAAGAAAAAGCGAGTAACGAACCAGAAAGAAAGAAGGGCTTGAAAGTGAAACAGCTCTCGCCGGAACAGTCCGAACTGGTCTCGTCGCTCGCGCAGCGGCTCGGGGCGATCCGCGGGGTCCGGGCTGTCGCGCTGGGGGGATCGTATGCCCGAGGATGCGCCCAGCCGGGGTCGGACATCGATCTCGGCATTTTCTATTCGGAAGCTGCTCCCTTCTCGATCCAGAACATTCGCGAACTGGCCGAGGTTGTCAACGACATTGCCGGGCCTGTGGTCACAAACTTTTACCAGTGGGGCCCGTGGGTCAATGGTGGGGCGTGGCTCACAATCGGCGGCCAGCGCGTCGATTTCATCTATCGCAACCTCGAACACCTGGAGCGGGTCATCGCCGAGGCGGGAGCCGGCCGGTACGAGCTTCACTACCTCCAGCAGCCACCCTTCGGCTTCTTCAGCGGAACGTACCTTGGCGAGATCGCGGTGTGTATTGCCCTATTCGATCCCGAAGCGCGGCTCGATGGGCTGAAGAGGCAGGTCGCGGACTACCCCGAGGCCCTGCGTCAGGCCGTGGTCCAGGACTTTCTCTTCATGGCCGAATTCACACTCACTGCGTTCGCCCCCAAGTTCGCGGCTCGTGCAGACGCCTACGGGACCGGCGCTTGTCTGACTCGCGCCGTGAACGAGCTGGTGCTGGCCCTGTTCGCTTTGAACCGCAAGCACCCGATCAATGACAAGACGGCCCTGGCGGAGGTTGCCGAGTTCGAGCGCGCCCCACGAGAGTTCGGGCCGCGCGTGCAGGAGACGCTGGTGCACCTGGGCGCCAATGCTGCGGAACTCGTCGCTGCCGTCGAGAGAGTCGCGCAACTGCTCCGAGAGAGCATCGACCTGGCGGATGGGTTATACCAACCACGCTATATGCTGCCGAAGTGAGAGGAAGCCGATCGAGAATAGGTAGTGTCTTGAATCTGTGTTGCCAGGTGAATTGACCACGGATTGGGCGGGTTAGACGGATTCTCACAGATCCACATCCGCGCAAATCCGTCCAATCCACCCAATCCGTGGTCCATCGAACCAATTTCGAACTACCACCAACACCCATTTAGGACATGGGCATCATTAACGTCGCGAAGGAGGCACACATGCCGCACAAACCCTGGAAACCGCTTTTATCCTGTTTGGGCACGACTCTCGCCCTGGCAAGCGTCACGTCATTCATTTTGGCGGCGGACAGTGACGCGCCGGCGACCCTCCGGCCGTATGCGACTCCCATCCTGCACTCGTTTCTTGACAGCGCGAATGTGTACCCGGAGAGCGTGACGGTGGATCAGTCGACTGGTTCTTTCTTTGTGGGCTCCGTGAAGGAGGGCACGATCTACAAAGGCAAGGTCGACAGTCCCAGGCTTGAAGTGTTCTCCCCCGGCGGTGCGGATGGTCGCAGCATTGCGACGGGCATGTTTTTCGCCAACAACCGCCTGGTGGTAGTAGGACGGCAAACCGGCTTGATCTTTGTCTACAACACCAAAAACGGCCGTCTCATTTCGAAGCTGGATAATGGTCTCCGCACAGGCCAGACCTTCCTGAACGACACCACGCTCGCGCCGGATGGCAGTGCCTATGTAACGGATTCCGTCAATCCTGTCCTTTATCGCCTCGCCCCCACCAGCACGGGACAGTATGAGCTCCAGGAGTTCTTGAAGTTCGAAGGCACGCCGGTGACGTATGTGAATGCGCCCGGCGCTGAGGGGATCAACGTGAACGGCATCGTTGCCACCTCGGATGGCCGCTATCTCATCATCGGCAAGCGCAACGAGAACGCGCTCTTTCGGGTCGACCTCAGGTCCCAGGAGATCGTCCCTGTGAACATGCCGGCCGGAATGTTGAATACGCCCGACGGCCTGTTCTTGCAAGGCAACACGCTCTACGTGGCGCAGAATCTGCCCAAGTCCATCGCGGTCGTAAAGCTCTCATCTGACTTCTCGCACGCCGAGCTCGAGCGCTCCATCAACCACCCCACTTTCGCGTTCCCAACCTCGGTGGCTCGTTATAAAAACAGGCTATTAGTCGTAAGTTCTCAGTTTGACACTGCAGGAAGTCCGGCCGCCGTGTCGGGAACCCAGCCGCCGGTGGTGCCGTTTTGGGTGACCCAGATCAAAGATAAGATTGTGACAACTATTCCCCTGGAGTTCATCTGGACAGATGAAGAACAGGTCGAGGCCTCCCGCGAAAGATATCTCACCCCGACCGACCTAACGGATATGCTGAAGATTCATTCTGTGGAATTCATCGTGGCCGACATAGGCACTCCCTTGAAGCGAATTCCTGTCCACAAGTGCTATGAGTTTTGGCAGAGCGAGGTAAAACGCCACTTGCTCAGCCCACACGGGAAAGTAGATATGTCCACGTTTCCTGAGGAGTATGGATACCTTGCTTCTGAATGGTCGGGGCATATTGAAGTTCCAATCGTGCTCCTTGAAAAATATACTGAAAGGCCTAACCCGCCGGTTGCAGCCGACCGCTGAGAAGCGCGGCGGCTGAACCGGAAATCGTTAGGTGGACTCAAGCGGAGGCGGCTCCGAGCAGTGCTGCCAGCCGTCGCGCTCAAGGTCGGGACGAAACGATGGCAAACCCTGATTCTCACGTAACGATCCACATGGCGGCTAGCCTCGACGGCTTCATCGCTCGAAAGGACGGGCGCGTCGACTGGCTCGAAACCTCAGACGAATTCGCAGGCGGGGACACCATGGACCCAGGATTCGTCGAGGCGTTCCTCAAGACGATCGACTGCTACGTCATGGGATCGCGAACCTATGAGACCGCGCTTCGTTTTGAAGGCCAGGGGTTGGGGTGGTCGTACGGCGACAAACCCACCTTCGTCCTCACTAGTCGCGAACTACCACGGACGCGGGATACCGTCGAGTTCCACTCAGGCGATCTCGCGCAGTTCGTGAATGGGCGCCTACGGCCCACGTTCCGTACCATCTGGTTTGTTGGAGGCGGTGTGGTCTCCGCCGAATGCCTTCGTCTCGGGCTAGCCGACGAAGTTCGCTATTCGATCCTGCCGATCTTGATTGGTGATGGGATCCCGTTCTTCGAGAAGCTCGACAGAGACATCGCCCTCCATCTGGCGGAGGTCAAAGCCTACAAGAGCGGCATGGTGGAGCTTCGTTACGAGGTGCGAGGACATCGCGGCGAGTCACGGAACGCGAGCTAACAACACCATGCAGCGGACGGCGCTGCGCGGTCGCTGATGCTGAACGTTCGGGTGCGACACGAAGTCGCGTGAGTGGCTGTTGTGACTTGTTGTTTGAAGTACACAACCTGATCTTCTGCGATCAGTATCCTACCAGAGCGTGCGTCACTGGCAACGGGGGCGTTCGATGCCTCTGGGACAATGTAGCCTC
>DATMCM010000326.1:0-5386 GCA_035558335.1 Blastocatellia bacterium | reverse complement strand
TCTTTTGAGCGCTGGTCAGCTTGAGCTTCAAAGCGTCGGATATCTCGTGCGATATCTCTTCTTCGATGCTGAAGATGTCAGACATACGCTTGTTGTAACTTGCGCCCCAGAGATGCGAGCCGTCGTTTGTGTCGACCAGTTCGACCTTCACGATCAGGTTGTCGCCACGCTGCAGCACGCGCCCAACCAGAACCGCGCGAACCCCCAGTTCGTGCCCGACTTGTTGCGGGTCCGGCGAGCCGCGTCCCTTGTAACGAAACACAGTGCTGCGAGCCATAACTCGCAAACGGGGAATCTGCGAGAGATTGTTGATAATCGACTCGGTTACTCCGTCGCTCAGGTATTCGGTTTCCTGCTCCGAGCTCAGGTTTTCCATCGGCAGAACCGCAAGCGAATCTATTGATTTCCGCGAGCGCGTTCGCCCAATCGCCTCGGTCTGCCGTTTGATTCCGGCTGCTGTTTGCCCTCCCGAGTCATTGTCTCGCTGAAGGTTCCGCAAGTCGGTCAACATCTCGCGCATAGATTGATAGCGACGTTCGGGCTCCTTCTCGAGCGCCTTGCGAGTGATGCGCTCGAGCTCCGGCGGGATCGCGTAGTTCAATCGCGAGATTGCCGTCGGCTCGCTGTGAATTATCTTGTCGATCAATTCCGTCCCGGAATCGCCTTCGAACGGCAGGCGGCCGCTGAGCGTTTCGTAAAGCACTACTCCAAGAGAAAACACGTCCGAGCGGTGATCGAAGGGGCGTCCGAGCGCCTGCTCAGGCGACATATATGCCAGCGTGCCGGCAACACCCAGTGAAGTTTGTTCTCCGACCTTTCTGGTTCTGTCGTCTGCGCCGAGAACGTTCAAGTCGTCGATCTTGGCAAGTCCGAAATCGAGCATCTTCGCAAAGCCGCGCTCGTTGACTATCAGGTTCGAGCTTTTAACGTCGCAGTGGACGATGCCGATAGCGTGCGCTTCCGCGAGCGCATCGGCGATCTGGGCGGCGATGTCGATGACCTCGCGGACGGCGAGCGGGCCGCGCTTGAGCCTGGCCGAGAGCACTTCGCCTTCAACGTATTCCATCACCAGAAACATCGTGCCCTCGTGTTCGCCGATGTCGTAGATCGCCGCGATGTGAGGAGAGCGCAGCGAAGACGTGGCTCGGGCTTCTGCGAGGAAGCGGGTGCGTCGCTCCGGATCGTACTGAAACGAGGCAGGGAGGAACTTGAGCGCAACGAGGCGTCCGAGCCGAGTGTCTTCGGCCAGATAGACCTGGCCCATCCCTCCAGCGCCAAGCTCCCTGATTATGCGGTAATGCGAAATAGTCTCGGAGATCACCCGGTCTTTACCTCAGGCTAGAGATACGTCGCCTCGTGCTTGAGATTCCTCATCGTCATTCCAGTGACCAGGCTCTCTCAACAACTAGGTATGAACAGCCGGCTCCTAGGTTTATATCACGGGCAGTCAGAACTAAGGAAGAGAAGCGGCCGGAACGCGGCTCGCGAGATGCGCGATTGGAAGTGATGCCTCGGCTCGCGGCACCGTGGCCCTATCTACGGAGATGGCGAGAGCCCGCGTCATCGGCGACAGCATGTGATCGGTGTGAAGACCCCGCGTCATGCGGAGGCTTGGCCCCCTGTCCCCTCGCGCACGCTGGCTATAACGTAACTAATGCCGAGTCCCAGGGCTGCGAGGACTTGCCCTGGGCTACACGCTGTTGCCCGCGTACGCGGGCTGCCCCCAGATTCTTCCTTAAGTTACCGCTAGCGATAAACCGAATAATCGATCTCTTGAAAGATCGTGTCACGAGACTCCACTTCCGCAAGCCAGCCTTCGTCGATCTCTCGCTGTGTGATCATTTCGTACAACCGGGTGAAGCGATGGATATGATCGCGAAACCGCTTCCTGGCGTACTGAACGCTCGTCGCCGTCGTAATGATGAAAGCCCAGTCCGACGATTCAGCAAGAAGCAACTCGCGCGCGGCCTGATTTAACGCCCGAAGCAGCAGACCTTCAGCCCTCGGGTGCGCGCGCGCAAGCTCAACCATCCGATCTTCGGCAACGTGCTGATGCAGGTACATCCACTCGTTTTCACCATTGATCCAGACCCGGTAGTACCCCTCCGCACCCCACGACGAGCCGCTTATCTGCTGACGCTGATTCTGCGGATACTCTTCAAGGTAATCGACCGGGGTCGCAAGCCGGATGTCATCCTGGTCGAAGTGAATCTTGCGGAACAGGTAGTTCATGAACTGCGGGCCTTCGAACCACCAGTGCCCGAACAGCTCGGCGTCGTAGGGCGAAACGATCATCGGTTTGCGACCCAGCACGCTTCGGAGGTAGCCGGCCTGAGCTTGCCGGTTGAACATGAAGTGTCCCGCATGACTCGCCGCTTTGCCCATAGCCCAGGACGGCTCATAAGGCTGCTTCAAGCCAAGATCGACTTTGCCGGTGACGCGATAATACTTGATCCCCAGGTTGCGGCGGACGCCATCGCCGTGCAGATAGGGTTTGACGTAGTCGTAATCGCCGTCGAATCCCAGATCGCGATAGAACTCGCGATAGTCAGGGTCGCCGGGATAACCGGTGTCCGCGCTCCAAACCTGTTCGCTGGTTTCAACGTCGCGCGCAAACGCAGCTACTCCGGCCGGCGTGATCACCGGCGCATATATGCCGCGGCGAGGCTGAGGGTTGCCGTACATGATTGCGTGAGCGTCGGTGATGAAGAACGTCAGACCGGCCCCGCGGAGCAGCTCATCGATCCCCACGTCGTAAGCACATTCAGGGAGCCATATCCCGCGCGGCGAGCGGCCAAAGTGCTTCGCGTAGTTTCGGCGTCCCACTTCGATCTGCGCGCGGCGAGCTTCGGTTCGAGTCATCAGCGGCAGGAATCCGTGAGTCGCACCGCTGGTGATGATGTCGATTATTCCCGCGTCCTGAAGCGCGCGATAGCCGTTAATCAAGTTGCGCCGGTAGCGATTCTCGAACATCTCGCGAGCGGCGGAGAAACGCTGGAGATACATTTTCGCCGTCGCATTCATCGCGGGATGATGCCGAGTGCGAATGACCTCCTTCTCGCAGAGTTCAACCAGCCTGCCGACGTGGCGAAGATATCGTCCCTGCAGCAGCGGATCGGCAAGCATCTCGCAAAGAGGCGGAGTCAGGCCGACTGTAATTCGCGCTTGCACTCCGTCTGATGCGCAGCCCTCGATGATGCTCAGCAACGGCAGGTAAGTCTCGCTGATGGCTTCAAACAACCACTCTTCTTCGAGGAATTCCGGGTACTCGGGATGTCGCACGAAAGGCAGGTGTGCATGAAGTATGATGGCGAGCAGTCCCTGTTCCATGATTGGTTTCTGGTTTCTGGTTTGCGGTTCCGGGTCTAGAAATTGCGTCGGATTGCGGCTGAGATGAAGTCGAAATCGGAACTCCGAACCATAAACCCTGAACCCGAAACTGGCGGAGGCCGCCGGAACGCGGGTAGCTTGAACTCACCCGCGGGCCAACTGACATTTTCGGACGCGCCCACAAGAAACCGAGGCGTTACCCGCAACGGATGGACACGGTCGCCTATCAGCTCGCGTTCGTCTTCGAGCGCCTCGCGAAGGAGTTCGGGCAGGTAATGAATCAGCGCGGCCGATGCCAATCTGGCATCGCCGCCAAACAGCAACCTCCTCAACTCGCTGCGAAGCCATCCGGGCAGCGCGTTGACCAGTTCCTCGGTCAAGGGCTCGCCGGCGCTCGCCGCGGTCAATGCCTCGCGAAGCGGATCCGGAAGCTTAACGAGGACGTCCGACAAATCTTCGGCGTCCGCGTTTGCGCCTGGCAGCGCCGACACGGTGATGTCCAATGCCTGGACTGCCGAGAAGCCTGAAGCCTCGAGCACATTCAGAAACTGCGGAGCGCTGAGTTTGTACTCTGGCTCGAGCGCCGGCTCGGGTGACACGGTCCCGCGCGGCGTGCGCACCCGGTTCGACTTCAGCAGCGCAATGTAACCGTGCTCCGGAGAGCGGACTCCTATCTCGAACTCGTACTCGCGATCGGGAAAGACCATCATCCAGTAGCGGCCTCGCAGACCTACTTCGAAAAAGGCTTCGCCGCCGCCCTCGACTTCGATCAACTTGAGCGTAACTCGAAACCGCTCGGCTTCTTCGGTAGAGAAATAGTGAGTCAATCCGTTCAAACTCTCCTGCCGGACTTCCCAGTAGATAAAGATTCGAAACGGATCCTGGAGCAGCGCGCGAATTATGTCGACATTATAGGTTTCCGGGACGGGCAGTCCGACGTCCACGAAAGTCCCATCCGTGGCCGGCGCATCGACTGAGACGGGCTTCGCCTTCACCTCGGCCGCACGCGCGGGTTGTGCCGCAAGCGTCGCAGATGAAGCGCGTAAGATGAACACGGTCGTCTCCTTCGGTCAAAGATGAAGCTCTGTTTGTATGTGATGGATCAAGTCATGTCAAGCAACGGTCGTGTCCTGGTTTCAATTTCTCAGCGCAGTTTCTGGGTCTCCGCGCCTCCGCGGTCAGCGTTGTTTCGGCGCTTACTAACCGCGGAGACGCTGAGACGTCGAGGTTAGGCAGAGAAAACATTCGAACCAGGACACCACCCAGGCAACGCGCGTTTGGGAGAGCGTTTAGCGGGCCAACTCTTGCTCGCGTCAACTTGACTGTGCTACTTTTCAGTACCTCAAATTCTTTCTTCGGGGAGTCAACAAATGGAGAAGCCACCACAACCACAACAACAAAACACAATCCAGGATAGTTTTCTCAACAGTGCCCGCAAAGAACGCAGCAATGTGACGATCTACTTGATGAGCGGCGTGAAGCTAACCGGGAGGATCAAGAGCTTTGATAAGTACTCGGTTATTTTGGAAGCGGGATCGCAGGAGCAGCTGATCTTCAAGCACGCGATCTCGACGGTTTCATTGCCGCGGGGAGGCGGACGTGACTTTCACTACAGCCGCCCGTCACCGCCAGCGGAACGTGAGTCGCACGCCGAGCCGCCGCCGGCGGCAACTCAGGCCGCGGTCGCTCCGGAAAAAGCTTGACGCTCGCCTAGTGAATACCAGGTCTCTGTGGTTGGGCTGCCTACTCGGCAGCCCAACTCGTTTATAGCGAAGCGCAAAGCGTGACGAGCGAGGCGATATGCCTGATCGATAAGACGTGAGGGCGAGGCTCACGAATCACTTTCACGAGGTTACAAATCACGCTTCGACCGACAATCAATCGTATGCGAGGAAGGCTGATAACGTTTGAAGGAATCGACGGCTGCGGCAAGAGCACGCAGCTCGAGATGCTCGCCGAAGCGCTGCGATCGCGCGGCCATCGGATCATCGTCACCCGCGAGCCCGGCGGCACGACTATCGGCGAGCGGGTTCGCGAGCTGCTCAGCTCCGATGCC
>DATMCM010000325.1:0-4743 GCA_035558335.1 Blastocatellia bacterium | reverse complement strand
TCGTTCCAGTTTCCTACCGTTATGAAATGGGCGGCCCGCCAGAACTGCATGTAAGCCTCACAGCCTGATAAATGCGGGATAGAAGCAGGAGCCTGCGACGGGGGACCTGTCATTGCGCACAGCAATCAGGACGATTCTCGCCGTTTCAAGGGTTGGTTTCCGTGTAGCCGACAATCCAGGAGTCGATAACGCTACGAGCGGCTTGTCCCAGGTGGACTACGGCGCTGAAAACGGAGCCGGTAAGCGTTGGGTGTAACCTGCAGTTGTGAGAGAAAAGAACGTCTCATGATCTCAGAGCTGCTGAAGCCACACGAAGCAGCGATTTCCTTGACGGCCTTAACAGTTTGTTCTAGCTGTCGGCGTGCAGACTCCACGCGCAAGCGTTCCGCGAATTTAGCGGGTGTAATGCCAGTTTCCTTTCTGAAGACACGACTGAAGTTCCGCGGGCTCATAGCAGCACGTCTGGCGAGTACATCAACAGAGAGATTCTTGTTCAGGTTTTCTGCCATCCACACCTGAAGGTCATGTAGCGCCGTACGTCCCGAAGCTTGCGTTGATAGGGAAACGCTGAATTGCGCCTGACCGCCAGGTCTGCGCAGAAACACGATAAGGTTGCGCGCTACATCCAATGCCACGGACGCACCGTGGTCCTCTTCTACCATCGCCAGAGCGAGATCAATGCCAGCCGTGATTCCGGCAGAGGTATAGATATTCCCATCTTGTATCCAGATCGGATTCGCATCGACTTTGACATCTGGATATTTCTTCTGCAAATCGGCAGCAAAGGCCCAGTGAGTTGTTGCTCGCTTGTTATGGAGTAAACCCGCTTCAGCCAAGATAAAGGCTGCGACGCACACGGATGCCATTCGTCGTGCGCGACCCGCAGTCTTTTGTAGCCAAAGAGAAAAGCGGCT
Organism: Blastocatellia bacterium; assembly: GCA_035558335.1. Lineage (GTDB taxonomy): Bacteria > Acidobacteriota > Blastocatellia > UBA7656 > UBA7656 > Onstottus_B. The sequence continues at coordinate 3,829 of DATMCM010000325.1, read as the reverse complement.
GTCACGTGTGTCTTTTGAGGTCGGTCCGCAAACGACGACCAGTGTGTCCACGGGCTCGCGCAGTCTCCGGTAATAGCCATGCGCTAACAAAGAAACTCCGCATTCGCCTGCAATGATTGGTTTAGGTTGGGAGCTTACTACTCGAACGTCGTAAGCGGGGCCCCGCGCGCCGAGTACGCGGTTCGCGCCCGCAAAAACCTCAAGTGGACCAATCAGATCGAGCTCCTCCACCGGAGGTACCCCAAGGATAACCACCGATATGGGGGGTCGCCTGCTTGCCAGTATTGGTTTCATTGTCAGCCCAGGCATGATTTTCACAATGGCCGGAAAAGTGGATTATATGTCATTGCAGCCAGGCCGGCCAACCCCTACCGTTAGTTCGAATGCGAAGGCTTCCATGAACACAACATATAAAGCCATTGAGCCCTCGGGCCCAGATTCAATGGGGCGGTGTAGAACCGCGCTCTCGCGCTGGCGCATGTTGCGTTCGCAGGAAGGGACCTCGAAGTAAGAGAGTGACTGACACTCAAGATCGAATCATTTCTGTTGGGCGGAATGTGAAGTTGGAGGATAAGGATGGCGAGCACATACAGAGCCGTCGAGATTTCTTCACCGGGTGTTTTCTCCTTGGTCGAAAGAAAGGTTGCCGTCCCCGGCGCCGGACAGGTGCGTATCCGCGTCGAGGCTTGCGGTGTATGCCATTCGGATGCGGCAACTGTGGAAGCGCAATTCCCCAACCTTTCTTATCCGCGCGTGCCTGGCCACGAGGTTATCGGACGAATAGAGGAAGTGGGTCCTGGCGTGACAGCGTGGAAGGTCGACCAGCGTGTCGGAGTTGGATTTTTCGGAGGTGAAGACGGAACCTGCGAGGCCTGCCGCCGTGGTGAAACCGCCTATTGCCAAAATGCAATTATGACCGGCATCACAACTGACGGTGGCTACGCGGAAACGATGATTGCGGAGGCACGCGCGCTTGCCCTGATACCGGATGCACTCAAGTCCGAAGATGCGGCCCCCCTGGTATGTGCCGGCATAACAACCTTCAACGCGCTTCGTAACGCCGCACGTGCCGGCGACACCGTTGCCATTCAGGGAGTGGGCGGGCTTGGCCACCTTGGCGTGCAGTTTGCACGAAAAATGGGCCTGCGCACCGTGGCGATTGGTGGGGGCCCCGACAAAGAGCACCTGGCACAGAAATTCGGAGCGCACATCTACATCGATGCCAAGGCACAAGACGCGGCGGCAGCACTGCAAAAGCTCGGAGGCGCAGATGTCATCCTTGCGACCGCGCCAAGCGGGGCCGCAATCGGTAGCTTGCTTCCCGGCCTTAAAACTCGGGGCAAACTTGTGGTTGTCGGAGTCTCAGGTGATGCCATCCCGGTCAACGGCGTACCGCTCATCTTCGGCGGACGGTCAGTTGTCGGCAGTCTCACCGGAAGAGCGATCGAGACTCAAGACACGCTTGATTTCAGCGTACTCACAGATGTCCGTCCAATGATCGAAACACTTCCGCTTGCAAAAGCCGAGGAAGCATACAAACGAATGATGGATGGCAAGGCACGCTTCCGAGTCGTGCTCACTATGACCTAAACAAGTTTAAAAGCCTGCGGCAAAACGGAGCACAAACCGAACGTCCCAGGGGGAGACTTGGATGAATTCATTCCAGGAAATCTTTGACAAACAGAAAGCATACTTCGATTCGGACGCGACCAAGTCGTACGAGTGGCGCATTGACCAGCTGACACGTCTCGAGAACCTGTGCAACGAGAACTCCGAGGCTCTGGAGGCTGCGATGAGCAGCGATTTCAAGACCGCCAGTCAGGAAAAAGTTTTCGAGATCATGGCTCCTGTAGGTACCGCGGCTTTCGCGAAAGCCGAACTGAAAGAATGGATGAAGCCCGTAGATGTAGTCGTTCCAAGGGCACTTCGCGAAAGCGGGCATACTGCCAAGGTCTATCGAGAGCCCTACGGCGTAACCCTGGTAATCGGCCCTTTCAATGGGCCACTGACGCTGCTCTTCGATCCTGCAGTCCAGGTGATTGCGGCAGGCAATCCATGCATCCTCAAACTCTCTGAGGGTTTGCCCGCCACAAGCAAGCTTCTGCTCGACCTTATTCCGAAATATTTCGATCCCCGGTCTGTCACTGCCGTCACCGGGAGCAAAGAAGAAGTTACGGAGCTCCTCAAACTGCCGTTTGACTTCATCTTTTTCACCGGCAGCGTCAAGGTGGGCAAGATCGTCATGGAGGCGGCTGCAAAGAACCTGACTCCTATTCTTCTGGAACTTGGCGGACAGAATCCTGCTTTCGTTGATCCGACCGCGAACATCCCGGATGCGGCCAAGAAAATTGTCTGGGGCGCAACAGCCTGGGGTGGACAGTGGTGCACCTCTCCTGGGTACGCCTATGTGCACGAATCGATTGCTGAGGAGTTTGTAAGAGAATCCAAGAAGGCCGTGATCGAGTTGTACGGAACCGACCCGAAGAGCAGGTCCGACGACTACTCGCGCATCATCAGCCCGAAAGCCGTTGACCGGTTCGTATCCCTAATTGATCAGAGCAAGGTTGTGGCCGGAGGTTCTGCCGACCGCGAAGCGCGCTACCTCGATCCCACGATCTTGTATCCGGTCACGTGGGACGACCCGATCATGGAGGACGAAATCTTCGGGCCGATTCTCCCAATCCTTACGTATAAAGACATGGATGCGGCCATTCGTGAGGTGAAGAAGCATCCAAAACCCCTTTCCGGTTTCCTTTTCAGCCGTGACCAGAAGGCGATCGACCACTTCCTCTCGAGCTTGTCCTTCGGCGGTGGCGCGATCAACCAAGTGAACATTCATCTGTTCATTGAAACCATGCCTTTCGGAGGCGTCGGATTCTCGGGCATCGGCCACTACTACGGTAAGGCCGGTTTTGACGCTCTCACGCACGCGAAATCAGTTCTGATTTCGCCGCCCGACGTAGCCATTGAGCACTTGTTCCCGCCGTATACGGAGGAGAAGGTCAAAGCGCTCAGCCAGTGGTTTGAATACTAGGGCACAAGATCCCCGACAAAAGCGACCCCAAAGGAGCATAGAGATGAAAGGGAACGCGAAAGACTACGTATCGACCGCCCAACAGTTCTTCGCGGCCTACGATGCCCACGACGTCGATGGCATGCTCGGTCTATGCGCAGATGGCGCACTGGGACGATATGCCCCATACGGCCGCGAAAGCGTCGTGCCGATCCGTGGTGGCATCGATGTTATTTGGCGCGCGTTTCCGAATGCCGTTCCGAACTTTCGAGTCAAAGTGATCGAGCTGATCCCTACCGACGGGAACACAGTCGTGATCCAAGCTGAAATGAGCGGGCCCATACCTGCAGAAGTTCCGGGGGTCGCAAAGAAGGGCCAGGACGTACACATCCCTCACTGCTACATTCTGCGTTTCGACTCGAATTCCAAGATCACTCGGCTCGATGCTTACTGGGACAACACCGTCCTCAACAATATCAAGGCGAGCTGCGTGTGATGGGGCGACCTAGCCGCGGAGGCTCTTATTATCGGCAACGCTTTTTGTGCAGAACGAACTGAACGGCGGAGCAAAAAGCCAATCGCCGACCACGGACTATGTGAAAGCGAGAGAGGTAGGGAATGGTTATAGCAGGAATCAAAGTACCCGACACAGTTCTGGTTCGCGATGCGATTGACTTGTCACGGAGCGCGTCAGAGCCATTTCTCTTCAACCATGCGATGCGCTCCTGGCTATTCGGCGTATTGCTTTCAGAAAGCGCTGAACGTGCTCCGGATGCCGAGTTGTTGGCAGTAGCCACGATTCTGCATGATCTGGGC
>DATMCM010000324.1:0-18808 GCA_035558335.1 Blastocatellia bacterium | reverse complement strand
CTCTGCTCACGAGGGGCATCGCCACGCGCCGGCGAGCGCCAAGAAGCTGAAGAATCCGTTAACTGCGACGGAAGAAAACATTGAGGCGGGACGCACCCTCTTCAATCGCAATTGCGCTTCCTGCCATGGCGAGGACGGCAGTGCGAAAACCGATGTCGCAGGCGCGATGAAAGTAAAGCCTGCCGATCTTACCGGCCATGCTATGCACGGGATCACTGATGGTGAGATCTATTGGGTCATTGCCAACGGGATCAAGACAAGCGGGATGCCCGCGTTTAGTGCCAAGACAAGACCTAATGAGCAATGGCAGATGGCGCTTTATGTGAAACACCTGATGGGCGAGCATCCGCACGCTGCCGCGAGTTCTACTACTCCAGCGCAGGCTGGAGACAAGGGCGTAGAGAAAACCGTAGTCGGATACATAAGCGACAGCATGTGCGGCTTGGATCACTCGGCAATGAAAATGGGCGATGATAAGACCTGCACACTCAAGTGCGTTGAGGGGGGCGCGAAATTCATTCTCGCCGATCGCGCTCAGAAGGTTGTCTATGCGCTGGATGACGCTGCTCAGGAGAAGGCACGCGAATTTGCTGGCCAGAAGGTGACGGTGACAGGTCAGGTGGACGGCAAGGCAAAAACGATCCACCTGACAAGGATCGACGTGGCGAAATAGATTCCTCGTTCGCACGGTGTTCGCTCAGTCGCACACGCGCCCTGACGAGAGAATGGCGTTGCTTGACGATCTCAGATGAGCGTCGGAGCACCATTTGGGGATGCATGCTGTCGCCACCATTTCTCACTCTCTTCGGGCCGAGGCAGGTGAGTAGAAGGTCCCGGAAGGGACTACTTCCTCTTGGGAGGTACGATGCAAACCATCGACAAAAGCAGTGAGTACGCGTGCCCGATGCATCCCGAAGTTCGCCAAAAGGGGCCAGGCTCATGCCCGAAGTGCGGCATGGCGCTTGAGCCACTAACCATCCCAGCGCCGACAACAAAGGTCGAGTACACGTGCCCGATGCACCCGCAAATCGTGCGAGATGCACCGGGCTTTTGTCCTATCTGCGGAATGGCTTTGGAACCAAGGACTGTAACTGGGGAAGAGAAAAATGAAGAGCTGATCGATATGACGCGCAGGTTCAAGGTCGGCTTGATCCTCGCAATCCCGTTGCTACTTCTCGCGATGTCAGACCTGATTCCCGGCCAACCTTTGCAGCATGCCATCTCGATGAGACTGCTCATGTATGTTCAGTTGGCCCTCGCGACTCCTGTAGTGCTGTGGGGAGGGTGGCCATTCTTCCAGCGCGGGTGGGCCTCAATCGTCAATCGCAGCCTGAATATGTTCACCCTCATCGCCATCGGTACGGGAGTGGCCTACGGGTACAGCGTTATCGCCACCTTCCTTCCAAACATCTTCCCAGCTTCGTTCCGTGGTGAAGGTGGTGAGGTGGGTGTCTATTTTGAGGTCGCTTCCGTGATCGTCGTCTTGGTGCTGTTAGGACAGGTTCTCGAGTTACGAGCACGCAGTCAAACAAGCAGCGCAATCAAAGCGCTGCTCGGACTGGCTCCAAAAACGGCTAGAGTCATTCGCGATGACGGTAGGGAAGAAGAGATCTCTCTAGATCTCATCAAGCCGGGAGATAAGCTCCGGGTTCGCCCGGGAGAAAAAGTTCCGGTGGACGGAGTTATACTCGAAGGTACGAGTTCAGTAGATGAGTCGATGGTCACAGGTGAGTCTATTCCAATAGAAAAGACGAAGGGCGACAAGGTCACCGGTGGCACGGTCAATGGTACAGGCGGCTTCATTGTGCAGGCGGAGCGCGTAGGCAGCGAAACGCTTCTTGCTCAGATCGTTCGCATGGTGAGCGAAGCTCAGCGTAGCCGCGCTCCCATTCAGCGACTCGCGGATGTTGTTTCGTCTTACTTTGTTCCTGCGGTGATTGTGGCCGCTCTCATCACCTTTGTTGTTTGGAGCCTTATTGGTCCTGAGCCGCGCCTGGCACGCGCGACCGGAGCGTCCAGATCGTCAATGCGGTTGCCGTGCTGATAATTGCCTGCCCTTGCGCGCTCGGGCTTGCTACGCCGATGTCAATTATGGTGGGAACAGGTCGCGGGGCCACGGCAGGCGTACTCATCAAGAATGCCGAAGCCCTTGAAGTGATGGAGAAGATAGACACTCTCATTGTGGACAAGACCGGAACGCTCACCGAAGGTAAGCCGCGCCTCACTTCAGTAGTTCCAGGAGATGGGGTGAGTGAATCAGACCTGCTACGCCTGGCTGCTAGCATCGAGCGAGGAAGCGAGCACCCATTGGCAGCAGCGATAGTAGCTGGCGCACAGCAGAGGAACTTAAAGCTCTCGGAAGCGCAAGATTTTCAATCCGTCACCGGAAAGGGCGTGGTTGGCAGAGTTGATCATTACCAAGTTGCTCTCGGAAACAGCAAATTGCTTGAGCAATTGAATATTGAGGCGGCCGGCTTGATCGATCGAGCGGACGCTCTGCGCAAAGAGGGCGAGACGGTGATGTTTGTCGCCATTGATGGAAAACCAGCCGGCTTGATCGGCGTCGCAGATCCAATCAAAGAGTCTACTGCCGAGGCTATCAAAGCGCTTCACGAATACGGGATACGCATAGTCATGGTCACGGGGGATAACCGCACGACCGCAGAGGCTGTAGCTCGCAAGTTAGACATCGATGAAGTGCAGGCCGATGTTCTGCCTGAGCAGAAAGGCGAGGTCGTAAAGCGCCTTCAAGCGGAAGGAAGAAAGGTCGCGATGGCAGGTGATGGGGTCAACGACGCTCCGGCTTTGGCGCAGGCCCAAGTTGGAGTCGCGATGGGCACGGGCACAGATGTGGCAATCGAGAGCGCCGGTGTGACTTTGTTGAAGGGCGACCTTCGGGGCATTGTACGAGCACGAAAGCTGAGCCGCGCCACGATGAGCAATATCAGGCAGAATCTCTTTTTCGCGTTTATCTATAACGCTCTGGGGGTCCCAATAGCGGCTGGAGTGCTCTACCCGGTTTCGGTCTGCTGCTCAGTCCGATTATCGCGAGCGCGGCTATGAGCTTCAGTTCTGTATCTGTGATCGGAAACGCGTTGCGGCTGCGCAAGGTGGAACTCTAGAGTATTCTGCATAAGTGCCGGCTCTTCGGACCCGCGGCCGGAAACCGAGCTTTCGTACCTCTAGGGTGCGTTTGATTTGCCACTAAGCTATCCGGCTTATCTAATCGTAAAGAAAACGATATCCTCCGCGGTCTCTTCATGAATTGGCGACAATCAGTTTGTTTCCATCCGGTCTCGCCCTCCTCAACAGGGAGTCCTTTCTCCGCCCAGTCCTGCGCAAAACTGGTAGGCAGATGCAACAGCTTTACTTTTGTGAAACGCATCTAGCGCAGGACCTTAAAAGCGGGGCGGATGTTGGGACAATCTTTCCAAGGACAACACCCACAGTAGAGAACAATTTCCCGGTTCAGGGGAACCTCTTGCATGGCCTTCTTGAGTTTTTCAATCCCTTCGATCTTTGAGGTTTGGCCGACATATGTGGATCGAGGGATATGACCGTTCTTAAACAGGAACGCCACGCCGATGTGAAGGAGCAGAGGCCTCTCTGCGCTCGACATTCGTTTTAGCAACTCTTCAGGAGGTATGAGCTGTTCATTTGTCCAGGGATCCTCAGGCCGAGGTTCGGCCTTTTGCTGAGTAGATCTTCGACTTTCGTTTGTTGCGAGCGCTGCCTCCGTCTGCGCCCGGCGTGCCTGAGATGGGCGCTCCTGTGAAGCAGTTGGCCCGCTCTGCGCTTGCCCAATGAGCGCCGTGACCATGGCCAAAACAACAGTGCATTTGGTTCCACACATCCTCGTTCTCTTGGAAAGCTTCATATCTAAGCTCCTCAATGAATACTCTTGGTGACACCTGGACCTCACACGCGTTCTTAGACCGCCTAGGTTTTTCGGCAGTAGCAGTATAGGAACTGTTGATCTGGGCCAAACGGCGTGTGGTGCGCTTCCGTTCTGGTATCAACCAGTTTGAAGTCGTTTCCAAACTCTTGGTGCATGCTCTCAGCGTTGTAGCGCACGACGTTCAGTCCGCTGCACTTCTCTGGGCCGTCCAATCCAAAGGAGGCAACAATGATGTGGCCGCCCGTCTTCACGGATCGCCGCACCGCCCGTACGTATTGCGCACGGTCGGTCTCGTTGGTGAGAAAATGAAATACGGCTCGATCATGCCATACGTCATAGAAGTCGTGGGCGAGTTCTGCCCTAGTGATGTCTAATTCCAGCCAAGTGACTAGAGATGCACGCTGCCCAAGTCGGTGTTGAGATCGACGCAAGGCCGTCCCTGAAATGTCGAGCACGGTGATTTCTGAATATCCCTGGTCAACAAGGTCATCAACGAGTGTGGATGCGCCACCGCCTACATCAATGATCTTTGCCGCGAGACTTACACCGGTTTTCTTGATGAGTTCAATGGACTGAGCGGCGTGCTCCTGAAACCAACTTACTTCAGCGACGTCCTTGGTTCTATAAATCCTTTCCCAATGCGTCTTACTTGCCATAAGCGACACGCTCCACCAACAGTTTAGCCAACAGCCAGCGAACGAGGTTAGAGCACATCATATCTCGCCCCCTTCTGTACATCAGTGACGCCAATCACTGTGCTATTCGATCATAGCGCTAATTCGGCTCCGCTGTGACAGCCGGCGGCCGTTACGAAGCGTTCCGGAAGTCTGACCACAGCGGTCACGTTCAGACGTGACGGTGGTCACGGCGTCCCTACAATTGCATTGATATAGTTTGTTGTGAATGGCCGATCATCTGAGAACGGATTTTAACCTAGAGATCAACAAAAAGGAGCATTTGGAATGTCCAGCACTAATAAACTGACTAAGACCCTGGCAATCTTGGCGCTAGTGGCAGTGCCAGTTCTGCTTTCGCTTTCGACCAGTCACGCCCAAATGGGGGGCGGAGGCATGGGGGGCGGAATGGAAAACAACCAGAACACAGGCAATATGGGCAGCATGAGCGGAATGATGTTGTTGAGCGGCGCTAACGCTTACCGACATGATGGTGCGATGGCAACGATGGGCGACGCCGTCGATATTGCCGGTCGTTTCATGGACACGCTGGGCAACAGCACGCTTGCGCTCGATGAAGTCGAGGAATGGGAATTCAACTACTACGTTGTCGTGAAAGAAGCAGGGCCTTCAAACTACAAGGCGTTTCAGTTGATCATTGACAAGTGGACCGGGTCCGTAATGCCTGAGCCGGGTCCAAGTATGATGTGGAATCAGAAATACGGCGGCATGATGAACTCGATGACGGATGGAATGCCGGGGCACATGAACCGACGCGATCGCAAGATCACGGACCCGACATTCACGGTCACGCCTGAAGCGGCAACCTCCACTGCCAATCAGTTCCTCCGCGAACGCTTCAGAAAGGCGTTGGTTGTGGACGGAATGCCTGATGAGTTTTTTGGCTACTACAACTTTGACGTGAACGATGCCGCGACCGGCGCGAAGTACGGCATGTTGAGCGTCAACGGTTCAACTGCCCAAGTCTGGTATCACACCTGGCACGGGAACTTTGTTCGGGGGAAAGAGTTGAACTAAAGGAGGCGTTTGCCGACCAGTCGATCTTGATCTCGCATGGAGGTTGCAGCACCCCTGCGGCGAGGTTTTCTGAGGCTGTATACCCATAAGAATTCCTGTTGGTTGCGGGAAATCTCCCAGAGATGGGCTTCTGGCTATAAAGTCGCCTTGATTCCGAGGGCCTGAGCCCCGGCACGATGATTGCCCATACGATGATCGTCTTGGTGTCAGAGATAGTGACAGCGGTCACAAACACGGGTGACGCCGGTCACGGCGAGATAGCGGGCGCCGCGTTAGACTGCGGTGTTATCTGATGGGAAGTGTGCGATGAACGGGAAGCGGCAGAAAAAGAATAAGACTCTTACCGGGCCAGCGCGAGCGCTGGCGGCGGTAGGAGTTATTCTGTCGCTCCTTTCCATCCAGCAAGTGTGGGCCGAAGCCCTCTGCGCCTGCAATCACCAGGACCCTTCATCTTCCTCTAGTGGGCATTGCAATAAACACGCTGCCGCACATCAGCAATGCGAAGCGGCGCACAGTCTCGCGACTCACAAACTCGATGCTCAGCCGGAACAGAGCGAAGAGGCGGAGAGCGCTGTAACTCACCAACACTCTGCTCAACACCAGCACGGGCAAGGTTCACACGGCGCTGCAAATCGGAAACACTCGGAGCCCTCGTGCGGCCATCACCACTCGAATGACACCCAGCCACCGTCGGGGCGCGACACCTCACGCGACAACGAGCCTTCTAAGACTTCACCTACGGCAAAGCTCGAGGCCGCAACGAGTACTTCGCAGAGCGATGGGGGTGCAACACCGGCGACTTTGTCCTGCTGTCACATAATGCCGGCCGCCAATCTCCCGGCTGCCTCGCTTACGATTTACAGCGCAGACTTATCGATCGACTCCACGCACGTCGTGTTTGATAGCGCGCCAGTAAGAACGTTCATACCAGCCTTCGTCTTTCATCCTCCGCCGTCCCGGCCCATCTACGTCACGGTTTCATCCTTCTTAATCTAACTGCGCCTTTACTCCTTTCTCTCCTCTTCTTCTGAACTGAAGTAGGGGCTTCGTCTGCGTTGTTCTACGAACGCAAACCGGAGCGAGCAATCAAGCCCACGGGTCGTGAACCCTGAGGGCGAGGAGAAAGCGCGCATGAAATCGAGGCGCACCATTGTATTTACTGCGAGCGTGCTGGCCATAGTGATGATGCTGACCAACATCAGCGTGTATGCGCAGCAGGCCAGCAAGACTCAGCAAACCGACTTAGCCCTCTTTTCGAATTCAGCGAAGGCGACGTCTGACAACCCAGGGGCGCGACCGGAGGGCGAGTCTTCCGTTGCGTTGAAGTATCTCGTCGAACAGGCACTCGAGCGCAATCCCGAGATCAAAGCGATGGCGCGCAGCTTCGACGCGATGCGCGAGCGCATTCCGCAGGCCAAAGCGCTGCCCGAGCCGATGCTTGAGTACGGCTACGTCGGCAACATCAATCCGGTCCCGCCATTCGACATTCAGAAGGGCGACCCATCGAGCGCTCGAATGTTGAGCTTTTCGCAGGAGCTACCCTTCCCTGGAAAGCTCGCGCTCAAGAGTCAGATGGCCGCGAGAGAAGCCGAATCAGAGTGGTGGAACTATGAACAGACGCGCCTCAACGTCATCGCTGAAGTCAAGGACGCGTATTTCGATCTGTTCTATCTCACTAAAGCTCTTGAGACCGTAACGAAGAACAAAGACCTGCTTGGGAAGTTCGCCAAGATCGCTGAAGCGAGGTACTCAGTCGGCAAAGGCATCCAGCAAGATGTCTTGAAGGCCCAGGTTGAGATTTCAAAGCTGATCGAGCAGTCAACGATGCTGGAGCAGCGCAGAGATACCGCAATCGCGCGAATCAACAGTCTGCTTTATCGAAATCCAGAATTCCCTCTGGGAAACCCCGAGGAGATCAAGCCACAGAGCCTGTCGCAGACGCTAACTGAGCTGAATCAACTGGCGCTCGCAAACTATCCGACTCTAAAGATGCAGCGGCGCAAGATAGACCGTGAACAACTCGGCGTTCGGCTTGCCGAGAAGGAATTCTATCCCGACTTCAATGTTAAATTCACCTATCAGAATCGGCCGCAGCTACCTGAGATGTACGGCGTCAGTGTGGGCGTAACGATCCCCCTCTACCTCTGGCAGAAGCAACGGCCTGCTGTTGCCGAAGCGGCTGCAAGCAAGGCTGCAGAGCAGAAGCGACTTGAGAACCTGACGACGCTGTTGTTCTTCAAGCTCAAGGACAAGTATCTCGCCGCAACGACAGCACAGAAGCTGGTGAGTCTGTACGGAACGACGATCATACCGCAGTCTTCGCTGTCGCTTGAATCTGCGATCGCCAGTTACGAGGTTGGCAAAGTCGACTTTCTGACTCTGCTGGACAATATCGTAACGCTGCTCAACTACGAACTCAGCTACTACGAACAACTCAGCAATGTGGAGAAGGCGGTGGCCTCGATGGAGCCGCTGGTTGGCGTAGGCCTCAGGCCGTGAACGGAGATTGTTGGAGGACGGAATATGACTGAAGAAGTGAAAGCGAACGAGAACACGGAAGCAGCGATTAAATCGCCACCTGAATTGCAGCACGTAGACGAAGCGGCTCCGGTCCAAGACGCCGAGCAACCCTCGCAAGGCGAGCTTCTTGAAGTTCCGAAGAGGAACCGCCACATCACCCGCGTGGTGGTTGTTCTTGTCATCATTGGTCTGATTGCCGTGGTCTACATTAAGAGAGACTCGCTGCTCAAGGCCGAATCGAACGCTTCGGGCGAGAATGCTACTCCGGCTAAGGCCAACTTGAAAGTTTTGTACTGGCAGGACCCAATGCATCCGGCGTACACGTCCGACAAGCCCGGCAAAGCGCCCGACTGCGGTATGGACCTGGTTCCAATCTACGAGAACGCAGCCGGGGCCGCTTCCAACCTGCCAGAAGGAGCGTTTCAGATCAGCTCAGAAAAGCAGCAACTGATCGGCGTGACCTACAGCGAGGTATCTTACGGCCAGATGTCGAAGACGGTGCGTGCCGTTGCGCGGCTCGCATACGACGAGACAAAGACCGTTCGAATCCATCCGAAGGTCGAGGGCTGGATCGAGGATGTCTATGTTGATTTCACGGGCAAGCAGGTTCAGAAGGGCCAGCCGCTGATAAGCATCTACAGCCCCGACCTGGTCTCTACTCAGCAGGAGTATCTGCTTGCCATCAAGGGCCGGACAGAATTGAGCGAGAGCCCCTTCAAAGAAGCAGCCATCGGATCTGATTCGTTGTATGAAGCTTCACGCCGGCGGCTGGAGCTGTTTGACATTACCGATCAGCAGATCAAGGACCTGGAAAAGCGCGGATCTCCAAACAAGGCGCTGACGATTTTCGCTCCGACAGACGGCTTTGTGATAGTGCGCAACGCCTTCCCTAGACAACGGGTGACGCCGGAGACCGAGTTGTATCAAATCGCGGATCTCTCAACGGTATGGGCGATAGCCGACGTTTACGAGTACGAAGCGCCGGAGATCAAGATCGGACAGTCTGCGACGATGACCCTTTCTTACTACCCCGGAAAACCATTCCGAGGCCTGGTCAGCTACATCTCTCCACAGGTTGACGCCGCAACGAGGACACTGAAAGTGCGCATCGAGTTTCCAAATCCTGATTTCACGCTGAAGCCCGACATGTTCGCGAATGTCGAGCTGAAAATTGACTACGGCAAGCGACTAGTTGTGCCTCAAGAAGCGGTCCTCGATTCAGGTTCGGATCAAACTGTGTTCGTCTCTCTCGAAGGCGGTTACTTCGAGGCGCGCAAGGTGCAACTCGGCGGCAGAGTCGACAACAAGGTTATCGTCCTCGCTGGGCTGAGACCGGGCGAGCGAATCGTCACGTCCGCCAACTTCTTGATCGATTCCGAAAGCAAATTGAAGTCGGCCGCGAGCGGGTTGGGAATGCCGGGGATGCCAGGCATGAGTGGCGGCGGCGCTCCTGCAGGCGCCAAGCCGGCTCAGCCTGATCACTCGCAACATCAGCAGGGCGGTCAGCCGCAGGCAGCGCCTCCGCCGGCTGAAGACGATCATTCGAAGCATCAGGTCAAGCCACAGGTCCAGCCGCAGGTCGAAGATCATTCGAAGCATCAGCCCAAGCCAAAGGCCGAGCCGCAGGTCGAAGACCACTCTAAACACAAGCGGCCGGCTGAAGATCGCTCGCAGCTTCAAGTAAAGCCGGTTGATCACTCTCAACACGAGACGACTAAGGAAGCGGCCGACAGCTCAACGCGTCAAGCCAAGCCTGAGCGCAAGGTGCTCTTTTGGTTACGACCCAATGCACCCGACGTACAAAGCGGACAAGCCGGGCAAAGCTCCAGATTGCGGAATGGACCTCCTTCCAAAGTACGCGGATGGAAAGTGAGTCTAGATTGAGGAGACTGGACATGGTCACAAAGAGAAACGTGATTCTCCTTCTCAGTGCGGTAGTGGTGGCAGGCGTTCTGGTCGTCGGCTACTGGTTTGTCTTGCGCAGCCAGCCCGAACTCTGTGCTGCTTGCGAGCGCCACATAAGCGAGAAGGCGCGGGCGGTCGTGGAAGTGAGTGGCAAGCGCGAGCCGGTTTGCTGCGTTCGTTGTGGTTTGACGATCGAACGACAGGAGCACCAGCAGGTCCGGCTAATTGAGGTTACCGACTACAACTCAGGCAAGCCGCTTGCGCCGGATGCCGCCTACTACGTCGAGGGCAGCCGTGTGATGCTCTGCGAGCACCATCAGGGACTCGTAGATCCGGCAAAACGGCCTTACGAAATGGTATTCGATCGCTGCATGCCCAGCGTGTTTGCCTTCGCTCGTCAAGAGGAAGCCAGCGCCTTTGCCTCCAGCAACGGCGGTTCTTTGCTGAGACTCTCGCAGGTAATCGAGGAGGTCGAGTCGAAGCAATGATCAACAAGATTATCGACGTCTGCGCGCACAACAAGTTCATCGTTCTCCTGTTTGTCGGGATGCTGACACTCGTAGGGCTGTGGTCGATTAAGAACATCACGCTCGACGCGATACCCGATCTGTCTGATACGCAGGTCATCATCTATTCGAAATGGGACCGCAGCCCCGACATCATGGAAGACCAGGTGACGTATCCGATCATCTCGTCACTCCTGGGGGTCCCGAAAGTTAAAGACATTCGCGGTTTTTCGGACTTCGGCTATTCATACGTCTACATCATCTTTGAGGATGGAACCGACATCTACTGGGCGCGCTCTCGAACACTCGAGTACTTGAGCAACATCCTGCCACGACTCCCGCAGGGCGTGAACGTTGAACTTGCGCGCGATGAAACAGCAATCGGCTGGGTTTTCGAATACGCGCTTGTCGATAAGACCGGGCAGAACAATCTCGCCCAATTGAGAAGCTTTCAAGACTGGTACATGCGCTACGCGATCCAGTCCGTGCCCGGTGTTGCCGAAGTCGCGCCGCTCGGCGGTTTCGTCAAACAGTACCAGGTCAACGTCGATCCGAACTCGCTGCTGGCGTACGACATCCCGATTGATCGCGTGGTCAGCGCCGTGCGACAGGGCAACCAGGATGTCGGCGGAAGGCTGGTCGAGTTCTCGGGTCGCGAATACATGGTTCGGGGACGCGGATACATCAAGCAGCTCTCAGATGTTGAAAACATAGTGGTCGGCACAAGCAAGAACGGCAGTACGCCGGTTCTGGTTAAGAACCTGGCAACGGTCACGCTTGGTCCAGATATGCGGCGCGGCGTCGGCGAGCTTGATGGAGAGGGCGAGGTCGTAGGCGGCATCGTGATCATGCGCTACGGCGAGAATGCACTAAGAGTAATCGAACGAGTGAGGACCAAGATCGAGGAAATGAAGGCGTCGGTGCCGCCGGGTGTGGAGATCGTGACCACTTACGATCGCGCTGAGTTGATCAACCGCGCCGTCGAGACTCTTAAGGGCACGCTGATCGAGGAGATCATCATAGTCAGCATCGTGATTATGATCTTCCTCTGGCACATCCCTTCGGCGCTCGTTCCGATCATCACCATCCCGGTCACAATCATCATCTCGTTCATTCCGATGTACTTGATGGGCGTGACCGCCAATATCATGAGCCTCGGCGGAATCGCCATCGCCATCGGTGCAATGGTGGACGCGGCGATCGTTGTTGTCGAGCAGACGCACAAGAAGCTCGAGCACTGGGATTCTGAAGGCCGGCCCGGCAGCTACAAGGACGTGGTCATCAGCGCAGTCAAAGAGGTTGGCGGACCGAGCTTCTTCGCGCTGCTGGTCATTGCGGTCGCGTTCATACCGGTCTTCACATTGGAAGGCCAGGAAGGCCGTCTGTTCAAACCCCTCGCCTACACAAAGAACTTTTCGATGGGGATCGCGGCCTTCCTAGCGATCACGCTTGATCCGGCCATACGGCTCCTCTTCACCCACATGGACCCATACAAGTTCAAGCCGCGCTTCGTGGCGCGCATCGTGAACGCGGTATTGGTCGGAAAAATTCACAGCGAAGAGACTCATCCGATCAGCCGCCCGCTGATGAAGATCTATCACCCGATCTGCGAGCTTGTGCTGCGCTTCAAGTGGATCACCGTGGGCTTGGCAATCCTGATAGTCGTGTTGACCATACCGATTTTCGAGAAGCTCGGTTCAGAGTTCATGCCTCCGCTCGACGAAGGCGTCCTTCTCTACATGCCCTCTACACTCCCCGGGATGTCAGTCACCGAAGCACAAAAGCTGCTACAGGTGCAGGACCGTGTGCTTAGGAGTTTCCCGGAAGTCGAGCGCGTCTTCGGCAAGGCTGGCCGGGCCGAGACCGCTACCGACCCCGCTCCATTCTCGATGATGGAGACGGTGGTTGTTCTGAAACCAAATACCGAATGGCCGAAGACGCCGCGATGGTATTCGTCGTGGGCCCCCCATTGGCTGGCAGGCGTACTTCGCAAAGCCTGGCCCGACCACAAGAGCACGGACGAGCTGGTTTACGGTACGGGCGGGTTCAACGAATCGATGCAGATTCCGGGCGTATCAAATGCCTGGACGATGCCGATTAAGGCGCGGGTCGACATGCTCACGACCGGCGTCCGCACACCGATCGGCATCAAGATCATGGGGGCCGACCTCCAGCAAGTGCAGAACCTCGGTGAACATATTGAGATGCTTTTGCAGAACGTCTCCGGAACAAAGAGCGTGTTCGCCGAGCGCGCCGCAGGTGGTTACTTCCTGGACTTCACGCTCAAACGCGAGGAGCTTGCGCGCTACGGCCTGACGGTCGACCAGGCCAACGATGTAGTGATGTCCGCGATCGGGGGCGAGAACGTTTCAACAACGGTCGAAGGACGCGAGCGGTATCCGGTAAACGTCCGATACAAGCGAGACTATCGCAGCAGTCTGGATAGTCTGAGTCGCATCCTGGTGATGGCTCCGGGTGGCGCGCAAATCCCCATTGCACAGATTGCTGACCTCAAGTTCGTAAGCGGCCCGGCCATGATCCGAGACGAAAACGGACGCCTCTCTGGTTATGTCTATGTAGACCTCGACACGACGAAACGCGACATCGGGACCTATGTAGCCGACGCCAAGAAAGTGATCCGCGACCAAGTTGAACTGCCAACGGGCTACCAGCTCATATGGAGCGGGCAGTTCGAGAACATGGAGCGCGTGAAAGAGCGACTCATGGTTGTTGTGCCGATAACGATTTTTCTGATCTTCCTGTTGCTCTTTTTCAACACACGCTCCGTGGCAAAGACGATGATCATCCTCCTGGCGGTGCCGTTCTCAGCGGTGGGCGCTATCTGGTTCCTCTATTTCCTTGGCTACAACATGAGCATCGCGGTTTGGGTCGGGCTGATTGCGCTGATGGGCGTGGACGCCGAGACGGGAATGTTCATGCTGCTCTATCTCGACATCGCTTATTACGAAGCGCGGGCGAAGGGGCTGATGAGAAACAAGGAAGACCTTAAACAGGCCATCCTGCACGGCGCGGTCAAGCGGCTGCGTCCGAAGGTCATGACCGTTGGCGTGATGTTCACTGGACTGGTGCCGATTATGTGGTCAACGGGCAGCGGCGGGGACGTGATGAAGCGCATCGCCGCGCCGATGATCGGCGGCATCTTCACCTCGTTCATTCTCGAACTAGCTGTCTACCCGGCCATCTACGAGATCTGGCGATGGTACTTCGATGTCCGTAAGCACCCGACGACGGGGCCGGAAACGCCGGTCACAGTTTAGCTGAGGAGAGATTGATGATTCAGGCTTTGCTCCTTACAACGTTAGTAATCGCCGCTCTTTTGATACTGCTCGGCGGGCAAGTGGCTCGGCGCAGGGGGCTGCCGGAACAGACCGGCATCGGCATCGCGCTAGCCGTAGTGACTATCGGCGCGTTGCTAGCGCCGAGCCACTTGCGGGCGCAACTCGTCGGTGGCGATGCCGACGAGCGAATCCTTTTGTTTGCTCGTGAGATCGGGCTTACCGGGCTGTTCTTCCTTGCAGGCATTCGCTTGAAGCTCGACGCGCTGCGGGCTGGGCGCCGGGTGTCAGTTGCCGTTGCGGCGTCGGGGTTGATGCTGTTTGGCGTTATTGCCGTCCTGGTCGTCAAGGTCACAGGCGCAGATTGGTCCCCGGCAATCGTGATCGGTGCGTCCATTGCGGCATCGAGTGTCTGGTGGCAATCTCACCTCTCCTCCGAGACCAACGACAAACAATCCCGCGTCTCTGCGGCTGCAATCGTCGCGGCCCTGATTCTTGCCGGCGCACTAGTGCTCATCATTCATCTGCTCGGCGCCTTTAACCAGGTAGCCGGGCGCGCGAGTTCGACCTCCGCTTACGCGATCATTGCGGCTTACGAGATTGTAAAGGTTACGTTGTTCTTCTCCTTCGCGTGGTTCATTGCAACAAGGTTCCTTGATCGCGCGGCGAAGGCCGGCTCTCGTCTCTCGGATACTCGCGCCGCGCTCGGTTACTTGCTAATCGCGGTGCTCGTGTTCGTCCTCGGCAGAACGGCATTGGGTGAGCTTGGCGCGCTGGCCTGGTCGTTCATGGCCGGAGCGTTGTTCACACGAAGCGAGGTTGGGAAGCGCGTGGCAGGCTACAAACCAGCCGCCGCCGCCATGTTCCTTTCGGCTGCGTTCCTGCCTATGTTTCTCCAACCGCACGGGCGTACCGTCCCTCGGTTGCCGCTGCTCGTTGGAGTAATCATTGCTGCCTTGATCTGCAAGTTTGCTATGAGCGCGATGGCAGCCAGGCTTGGAGGCTACGCGGCTCGCGACGCTCGCGCGATGGCGGTATCAACTCTTGCATCAGGCGAGATGGCGGTTGCGCTGCTGGCTTTCGGCCTCACTCGTTGGGTGATCGACGGACCAGAGTATTTCGCTGTGCTGTTCTTTGCCTTGCTGTCGATGATTGCATCGCCAATCGCGTGGAAGGCCGCGAACAGAAACCAGGGAGACCGGACCGAGCGGGCTAACGGCGATAGCGCGAACCGAACACAGAAAGCGCAGCGAGGGCCGAAGCCCGAACACGCCAGGCACAGGAAGACCGGGTTCGCCATAGCAATCGCTGCGACCGCCTTACTCTCGCTTCACAGCACAGCGCGCGCGCAAACCGCTAGCCCGCCAGCTCAGGACGACCCGGTCTCTCGCGCAATGCGGGCCGCGGAAGAGTCGGTAAACCATCGCGCCGCCGCCGCCGAACAATTGCTGGAAGCCTCAAGGCTGGTCAACGAAAGCAAGGCTGCTCGACAGCAAGGCAAGCGCGACCTCGCGCGTGAGGCTGTGAGCAAAGCCGAAAGCATTGCCGCCGATAGTGAGTTCAATCGCACCGCGCTGATAGACGAGCTGCTCCGGCTCGTGGCAGAAGAGCGGGCCGCGCTCGATTCACCAACTCGCCGCGATGTTGAGGAATTCCCTGCCGGTAGAAGTCTTGCGGTCGCCCTACCTGGGTCCGTACGTGCGAGACTCGATCAGTATCGCGAGACCTTTGCGCGAATCCTCGAAGAAGAGCAAGTGCCGGTTGGGTTGCTTGGTGTTGCGTTGGTTGAAAGCGGGTTCAACCCCCTGGCTCTCTCACCCAAAGGAGCGCGTGGAATTTGGCAGTTCATGCCGGCGACGGCGGTGCGCTACGGCCTCACCGTTCAACCGGGCAACGATCATCGCACGAACCCTGAGCATTCCACGAGAGCCGCTGCAAAGTACCTGCGCTTTCTCTTTAACCAGTTCGGCGATTGGAAGCTCGCGCTCGCGGGGTACAACGCCGGCGAAGCGAGAGTGGAGCAAATCATTGACCGCACTGGCATCCGCACCTTTGACGAGATGTCGCGGCGCGGGTTGCTGCCGCCTCAGACGCGCAACTACGTACCCGCCGTGCTAGCAGCATGGTCCAGGATGGCAGCCGCAAACAAACAAGGGAGGTAGTTATGAAGCGTTCTCTCACCCGACTCATAGGTGTGGCATTTTCAATCGCGATCTTCACTATAGGAGCGCACGCCCAGGAATTCACATTCCCGGTTGAACACAACCACACGTTCAAATCCTGCAAAGGAGATTTGATCATAAATGGTGAAGGAGTCGAGTACAGAACGACTCATAAGGATCATGCGCGAAAATGGACTTACATCGACATCAAGATGATCAAGCTCGCCTCGCCCACGCAAGTCACAGTTCTCACTTATGAAAGCAGACGGCTGACTCTAGGACGCGATGAGGCATTCGACTTCAAAGTGCTGAAAGGTGCGCTGTCCAAGGACATGAACGACTTCTTGCTCGCCCACGTGTCCAGGCCGCTGGCAACCAGCTTCGTTAAATCGGAAGAGAACCCTCAGTACGCGATTCCGGTCAGGCATCGGCAAAGCTTTGGCAGCGATCAGGGGACGCTGAAACTCTACGCGGACGGAGTCGGATACGAATCAGTCAGTACCAAGAACTCGCGGCGATGGCGATGGACAGATATACAGAGCATCAGCCGGTTGGGTCCTTACCAATTTGCAATCACGACGTATGAGCCAAAGTTGGGAGGTCCAACAAAGACCTACAACTTCGACTTGAAAGAGCGGATGGACGACACGGTCTACGACGTTTTGTGGTCGCGCATCTACAAGCCGACTCTTCCGGCCTCGCCGGAGGTGAAGGATTAGTTACGGTAGAACGAAGTTCTCAAGAGTCGGGGTTGTCTACGAACGACGCAGAGAACCAGCAACGACTCCAGATTGAGGAGGTAAGTCATGAAGAGAATCGCAAAACTTGCTTTCATTGCATCGCTATTATTTGTTGCCGCGCCGCTGTGGTTAAGAGGCGGGAGCAATATTCATTTCAAGGTTGAGGCTGAGCCTTCATGGGCCAGAAGGTACAATGCGAAGTGTACGCTCTGTCACACGACTTATCCGCGCTTGAATCGCACCGGGTATGAGTTCAAGCGGCTGGGTTATCGTCTCCCAAGGGAAGTTGAGGCCACAGGCAAAGGCGCGCCGACGACACAAACAGCGACGGCACAAGCGGCTCACAAGCCCTATGTCATCGAGCCAACTGGATACAAGCCGAAACCGACGACGCCGGAAAGCGATCGCGGAAAAGCTCTTTTTGAACGGCTCGACTGCGCGAGTTGCCATTCGATTGCCAGCAACGGCGGGCGCATCGGGCCGCCGCTGGACGGCGTGGGTGGGCGCCGCGACGAACAATTCCTGACCGCGCACATCACTAACCCGGAAGAGCACGCTAAGAAGTTTCCGGAACTCCACGGCAATCAGCCGAGCCGAATGCCGCATCCGCAGGCGTCGACCGAAGAGGTCAGGTTGCTGGTGGCTTACCTGGTGACGCTGACTGAACCGGCTGGAGGCTTCCAGGTCAATCCGCATGTGCACGCGGATCTTCCCGGTTCGCCGCCGGGCGATTTCGTTCCTGCCGCCATGACAGACTCGGCTCGCGCGGGTCAGAAGCTCTACCTTGATTTGGGCTGCGCTTCTTGCCATGCGATTGGCGGCGCCGGAGGCCAATTCGGTCCTGCACTCGACGGCATTGGGGCGCGTCGCACTCGGATATGGATCGAAGCGCATGTCACCAACCCGCAACTTCATACGCAACAGTTTCCCAGTGAGCATGCGGGCGAGTCCTCAATGCCTGTTACAAACGCGACGCCCGCGCAAATCGCGCAGATCGCGGATTATCTGCTGACGCTGCCCGGGCAGGAGACCGCGCAGACCGGCAAATGGCGGTTGCCCGATTACTTCGGGATCTCATACGCGCCGGGAATCGAATGGGAAAACTCCAACGGCGAGACTACCAGAACCTTTGAGAAACGCGAGTTGGTTATCTATGCTGCTGGACCTATTGGCCGCAACTTCTCGTTCTTCGTTCAGCCGCTGCCTGCTAGTGAAGAGAAGGGGTTCGGAGGAAAATTCGAGATGGCTCAGGGACTCCTGAACCTGGGAGGCTCCCGGAATTACTTTCAAGCGCGATTCGGCCAGCTCTTCAACTTGCGCAACACGGGGTTCGCAGGCACCGATCGCGGCCTTACCGAGAGCTTGCCGTTCATCTTTCAGGGAGTGAACGGCTTTAACCCATCCGGACTTGGACGTGGCGTGTCGCTTGAATACACGCTTCGACGAACAACCACCGTCAAAGTTTTTGGTGACTACCACGAGGCTGCCGAATTGGAGGCGGAAGAGGGGGAGCCTGTGCCGGAGCCTCGCCGCTCCCGCACTGGCGGTTTCGTATTTGAACATGTGATAGGCAACAAGGGGCTGAGCGGTGTGCAATTCGAATTTGCTACTGGCCGCACGCCATTCTTACTGGACGATGTTCGACAGCGCTCGCTCCGTTTCCAACGCTACTCGTTCTTCGTCAACAAGACTTTCGTGGACGCGAAGAACTTCGAGCGGGTCAACGTCATCTTCGGCGCCTCGCTGCTGCGTGATGACCGGTTCTTCGGGCTTGACACTGATCAACGCAGCCGCGGTTGGGGGTACTTCTTTGAAGTGGACACCATCCCCATCGTCGACCATTTGAGTCTGTTTGCGCGCTACGATCAGCTTCGTCCAACGACGCTGATTCCTGACAACACTGGTCGGGGCGGGACCTTCGGAGTGATTTACGATTTCGTGAAGTATGCCCGAATGTCATTCGAGTACCAGCGGCTCGACAACGGGATAGCCGTCAACAGGTATCGCCTTGGCTGGCAGTTTAACTTTTGATGTTCAGGTCAGCCGGCGCGCGCGCGGGATTCGATTAG
>DATMCM010000323.1:0-7650 GCA_035558335.1 Blastocatellia bacterium | reverse complement strand
CGTTTGTCCAGATCAATGAGGTCTGGTACAAAGATCCCACCGAAGCGGAGAAGCTTATAGGGGAATACATTACTAGCGCCCCTGACCAAATGGCGCTTGACCCTAAGGATCGCGCTGCCGCTCATGGAAAGTAAGCTAGCCATCTTGAAGTAAAACTGAACAGAAGGCTGAGCGGACTATCTAAAGAATGCCAACTTACAAGTCTCTATCACCTGTCTCGCTGATGTGCAGATGATCATAGCTTTGGGAGGAATCCTGCCTGTTGGCAGATTCTTGGGCTAAAATTGAGGGCCCCTTTACGCGAAATGCTAACTAGCGGCGATCGCTGTGATAGGATGAATCTCCCAAAGACCCTTCACGAAGCTCTTGCCTCTCTTACCTGAACCTGTCGGAAACAAAAGGCCCTTACCGCCCGCGTCAACGCACCACTTGTCTTTCGCAAGCTTCTTGCCAGAGCGATACGAATCGCCTGCTCATTAAGCTGGAGCAATTCGGCGCAATCGTTCCTTGGTTACGGCTTCCTTCGGTGTCCGTGCTCCTCCATTCAGCCAGTCATGAATTTTCCTAGCGCTTGCCGCCCTCGGGAGGCGTCACGAATTCCAGCCCATACTTTGGCGCGGCCTCGTTCATCTTCTTGATGAGCTCTTCCGTCACTGGAGGAGCTGCGGCGGTACGATCCGTCACTTTAGGAAAGACTTCCTGAAAGAATGCTTCTATCCCGGCTGGAACAAATGTCACAAGCTGCACGGCCATTTCGCTTCCAACATTCCTAAACCTATGAACCGTGCCTCGCGGAATATACACGAAATCTCCTTGCTTGGCTTCATACGTCTTATCGCCCAGAAGGATCTCCAAATTACCGCTCACGACGTAAAACGATTCATCCTCCCTGCTGTGCACGTGCGACGGAGGTCCGCCGCCCTTCGGAACGATCGCTTCGAACTGGAAGAAGGCATTGTTCGTCTCCTTGCCTGTGACCAATAGCCTGTAAAGATCTCCCGGGCCCACAGTGCCGGTGCCGTGCCTGTCGGCCTGAAGACAGGCTTTGTGGCAGGTGTCGCTATAGCGGTCTCGTAGCCCTTAGATAGCGGGGCTTCCGGCGCGGAAGCTGTCTTCTCTGTTGCTTTCTTCTTCATTCCAGCTCCTTTTCATGCGATTGGACGCGGTCCAGAATTTACAGCGTGGCCTGACGTATTCTACTTCGGCTGCCGGCTGGTTTCCAATCGGGGTGATCCTGCCAATGGCCCTTCCCTTCTGGAAAAATTGCCGGTTCGGGACGCTGATCGGATGCTGGATGTCGGCACCGGCGTGGGCGGCCTCCTCGAGCACCTGCGTTCGTCAGCATCAACTGGTCGATGAGCCCGATAAGGTGCGACCTTTGCTCGAGGCGGCCGGTCTGACCTGTGGTGCGATCTGGACGCTGCCTTACGAGCGTGAATGGAACAGTCAGCTTCTGTTGAGTGTGCAGCAGTCATGCGGAACACCTGGCCGACGGCTCGCAACCCTTTCGCCGACCGACCAGGCGGCGTGCATTGAACGGGTTCGCCGCCGCGTCCAGGTCTTGCTTCCGCCAGATTGACCTTTTTCTCTGCGCGCAGTTGCGCCCGCTAATAGGAGATTTTGAATTTCACGTAAGACAGATATACCTGCTCAGCGTCCTTCACCGCGGTTAGGGCAAGCTTCTCAAGACTTATGGAGCCTCGCCGTGACCGACGCCCACGCGTCGCGTCAAAAGAAAACCGTGGCGCTTTCCGTTGCTATCGTCGTAAGGGCCTACGATCAGAAGTTGACGGGTTCCGAGAGGGTCTCCGTTGCGGTTGAACTGCTCTATTTCAGCAATCCCGTGTGTCTGCGTAAAAGTCGAGCCCGGGAAGTCTATGGTATCGTAGCCGCCATCCTTATAGAGGTAGCCGTGATTAACACCGTCCATATCAATGTAGTGGCCGACTATGATGGAAGACTCGGAGATTCTCCAGTGCATACTCATCATGGAGCCGGGGAAATCCTCTATGAGGTAAGTGCCATCTGCCGTTACCCTGAGGCTGTGCATGCTTGTAGGATCCGGGAAATAGCAGCCTACAATCTCCCCCTTCGCGTTAAGGCCATGAGTGTAGGTCACCAACGAGGAGGGAACCTCCAGGATCTTCGTAAAGGCGCCGTCGCGCCAGACGTATGCCCTCATATTGCCATCCACGTTGTTAAAACCGCCGGTCACATTCCCCTGTTCGTCAATCCCCCATGAATCGGTAAAAGCGGCCGCAAAGTTTGTATTCGTGTAACGAATCGTCTGGAACTGGTTCGACCCGGCTTTCAGAAGGAACCCATAATTCACGCCCGACAGGAAGTAATCTCCGACGATGTCACCGGCGTTGTCGATGCCGAATGCGCGCGTGCGGGCGGCGCCTGGCACGTGAATCGTGGTGAACTGGCCATTGCTGAGCAGGAATCCCCGAAACGGACCCAAGGCCCCTGGTGGAGATGGCAGGGCCAATCGGTAAAATCCGACAATTTCCCCATTTTCATTCACTTCGTTTGCTACAGTGAGGCCGGCACCCGGGAAATCAATCGTTGTAAAGTGAGGATTGTCTGCCTCCGCTTTCGTCACATATGTAAGGACCGCGACCAGAAACAGGGCGGCTGCTTTTGGAACTGTTCTCTTCATGATCTGAGACCTCCTTCAATACAATAGTGAGGCGGGCTCTTTGCCGCCCTAATCTCTTAACGCGGAAATCCCGACCAAAAGTGGCCAGGTAGTCGTAGGTTTTTTTCCGAGAGATTTGGTTGATCTCGTGCGAGCAAGGCGGACTATCCTGAATATTGACTCACATGGCATTACTGCATATGCTTAGCCCCAAGCATAAGGGTCTGACTTTCATAGAACGAGTAAGGGAGACTCTGTGACCACGATTTCTCAAACCGACGTGACCGACCTGCTGGTACATTGGAGCGAGGGAGATCAGGAAGCGCTCAATAAGCTAATCCCACTGGTGTATGATGAGCTCCATAAGCTGGCGAGCCGTTATCTGCGCCGAGAGCGACGTGATCATACGCTGCAGACAACGGCAGTCGTTCACGAGGCATACTTAAAGCTGGTAAATCAGAGGGACGCCAACTTTGAGAACCGTCTGCATTTTTTCGCCGTGGCGGCGCAGATCATGCGTCGAATACTTGTAGATTACGCCAGGCGCCATCACGCCTCTAAGCGGGGCGGGGACCTTTACAAGCTATCATTCGACGAGGCACTCCTGACATCTGAAGAGAAGGGCGCCGATCTGTTAGCCCTCGACGAAGCGCTCGATAGGTTAGCGGCTATTGATCCGCGGCAAAGTCGTGTGGTGGAACTTCGAATATTCGCGGGACTTACTCTAGAGGAGACTGCGCAGGCCCTGAACATATCACCCAGCACGGTACGGCGCGAATGGAGCATGGCCAAGGCCTGGCTTAATCGACAGATCAAGAATAACGACCCGTGATGGCTGACAAAGAGTCACCGCTTCTCACTATCTCTCGGGCCTTATCACAATGGCGATGACCCCTGAACGCTGGCAACAGGTGAAGCAGATCTTCCAGTCGGCCATCGAGCGTCCGCTTTCGGAGCGCGACGGCTTCATCTCACAGGCTTGCGCCGATGACCCGGACCTTCGCAGCCAAGTCCAATCCCTCATCTCCTCCTATGATACAACCCCCGATTCATTTCAAAGTATCGCCGCCAATGTTGCCGCCCAGATGATGTTCGATGATGACGCCAAGTCTCTCCTGGGCCATTGCATCGGTCCATACGAGGTAACTGAGCGAATAGGGCGCGGCGGTATGGGGGAAGTCTTCCTCGCTCAGGATAGCCGCTTGGCTCGTAAGGTAGCGCTCAAGCTTCTACCCTTCCACGTCACCCAAGACAAACAACGGCTGGAACGATTCAAGCAAGAGGCACGAGCCGCTTCGGCGCTCAATCATCCGAATATACTTACAATCTATGAGATCGGCGAGGCAGGAGGGCGCCCCTTCATCGCCACAGAATTCATCGAGGGCGAGACCTTGTGCAGCCGCATCGAAGGTTCACGAATCGGGCCTGAGCAGGCGATGGATGTGGCTATCCAAATAGCATCGGGTCTGAACGCGGCGCACGAGGCTGGGATAGTTCACCGCGACATCAAGCCAGAGAACATAATGCTGCGGCGCGACGGCTACGTGAAGATCTTGGATTTCGGGCTGGCAAAACTCATCGAGCCGCACGTCGCCGACAACGAAGTATCAACGCTGATCAAGACAGACGAAGGAATGATCATGGGCACTGCTCGGTATATGTCGCCGGAGCAGGCGCGGGGCCAGTCGGTAGATTGCCGGACCGACATATGGAGCCTTGGAGTGGTGCTATATGAGATGTTCGCGGGCAATGCGCCGTTCGCGGGCGACAGCGCTGCCGATGTGATCGCTGCGATTTTGGATAAAGAACCAGTGTCGCTTGCCCATCATTTGCCGGAAGTGCCAAGCGAGCTGGAGAGGATTATCATTAAGTCGCTGCGCAAAGAGCGGGAAGATCGCTATCAAGTGATAAAGGAGTTGCTCGTTGACCTCAAAGACCTCAAGCGGGAGTTTGAGCGAGCGGAGGAAGGGCGGGCTCAGCGGCCGGATAAGGGCAGACTCCATTCCTCTGCGCGCCTCGCCATCATCGCAGGCGCTGCGGTCCTAGCCATTCTCTTGATCGTGGCTCTAGGTGTCTGGATGTTTGTCCGGCGCGCGCAATCCGAGACCGAGCGCAAGGCGGCAGTCGCTGAGGTGGAACGTCTCGTTGACCTGGGTCGATTCGTCGACGTCTGGCGCATCGGAAGAGCCGCATTGCAGCGATGGCCGGCCGACCCCCAGCTTGAACTACCGATGCGCGCAACAACCCAGCTTGTCACCATCGCAACCGATCCACCAGGCGCCGAGGTCGCCTTCAAGGCGTACGAAGATATCAGCGGTGAGTGGCTCTCGCTCGGCACGACGCCTTTGAATGGCGTCCGCGCCCCCTTGGGACAGCTTCGCTGGAGGCTCACGAAAGAAGGGTTCGAGCCGTTCGAGGCGAGGCTCGAAGTCGGTGCGCCCGCGGCCGCAGCGGGCCGGCCGGACGTAAATGCACCGCCCATCCGGCTACGGCCGGTCGGCGGCGACGTCGAGCGCATGGTCTTCGTCCCCGGCGGCCGCGAAGGCGCGGTGGAACTCACGGATTACTGGATCGACCGGACCGAAGTTACCAATCGCGAGTTCAAGGTCTTCGTCGATCGAGGCGGCTACCAGGATCCAAAGTTCTGGACGCACTTCAGACAAGAGCGGTCCCAGGTGCTCGGCCACGAGGGAGCCGGTGCCGCGTTTCGGGATCGAACTGGACGACCTGGACCCTCGACGTGGGAGCTGGGGAGCTACCCTGAAGGGAAGGATGAGTATCCCGTCAGCGGGGTGAGCTGGTTCGAGGCCGCCGCCTATTGCCAGTCCGTTGGGAAGACACTGCCGACCGTCTTCCATTGGAAGAAGGCGTTCGGCGCGAGCTTCTTCGTTGAGGTCTTGATGCTCGGGAATTTCGACGGCCGAGGACCCGAGGCCACGACACAACTGAAAGAAGTGGGACCGTTCGGCACCTATGGCATGGCGGGCAATGTCAAGGAGTGGGTGTGGAATGAGTTCGAGGGCCAGCGGTACATCCTCGGGGGAGCGTGGAACGAGCCGGTCTATATGGCGACAATGGACGACGTGCGGCCTTCACTCGATCGCGCGGAGACGCACGGTTGTCGTTGCGTCAAGGAGAGCACGCCGTCCGAGGCGGCCGCGTATGCCCCGTACGGCGCCGGATCGCAGCCGGCCCGTGACTTCACGAAAGAGAAGCCTGTCAACGCCGCTGCGTTCGAGATCTTTCGCAGGTTCTATTCCTACGATCGGACTCCGCTTGATCCAAGGATCGAGCGTACTGAGGAAGCCGAACACTGGCGAAGAGAACGCGTTTCCTTTGTCGCCGCATATGGGGGGGAGCGCGTGCTGGCCAATATTCTGCTCCCCAAGAACGCTGCGCCGCCATATCAAGCGGTCATTTGGTTTCCAGGTTCCTACGCCCTCGACCTCAAGTCCAGCGATGGAGACCTGGTGTTCTCCTATTACTTCGACTTCTTGCCGCGCAGTGGCCGTGCGCTCGTCTACCCGGTTTACAAGGGCACCTACGAGCGTCAAGCACCAAGCGTCGGCACGAGTCAGCAGCGAGACCTCGTCGTCCAGTGGTCCAAAGACCTGGGTCGAACGATCGACTATCTGGAAAGCCGGAGTGATTTCGACCGTGACAAGCTCGCGTACTACGGCTTCAGCATGGGTGCGGACGAAGCCCTTCCGATTGTCGCTCTCGAGCCGCGTCTCAAAGCGGGGATTCTCCTTTCCGGCGGGCTGATCGGAGGGGTTCGATCCCCCGAGGTTGAACCGCTCAATTTCCTCCCGCGGATAAAAGTGCCGGTCCTCCTGCTGGGAGGGCGAAATGATTTCATCTACCCGGTCGAGACGTCGCAGGCGCCAGTGTTCAAGCTGCTCGGAACGCCGCCCGAGCACAAGAGGCACGTGGTCTTCGAGGGCGCCGGGCACGTGCCACCCCGGATCGAAGTGATTCGCGAAATTCTGGACTGGCTGGACCGCTACCTCGGGCCGGTGCGGAGGTAGGCTCACGCCTCCGAGGCGACCCTCGCCAGGACAAGCCCTCAGACGATGGAGGGAATCAGACCTCCCTCGGAACGAGTCTCCGGACGATAAAACAGAAAAAGGAGGAGAAAACGCAGGGAAGTTACCGGGTTTGACCGTCTCCGAATTGCGAGAGCTTAAAAAGAACGACCTGGCGAGTGCCTACGAAGATATCGCTTTGATGGGTTTTCGTCGTCTGCGTGAAAGCGAGTTGATTGAGGGCGGAAACCTCGTTGCTGTTTCGACTGCGACGGGCACGGCGATTGATAAGATGCGGCTGTTGCGCGGGGAATCGACAGCGATCACAGAGTCGAAGCTGGCGAATCACAGGTGGGCTGAGGAGCAGATTCAAGAGATGATGCGCGACCACGGCCTGAGCCGCGAAGAAGCGATCGAGCTTGCGAAGAAGCTGGCGCCGACGCTGGCGAGTATGTTGGTAAGTTAGTCGACTGGACGACCGAACGACCAGCGGGGTTGCTGGCGGGTTCGGGCTAAGTCGACCGGACGACCGAGATTGTCCTTTTTCTCTGCGCGCAGTTGCGCCCACTGGTGTGTATGACTATGTGAAGATTCGGCTCAATGCATCCTTCGCTTCGGTTGGGCCTCTGTGACGGTTGCCCACGCACCTACCCTCTCTCGAAGATACTGCTCTCTAACGCCGAGCGCTTTCTTGTCCTCGGCTCCCTGGCTCTGATATTCTCCGGCGCGGCACCTCAATCTGATGACACTTTCGATCAGGACACAGGTGGGCGTATGCCGACTGCCACCTCTGCTCGGTGCGCGCAGTTGTGGGCAGGTGTTGATAAAGCTGAAAGGGACCTTGTGACAACCTGCCCATCCTGCTCACGCTCCGTCGTGGATGAGCTTCTCGCTTGTCCGTCCTGTGGCGCGGCGCTGACCAACAGCGCGACACCAACGCGAATGCCTCACACTGGAGACAATGCCGAGCGGCAAGCGGCTCCG
>DATMCM010000322.1:0-13003 GCA_035558335.1 Blastocatellia bacterium | reverse complement strand
GGAGCTGCGCAACGTCGTGAACACCCAGACGGTGCCTGCGCCAGGCGGGATCAGGATACCGTTTCCGAAGAAGCGTCCTTAGCAGAGCGCTTCGGCTAATCGTGTTACTGAAGCTTTGCTCAAAAAAGGTCGGCCCCGAGGGGCGGTTTAGGCGGTGTGGCTGTGGGTTGACCGGGCTCGCGGAGGAACGAGCCCGATTCATCGGACTTCCCCACCAAACAGGCCTTGCGCTTCAGCGCTGGTGACAGAGCGCCGAGCTGGAATCAAACCGCTCAGCTCGCGAGCGTCGCCCGCAACTTGATTTCGGTTCCTGCCAGCGCTTTCGACACCGGACAGTTCTTCTTAGCCGCCTCTGCGTGTTCGAGAAAAGTCTTCTCGTCGACTCCCGGGACTTCCGCGCTAGTTTCAAGTTCGATCAACGTTATTGCAAAGCCTCCTTCGACTTGCCCGAGATGGACCTTTGCCGTAGTCGAAATGTGCTTAGGTGTTATGTGCGCCTTTGAAAGCCCAGCCGCGAGCGCCATCGAGAAACACCCCGCGTGAGCCGCTCCGATCAACTCTTCGGGATTGGTGCCCGAGCCATTCTCGAATCGCGAAGCGAATGAGTATGGACCTTCAAACGCTCCGCTTCCGAGCTTGACCGTGCCCTTGCCCTCTCTCAACGTTCCTTCCCACACCGCGCTGCCGTTCCGAGTTGCCATGACAAACCTCCCCTGAAAAGTTCGTAGTACCGGCTTTAGCCGGAAGTTCGTGGATCGCCGCTGTTTCAACGACCGGATACAAACTTCCGCCTGAAGGCGGTACTACGAACTTATACTCAATGGCCCCTGTTTTCAAACATTTGGCGGAATCGGAGGCGCCATACGACTAAGTAACCAGGAACCAAATTCAATCGGGAGGGAATGAGATGGAGGTCAATCTTTCGTGGTATCAGGTAGCTGACCTGGAGCGTGCCAAGAAGTTCTACGGCGAAGTGCTCGGGTTGAAGAAGACAATCGAGATCCCCGGCTGGTGTGAGTTCAGTCACGCGGAGGGCGCGGCTTCGATCGGCTTGAACCAGATGCGTGAAGGCGACGACGAGCGCGGGGCAACAGTCGTGTTGCGGGTTGATGATTTGGCGCGCGAACAGGATGACTTGAAGAAGAAAAACGTCAAGTTCGAAGGCTCGGTGGAAGAGATTCCCGGCGTTGTTCGCATTGCAACGTTTCGCGATCAGGACGGCAATCGCTTGCAGTTGATGCAGGTGCTCGCGACACAGTAGAGTGCATTCGCAGCTGGAGATCAACGAAATGGAGTCTTAATAGGGGCGGCCACCTCTGCGGCTTTGCGTGTTTGCGACGCGATCAGTTTCACGCAAAGACGCAAAGTCTCGCCAAGTCGCGAAGGGGGCCAAGACGCAAGCGATTAGAAATGGACTGAGGGGGCCGCCACTGCTTTGATGAGCCGCCCGTTACACGACCTGAGAGTTGGAGATCATATGCTGCCACAGATTTCAATCGAGCCGGAAAGCAGTCTCGTCGACCGAGCGCGCTCGGGAGACGAGGGCGCGTTCACCGAACTTGTCGAGCCGCTTCGACGGCCGTTGTTCGCTTACGTCTACCGGATGGTCACCCACCGCGCTGACGCAGAAGACCTGATGCAGGAAGTGTTGGTTCGGGTGCTCGAGAACCTCAGGACGTTTCGCGAGCAGGCCAGCTTCAAGACCTGGGTGTTCGGCATAGCTACTCACGCGTGTCTCGATCATCTGCGTTCGAAGAAGCGTTGGCGCGTCGAAGCTCAACTCGAGGGCGAGCGCGAGCACGACGCCAGTCCCGAACAGGCGGAAGGACTGAAATCGCTAATGAGCCAGGCTGATTTCGTCTACGAGGTTCGCGAGCACATCACGTTCTGCTTCGCCTGCATCGGGCGGACTCTCGAACCGGAAGAACAGGCAGCGATGATGTTGAAGGAAGTGCTTGGTTTTACTGCCTTGGAAGCAGCAGGCATCCTGCAAGTGTCCGAGCCGATCTTCCGGCACCGGTTGTCGTCGGCTCGCGCGAAGATGATCGAAAGCTTCGAGGGTCTGTGCCAGTTGATCAACAAGTCAGGCGCGTGCTGGCAGTGCAGAGGGCTTCACGAACACGTTCCTGAAGGTCATCGCGGCGCGGCGCTCGTACAGATTGAAGTTGCGCCGGGAATGGCGGTGACTCCCGAGAATCTGTTTGAGGCTCGGCTTGCGATCGTACGAGAGGCGGACCTCGAGCAGGGCACCACGCGGGCTATGCACGATATGTTTTACGAAGGGATCTCGGAGCGCGAGGAGAACGTGGTGTGAGGAGGTTGGGTTGCTGCCTTACTCGAAGAGATAACAGGTCGGAAAGGCCTTCTCGGCACAGTCGACGATTGGCACAAAGAAAGCGCAGTGTCCTGAGAGGCATAGGCGGCGGGGGCAAGCCCTCCTTCCTGACCTGTTATTAAGCTGAGGTTCGACACGCCGCGAGTCTCCCGTTCCGTCCAGTCCTCCCGATTCAAACTGCGGAGGGTTTGTCCAATCGCAACAACTTCGCCAGCAAACTCGCTCGTGCAATAATCCTCGCGAAATGTTCGCCGAAGTCGCCGTTCCCGTTCACGTCAGACAAACCTTCACCTACAACTTGCCGGGCGACCTCGCCTCGCGAGCATCCATCGGTTCGCGGGTCACCGTTCCTTTTGGCCAGAAGACCGTCACCGGTTTCATCGTCGCGCTTCACGAAGACCCCGCCGGCGAAGTCGCTCGGTCCGATATCAAAGATGTTGAAGAGCTGATTGACGAAGCTCCGATCATCACCCGCGAGATCCTCGAGCTGACTCGCTGGGTGTCCGACTACTATTTCGCGCCGTGGGGCGAGTGCATTCGCGCCGCACTCCCGTCCGGCGCCGCCGTAGTCAGCGAGCGCGTACTCACCATCACCGACGCCGGCCGTTCCGAGATCTCACATCTTGACCGCACTTCGCCACGCCGGCTGGCTCTCGAACTCTTTCTTCAATCAGACATCGTGACCGTGCGGCAGCTGGAACGTCAGTTCTCGAAGCCGCGCGCCGCGGCGATGATCAAGCAACTCGAACGCGGCGGCTTGATACGAGTGGCGCAGCGAGTCGGCGAGACCCGAATGAAACCCAAGCTCCAGAACGCGGTGCGGCTGACCGGTTCCGGGTTTGGTGTTAAGAGTTCGGAGTCAACCGAGCGAGTTGCGCTCGAGGGCGACGGTGAAAAGCAAGGCAGCAAAACTCGAACTCCGAACCGAAAACCCCGAACCCGAAACTCCGCCGCGCCGCTCAACGAAAAACAACAGCGAGTAATCGAGCTAATCAGGCTGAGAGGTGAGCCCGTGGCGCTCAGCGAGTTGCTGGATGAGGCCGGGGTCACCGGGTCGGTGGTGCGCACGCTCGAGAAGCGCGGGGTTGTCGAAGTCTTCGCGCGCGAGGTGCGCCGCGACCCGCTTGCTCACGTGGCGCGCCACGCCGCAGAAGCAGTCACGCTGAACGCCGAACAACAAACTGGGTTGGATCAGATCGTCTCGCAGCTCGACGCGCGCAAGTACTCGACCTTCCTGCTTCACGGCGTGACCGGCAGCGGCAAGACCGAGATTTATCTGCGTGCGATGCGCGAGGCCATCAGTCGAGGGCTGGGCGTGCTGATGCTCGTGCCCGAGATCTCGCTCACGCCGGTCTTGTCGAGAAGACTGCGCGCGAACTTTGGCGACGCGGTTGCGATTCTTCACTCGAGCCTGTCCGAGGGCGAACGCATCGACGAGTGGCGGCGCATCAAGCAGGGAGATGCGCGAGTGGTAATCGGCACACGCTCGGCTGTGTTTGCGCCGATTGAGAACCTCGGTCTGATTATCGTCGACGAAGAGCACGAGTCCTCCTACAAACAAGACGAGTCGCCGCGCTATCACGGCCGCGATACGGCGATCATGAGAGCCATGCAGGCGAACGCGGTTGCCGTGCTTGGCTCGGCAACTCCATCAGTCGAGTCGTATCACAACGCGCGGTCGGGCAAGTACACCTACGTCAAACTCCAGGCGCGTTATGCCGATCGCGCGCTTGCAGCGGTCGAGGTCGTCGATATGCGCGAGGTCTTTAAGCGCCACGGCAAGCAGCGGACTTTTTCCGATGAGCTGATACAGGCGATTGACGAAACTCACTCGCGCGGCGAGCAGTCGATGATCCTGCTCAACCGGCGAGGTTTTTCGGCGTTTGCGTTGTGCCGATCGTGCGGGCTTGCGATTCATTGTCCAGATTGCGACGTGACGCTTACGTTTCACCGGTACAACGAGAGCCTTCAGTGTCACTACTGTGGATATATTCGCCCGGCGCCTCGCGTGTGTCCTGCCTGCGAAGGTCAATACATCCACTACGTCGGCTACGGGACCGAGCAGCTCGAGGCAAAGCTTCGCGAGATGTTTCCGGCGATGAACATCGCGCGGCTGGATCGAGACACGACTCGAAGGCGCGGGAGCTTCGAGCAGATCATCATGGAGTTTGCCGAAGGAGGAATCGACTTGCTTGTAGGAACGCAGATGATCGCCAAGGGTCACGACTTTCACAACGTGACCCTGGTCGGAGTGGTTTCGGTTGATGCGGGACTTGCTCTGCCGGACTTTCGCGCTTCGGAGCGGACTTTTCAGTTGCTGACCCAGGTCTCCGGGCGCGCCGGACGCGGAGACCGGCCGGGACGGGTGATCATTCAAACTTATCATCCGCAGCACTACTCAATGGTGTACGCGCGCGAGCAAAATTACGAGGAGTTTTACAACCGCGAATCCAACTTCAGAGCCGCGATGCATTATCCCCCGTTCAGCGCGATGGTGAACGTGCTGGTTCATGATAAAGACCTGAACCGCGCGAACACCACCGCTTCTCAGTTCGCTCGCGAGTTGCGCGAAGCCGCAAGCGGCAGCGGGTTGCGAGTGCTCGGGCCCGCGCCCGCGCCGATCTCGCGGATCAAGGGCGAGCACCGCGTTCAAGTGTTGATAAAAGCGATCACGCGCTCGCAAGCTCGGGAAGCTTTGGAGCGCGCGATGGACCGCACGCTTGCCGGCGGAGCAAGCGCACGTTCGATCAACGTTGAAGTCGATCCGATGAACTTGATGTAGCCTGGGAGCGCGGCCGTCCCGGCCGCAGCCTCGCAACCCAAGACTCGTTCAATCACTCCCGAAACCGCGTCCTGCGCGCAGCACTGCCAAAGGGCCAGTCTTCAGGCTGGCTCACCAATTTCGCTTTGACAGGGTTCTGGTGGATATACCTAACCGCATTTGCATAATGTGCATCATTGCGAATGAAGCGATCGAAATAATCCGGCTGCCAAAATGACCCGAGGCGCCGAGTATCTTGACTGCTTCCTTAGCTGTAAAAGATTTCCACGAGTGACAACTGTCGACAGTCGGTGCTGCGGATCAATCTCGACTAGTACGTGAACGTGGTTGGGCATCACGACCCACTCCAAGAGTTTGTACCATTGGCCGTCGAAATGGAGAAAAGCGTCTTCAACAATGCGAGCTATCTTCGGATCTCGCAAGCTACAGCTCCCGTGGCCCGCGTCCAGATATGCTTCGAGTCGCCTCCGCTTCTCGCTGTCATCTTTCGCTTCGGCTTTGAGTCTAAGCAATACCGCGGCAGGCAGAGCGTCGGCGAGACGATAGGTGATCATCTGAATCAGACCGGGGTGGTCGAAATGCGGAAGATAACCTCGGGAGTACCATTCTTTGTGAATCATCGCATCAAATGCCGAGACTGCGGCCGGGACGGCCGCGCTCCCAGTTAAGGAAGCGAACCTTTCGCGACCGACCACGGATGAAGTTCGGCGACTAGTCTTCCAGCCTTTACCGTCGGGTCGGCTTCGGCCATGGACTTCGCTTCTTCCAGAGAACCGACCTTGAAGACGAACACACCTGCGTAAGGCGGAGCATTGGTGAATGGACCCGCAATCACCAGTTTGCCTGTTGCCGCCATCGACTTAATGTGAGCCATATGCGCCGCCTGTAACGCATTAGTCTCGGGGGTGCTTTCGCCGGTCCACTTCGGGCCGCGCTTCAGAAAAGCGAGGTAGTAAGTGACGGGAGTCGGCGGCATGTCCGGCTTCTTCATCACGTTCTTAGCCGCGAACCATTGAATCACTTCGACCGCGAATTGACCGGCCTTGACCCCAGGGTCCGCTTCGGCCCACGACCGGGCCTCGTCGGCTGAAGCTGCCGTCGTTACCAACGCTCCGCAAATGCGATCACCGTCGGTGAACGGACCCGCGACTAACACCCGCCCCGATTCGATCAAACCAACCATATGCTTTATGTGGCCCGGACCCCAGGGTGCGTTCATCGGCGTCTCCGCCGGATTGAACTTCGGCCCTTTGACCAACAGACAAAGATAGAATATTCCCATCTCGAATTTGGGTTCTTGAGATGAGCTTCTGGAACCGCCCGCTGAAGCTATGGGTAATAGCGAGCACAATACCGCGGCGGCGATCAATTGCGTAAGACTAGCTCCAATCCTGTGACGCCTCATCCAAAACGCAATAGCTGGTTCATCTTTGAACATTCCGCGTCCTCCTTAAGTGTTTGGGCCCTGATCTTCTATTAAACTTCCGCCCGGCGGTTCATTAAAACGATCCCAATCTGTCTGCTGTCGGTTCAGGCGCACCGCCGTTGCTCATTATCGATGCGGCGTTCGGCTATGGCAAACAAAGCAGATAGCGGTTCGCGCGGAACGGCTTCGGCGGTTTACACTTGCGTTGGAGGCAGAATGGATCCCTCAGGCCACCGCCGTCAACTAATCCAGATTCTTCAGGCAGCATACTCGGGTGAGCTTGCCGCTGGATTAGCGTATCGTGGTCACTGGAAGTCGTTGAAGGATGCGAACGAGCGCGCGTCGATTCAGAAGATCGAGCACGAAGAATGGGTCCATCGCAAACGAGTAGGTGAGATGCTTGCGAGCCTGAACGCCGGGCCGCTCAAGCTCCGCGAGGCCAGGTTTTTTCTGATCGGCAGAACGATCGGGCTAGCTTGTCACGTGATCGGCTGGTTTCTTCCGATGTATTTCGCGGGGAGACTCGAAAGCGGGAACGTGGTCGAGTATGAAACCGCCGCGTTTCATTCAGCGGCGCTGGGCTTGAAGGAGTTCGAATCCGATCTGCTGGTAATGGCGGGAGTAGAAAAAGAGCATGAGTTGTTTTTCCTGGGCGCAGTTACCGGGCATCGACTGCTGCCGCTGATTTCGTCATTCTATGGCTGGGGACAGCCTTCAACTGCTGTCCAAGCCAAGCCCGTCGAGACGGAAGCCGCGGATTGACGGATTCACTTTCGCAGGAGCTCAGCTTTCAAGAACTCTTTTACGTCCTTCCCGCCGGTAAGCCGCAGCCAGAGAGGTTCGGCGTTTCCGCCAACAGCTATCTCAAACCGGAAGAAAGAGCAACAGAGTCGTTCGAGCGTAACGAACTCGGCGGCGGCAAGAATGTTTTCGGCCGTGGCAGGCAGACCTATCGCGTAGCCATCCGGCAGCTCTCGCAATTCCCGATTCGCTTCGAACAGTTGTACCCTCAGTTCCTGCTGCCGTTTGCGTTGTGATTCAGTCAATCCAAAAAGGTTGCAGACGATCGGCTCATCGGGCATTGATTTGGGCTCCGATTTCACCCGTGGCGCGGGCTTGTTTTTGAGAGGCTGTTTTTGTTGTGCCGAAGCAACCACCGGTTGCAGAAGCATTGAACCGAGCGCCAAAGCTCCCAGAGTTATCATCTTGTTGATCACAATTCCTCCTGAGACCTGTAGGGGCGTCCCTCCGTGGGCGCCCCTCTTTGCAATGTCACTTCGATTACGAGCGAGGGGCGCCCACGGAGGGACGCCCGTACAGGATGTTCAAGATCTCCCGCAGACCAAGGGTCTACGATACAGATTTGGATTCATCCTTTTCGAATAGCCGAACAAACACGCAAGCCGGGAACTGCTCCGGGCAGCCGCAGTGAGTGAGGCCGTGGTGAATCGCCTCCCGCATCGTCTGGAGCTGCCGAATCTTGTCGTCGATCGCTTGCAGTCTTGACTTGGCAACCGCCCGCATATCCGCCATCGTGTGCGAACCCTTCTCACGCATGTCGATCAGCGATTTGATCTCGTTTAACGTGAAGCCCAGCGACTTGGCTTGCCTTATAAAACGAATAAACGTCACCGCGTCATCGGGGTATTCGCGGTACCCCGATGCGCGCCGCCCGGGTTTCTTGAGCAAACCGAGCCGCTCATAAAGACGCACCGTCTGAACGTTGACCTCCGCCTGCGCCGCTACCTGACCGATCCGCATCGCGACCTCCGACTGAGTGAAAGAGGATTATCGACCTTGTACCCAAGTATAGAGTCAAGAAGATTCTTTCGTTAATCCGGAAAGCCTCTTGCCCCGCGGCGCGTGGTATCATTGTCGCCTCGAGGGCGATAGGTGTACATCGACTCACACTCGCATATCGAGGGATCCGAATTCGACGCCGATCGAGAGGCCGTCATCCAGCGCGCGCTCGACGCCGGAGTTGGGATCATCGTGTGCGTAGGCAACGGCGAGGTCGCCAACGACTCGCACGCCGCGGCTTTTCGACTCGCCGACCAGTATCCATTTATCTACACGACCGTCGGAGTTCACCCGCACGAAGCTCGGCTGCTCGATGGTGAGATGTACGCGAAGCTTGCCGACCTTGCGCAACACCCGAAGGTGATCGCCTGGGGTGAGATCGGCCTGGATTATCACTACGACAACTCGCCTCGCGAAGTGCAACGTAAAGCTTTCACCAAACAGTTGAGAATGGCGCGCGAGCGTCGGTTGCCCGTTGTCATTCACACTCGCGAAGCTGAGCAGGAGACGCTTGCGATTCTCACGGATGAATGGAAGGACTCGGGGCTTGGCGGAATCATTCATTGCTTCACCGGCACCCGTGCGTTTGCCGAAGCGACGATCGAGATCGGTTTCCTGATTTCGTTTTCTGGCGTTGTGACTTTCAAGAATGCTGAAGACCTGCGCGACACGGCCAGGCGCTTGCCGCTCGATAAGATTCTGATCGAGACCGACAGCCCGTTCCTCGCGCCCGTTCCTCATCGCGGCAAGCGCAACGAGCCGGCTTATGTAGTTGAGACTGCGCGCGCCATCGCAGAGCTTCGGGAGATGCCCATCGATGAATTCGTCCACGCTACTTCAACGAACTTTGTGCGGGTGTTCGGTCTCGAAGTGCAACAGTCGAGCCCAACCCCACGTTGAAATTGCGAGCTGCCCGGAGGCTGAACCATGGCTAAGATAGTTGTCGCGTCGCTACTCATCCTCAGCGTCTGTGGGATCAGCAGCGTCCCCGCGCAAGAGCTTCGCGCCAGGCAAACGTCAGCGCAAACAACGCAAGCCCCGCGAACAAAGTCTGGCGAACTCACTCGAGATCACGCATTCTCGCTCGACTCAATCGATGATGTTCTTTGGTGGCTACCGGAAGACACTCAAACCGTCTCGGTTGTTCGAGGCCCCTTCAAAGCCGGCGCTCCGATTTCCGAGCCTCCCGAGGATATGCCTGCGATCGAGCAACTGGATCTGACGCTTCGAATGGCGCCGCTCGAAATCTTTTATACGATCAAGAAGGGAAGGTTCTACAAGAATCTGGTTGGGCGGAACGTGTTGTTCGGCGTTAAAGGAAGCCGGAGATTTCGACCGCCCACCGGGCTCGGTGAGATGCTTTTTGAAGGATGTGACATCGTGATCCTTGAATCGAGCCTCGGACCAACGCGCGACGCCCTCCTGAAGCAGATGGCATCACAGGCCAAACAAGTTCAGACTATTGCCGGCCAGCAAGTCGTCCTGTTTGAGGAAACCCTGGAATCTGACACCTGGAAGGTCTTCATATGCGTCCCCGCGCCGGATGTTTTGTTGTGCGCGACCAATCGGGGCTTTCTCACCCAGGTGCTGAATCGTATGCATCAACGAGGACAAAAGCGCGCCTTGCCTGAGAGCTTGCCGGAGTGGAAGCACGTGGATACCGCCGCGAGGTTCTGGGCAGTGCGACACTATGACAAAGGCGATGCGAAAGATGATCCATCATCGCCGCTAAGCGGGAACCAAGACGCGGCAAACTGGCCGGATACTGAGGCTGTTGGAATCGTCTTCGATTTTGATCCGAGTCGGTCTAAGACGGCTACGGTTAAGTATCTGTCGGGCAACAAGGACGCGCTCAAGGTATTCGCCAGCGAGCAATCGCAGGTAGATGGATTCAAACCAGTGATTCGACTAGCAGAGCCGGGAGTAGTTGAGATGGTGGTGAACTTCAGCGATCCGGAAGAGGCGTCGACGTTTTTGCTCGTCTTACTCGGTTTGCTGGGACGCGCCACGTATTTGTAGTCCACCGCGAGGCTCGGCGGATCGTCTTCCTGCCGCCGAGTCTGAGCACGCCAACGCGAACCGGTAGAGGATAAGGATATGAGCCTGCTCAGCCGCAGAGAAGCGCTTAGCGCCGTCGGACTGCTCGCCGGCGGAGTCGCGCTAAACGCGGCGTGCGCCACGCGAGCGAGGCCCTACGTCATTGATCCTCCAGCCACGCAACGCGGCACCCATCGACACTTGACACCGGTAAACGTTGCGCCCGATCGAGTGATCCGAACCGTGGTCGGGCTCCGGCCGTTTCGTTCGTCCGGCTTCGTCGTGCGGGCCGAGTCCCTGGGAGATAAGGTGCTGGTCCATAACTACGGGCACGGCGGCGGCGGCATGACTCTCTCGTGGGGAACGGCAAATCTAGCGGCGGATCTGGTCTCGCAGTCTGGCCGAACCGGCGCCGCGGCAGTCATCGGTTGCGGAGTGGTTGGGCTTTCAAGCGCGAGAACGCTCCAGCGCCGCGGCTTCGATGTGACGATCTACGCGAAGGACATGCCACCCGAGACCACCTCTAACATCTCAGGCGCGAGCTGGTTCCCTTCACACGTTATCGACGAAGCAAAGCGAACATCGGCGTGGGACGTACAGTTCGAAAAAGCCGCTCGATTTGCCCATCGCGCGTATCAATTGCTGATCGGCGACGAGTATGGAGTTCACTGGCGAGAGCAATACTTTCTCAGTGACGCGAATGATGACGGCGGCTGTGGCTTGTCATGGGATTACCAGATGCTGCACGATCTGTTTCCGGCGTCGAGAGAGCTCAAGCCCTCGGAGAACCCGTTTCCTGCAAAGCACGCCGCGGTCGAAAGCACTATGTTCATCGAGCCTTCGGTCTATCTTAACGCTTTGCTTCGCGACTTCTATGTTGCCGGCGGTCGGGTTCGTCGAGTCGCATTTGCTGAGCCTCGCCAGATTGGAAGTTTGTCGGAATCAGTCATCGTCAACTGCACTGGGCTTGGAGCGCGCGAGTTGTTCGGCGATCGCGAGCTCATGCCGATCAAAGGGCAGCTCACCGCTTTGCTGCCGCAGCCCGAGGTGGACTACGCGATGGTGTCGGAGGGGCTTTATATGTTTCCGCGGCGGGATGGGATCATGCTGGGCGGCACCTTCGAGCGAGGAGTAGAGACGCTCGAGCCGAATCGCGAAGCCGAGCAGCGGATTCTTGCCGGACATCAGCGAATCTTCAGTGGCATGCATTAAGGTGATCCTTACGTTGGAGGAGCTTAACTGTTAACGTTTGAGGGTCAATAGAAATCAGAATGAACGACCCTGCAACAACTCTATCGCATGAAGAAATCACCCTGTTGCTGTTTGCGCTTCAAGGTGGCGATGCTGCGCCGCTCCCCGATCTCGAGTCCTGCGAAGAGGCCTGCCCCGTTGTCGAAAGCGTCGAAGAATTGCTTTGCGGCGGCAAGATCAACCCTGAACACCAACTCGTCCGGCACCTCAACAACCACATCCGTGAAGCCTTGATCGAAAGCGGCCTGTTCGAGCTGATGGCGACGGCGCGCAACGGCGATGCTCAAGGGTTCAGCGCCGAACAGCGATCGAGTCTCGATCAGGCCAACCAGCGCTTGAAGCAGTGGAGTTCCGAAGTCAGGTTCAACGCTGATGAGCGACTGCTGCTGGCTAAGGCGCTAAGCCGGATGCCGCCGTCGGCGTGGCTGATGATGCCGCGAACATTATGGCAGTTGAGGAAGAAACTCAAATCACTTTGAAGTGCATCTCTTGGGTTCTGAGAAGCATCCTCATAGAAACGCGCAACGTGGAGGCTGCCATGCGATCATCAAGCCCAGCGAGCCGCCTCGCTTCCATCGCACTGATCCTGATTCTGGCGACCGTTTCCTTTGGGCAGGCCTCCCGCAAGCCGCCGCAAAGCGAACCGGTTAAGAAGTCCCAACAAGCCCCATCCGAGGCCCCGCCCAGGAATGAAGACCAGGACGATCCTGCGATTAAGCTTGAAGCCACGCTGGTGACCGTTCCTGTAATTGCCAGCGATCGCGACGGAAGATACGTTCCCGACCTTCACCGCGAGGATTTCACTCTTCACGAGGACGGCGTCAAACAGGAGATTGTTTTCTTCAGTACGGTCAACGAGCCGTTTCACGTGGTGCTGATGCTGGACACCAGCGCGAGCACTCAAGAGAAGCTCGGCCAAATCAGGCGAGCGGCAACTGCCTTCGTCGAGCAGCTCAAACCCGCCGATCGAGTAAAGGTCATCTCGTTCGACGACGCGGTCCGTGACCTTTGCGAATTCACAAATGACCGGGCGGAGCTGCGGCGGGCGATAGATCAAACGTCTTCGGGGCAGGGCACCAAACTCTACGATGCGGTAGCGCTCGCGCTGCGTGAGTTGCGGCCGATCCGGGGACGCAAGGCTATTGTGCTGTTCACCGATGGGGTGGACATGCACAGCCTAAACGCGCGCTACGAGGACAACATCAACGCGGTCGAAGAAT
Source organism: Blastocatellia bacterium (assembly GCA_035558335.1). Lineage (GTDB taxonomy): Bacteria > Acidobacteriota > Blastocatellia > UBA7656 > UBA7656 > Onstottus_B. The sequence continues at coordinate 152 of DATMCM010000322.1, read as the reverse complement.
CCGGAGTTATCGTCTATCCGATTCGCTACGACACTCGCGCCGAAACTGAAGCGATGATGCGAGGACAGGGCGGGCTCGGCGGAGTAATAAGGCGCCCACCCTCCGGCACAACTCCTCCAACTGTTCCGGGCGGGGACCCAGGCCCGCGGCTT
>DATMCM010000321.1:0-2154 GCA_035558335.1 Blastocatellia bacterium | reverse complement strand
CACCATTCGAGTGACGCGCGGGGCCGTTGCGCCGAGCGCCATCCGAATTCCGATTTCGTTGGTTCGCCGCGCTACGCCGTAGGACATCACGCCGTAGAGGCCAATGCATGCCAGCAACAAAGCAAGCACACCAAAGAAGCTCGATAGGGTTGCGAACAGACGTTCCTGGGCGAGCGATTCGTCGGCTTGCTGGCTCTGTGTCTTCACGTCGAACAGCGGCAGATTGGTGTCCACTTCGCGCATTGCTTCGCGGACCGAGGCGGTCATCACGGTTGGGTTCCCGGAAGTGCGCACGATAAAGGTCGCCCATCTTGGAACGCTTTGCGGATATGGAAGGTAGATGGTAGGTTCGATCTCGTCGCGCATGCCGGTGTATTTTGCGTCTCGCGCGACGCCGACGATTTCTATCTGCGCGCTGGTCTCCGGGCCTCCAAAGCCGAAGCGGCGGCCCAGCGGGTTCTCATCACCAAAGTACTTGCGCGCCATCATCTGATTAATCACTGCAACCTTCGGCGCGCGTTCGCCGTCGCCAGGGCTCAGACTTCGGCCCAGAACTATTGGAATTTCCACCGTCTCGAAAAAATGTTCTCCCACGGTGTTGACCTTGGCCTCGTTTTCATCACCTTGCTGCGAGGTATGACCCTGCACGGAGATGCTGCTGGTCCTGCCTCGTCCGGCGAGCAACGGAATAAGCGATACGGTGGCGGAGCGAACGCCGGGCAGGGCTTCGAGCCTCTCAGTCATCCGGCTATAAAGCTGGACCATCTGCGTGTTGTTGTAGCCGCTCAACGCCGGCTCGACGTTGAACAGCAGCAGATTCTCGCGGTTAAACCCGACGTCGACGCTTTGCAAGTTGCGCAGCGTTCGAACGAAGAGCCCGGCTCCGACCAGCAACACTATGGACATAGCCACCTGCACGACGATCAGCGATTTGGTCAGAAGCGAACGAGAGCCGCCGGTCACGCTTCGAGCACTGTCTTTGAGCGCCGGCGTCAGATCAATTCGCGTGGCTCGCAGTGCGGGCGCGATCCCAAACAACAGACCAGTAATAAGCGAGACTGCGATCGTGAAGCCAAGTACTCGAAGATCGAGCTTAAGATCGAAGGCGAGCTCACCGCCTCCCCACGGGCGTAAGATCAGGAGCAGATCCTTGCCCCAGTAAGCGAATAGCACGCCGACCGCGCCGCCCAGAATTGCCAAAAGCAGACTTTCAGTAAGCAGTTGACGAATCAGGCGCCTGCGGCTCGCCCCAATCGCCAGTCTCACGGCGATCTCTTTCTGTCGCGTCGCAGCTCTCGCTAAAAGCAGGTTTGCGACGTTTGCGCAGGCGATGAGCAGCACAAGCCCAACTATAGCCATCAGTATTTTCAACGGCTGCGAATATGCGCTTCGTAGCTCTGAGAGCCCCTGGCTGCCAGAGGCTGCTCTAAGCTTCGGAACGTCTCGCGGCGCCGGATTCTGGACCTGGTCCGGAGGTGGTGGAAACCGCGCGACCGCGGCGGTCCAACCTTCCTGTGCGCTCTGCTGGAAGATTCCTTCGAGACTGGCAACCGCCTGCTCAGCCGTTCCACCGGGCTTCAGGCGGCCCATGATCTGCACCCACCATAGCCACGGCTTGACCATCTCGGACTCGCCGGGACTCAACAGGGGCTGCATCGCGAACGGGATCGAGAAATCAGGCGACTCTCCGACTTGCAAGGCGCCGAAGAATTCCGGCGGTGTGACTCCAACGATGGTGAGGGGCACATTGTTGACGATTACTTTCTTGCCCACCACTTCCGGACCTTTTCCGAACCAGCGCTGCCAGTAACGATGAGTTATCACGGCAACCGGAGCTGCGCCGGCGGTATCGTCCTCAGCCGTGATCGTACGGCCTAGCATTGCCCCTACACCCAAGGCTTCATAGTAACTGCCGGAGACGAGTTGTCCGCTGGAGATCTCGGATTGCCCGTCGACGCCGGCGTTTAGTTGATAAAGCGTCGCAAAAGCGAACACGTCGGAGAGTGTTTCGTTGTGATCACGAATTCTTTCAAACGCGAGATAAGAAAAAGAGGTGCTCGTTCGCATTCCAGTCGCGGGATCGGTTTGTACGCTTCCATTAATCCCGCGCTGCAACCCCCTTGGCCCCGAGAGCCAGTTGAACAGCACCAGCTC
>DATMCM010000320.1:0-4133 GCA_035558335.1 Blastocatellia bacterium | reverse complement strand
CGATGATCTCGGTGCGCTTGGTCTTCTCAGGCAAATAGGCGCGCTCAACTAACTGGCTGGGCTTCAGGTCGTCCGCGGTAAGCCCGAGATCGCCTGCTTTGATCTCGCGGATTTCTTTTTTCTTTGCCGCCATGATGCCCTTGAGCGTCGCGTAACGAAGCTGATTGATCCCTGACTGTATCGTCAGCAGTGCAGGCATCGGCATCTTCACCCACTGAAACCAGCCGCTCTCGAGCTCGCGCTTGACGCGCACGCCCGAGCCTTCAGGCTGAACTTCCATCACGATGGTTGCGCTTGGAAGACCAAGTCTTTCCGCGACGATCAACCCGACTTGCGCGAAACCGTAGTCATCCGACTGAAGCCCGGTGAAGATCAAATCGTACTTCTCGTCTTTGAGTTCAGCGGCAAGTGCGCGAGCGATTCCGTCGGCGTCGGTGGCGGCGTCGAACAGCGGATCTTGAAGGTGAATCGCGCGATCGGCGCCCTTGGCCAACGCCTCCTTGATCGACTGGCGCACGCGCTCCGGCCCGAGAGAGATGACGATCACTTCGCCGCCGTGCTTCTCTTTCTGCCGAAGCGCCTCTTCGAGGGCGTAAGCGTCAGCCTCGCTCATCTCATAGCTGATGTCGCGCTCATCGATCCACTTCTGATCGGCCCCAATCCGCAAGATCGAATCCTTCTTGGGTACCTGTTTCAAACAGACGACTATATTCATGTCTTTTCCTGATCACTTTGTATTGTGAGCCGCTAGCCGAACCGCGCGGCAAATCTCGAGGCTGGCTTCAAAAGCGTGGAGCCGGCATTTCCTACCCGCCGCTTCCGTCTTCGTAATGCTTCATCAGCAAAGCGGCATTCGTTCCGCCGAAACCGAAAGAGTTAGACAAGGCGTAGCGGAGATGTACCCGTCGCGCGGTGTTAGGCACGTAGTCGAGATCGCAGTCCGGGTCAGCTGTCTCGTAGTTCACCGTCGGCGGGACGATTTGGTCGCGCAGCGCAAGCGCGATGACTCCGGCCTCGACTCCGCCGGCAGCGCCAAGCAGATGGCCCATCATCGATTTAGTCGAGCTAACCGGAATCGAGTAGGCCGAATCACCGAACACCTGCTTGATCGCCATGGTCTCGAGCTTGTCGTTGTAATGAGTCGAGGTACCGTGAGCATTGATGTAACCGACTTCGTGCGGCTGGACCCCAGCGTCCTTGAGCGCGTTCTTCATTACCCGAACCGCCCCGTCTCCGTCTTCCGAAGGCTGAGTGATGTGAAAGGCGTCACTGGACATGCCGTAGCCTGCAACCTCGGCGTAGATCTTTGCCCCGCGTGCCCGCGCGTGTTCGAGTTCTTCCAGTACCAGGATGCCCGAGCCTTCGCCGATCACGAATCCGTCGCGGTCCAGGTCGAACGGGCGGCTCGCGTGTTCCGGATCGTCGTTGCGAGTGGACAGCGCTCGCATTGCTGCAAACCCGCCAACGCCCATTGGAGTGATGGCCGCTTCAGCGCCTCCGCAAATCATCGCGTCTGCGTCGCCCCGCTGGATTATCTTAAAGCTATCGCCCACGGCGTGAGCTCCCGTCGAACAGGCCGTGCAAGTCGCCGAGTTTGGCCCCTTCAGGCCGAACCGGATCGAAACCTGTCCTGCCGCAAGATTCACGATCGCGGCCGGAATAAAGAACGGTGAGATCTTACCGGGGCCGCCCTTCAAGTATTTCTCGTGTTCGCGCTCGATGACGCCAAACCCGCCAATCCCGGACCCTATGTAAGAGCCAAAGCGCTCCTCATTCTCTTCGGTGACTCGCAGCCCGGAATCGTCCATAGCCTCCTGGGCAGCCGCCACCGCGTAGTGAATGAAGACGTCCATCTTCTTGACCTCTTTCTTCTCGATAAATGTGAAGGGGTCAAAGTTCTTGACTTCGCTCGCTATCCGGACGGGAAAAGCGGAGACATCAAAGTGGGTGACGGGCCCGACTCCGCTGCGGCCGGCGAGCAGATTCGACCAAACATCCTCTTTGGTGTTTCCCGAACCGCAGACGAGACCCATACCTGTAACGACGACACGACGATTCAAAGCCGTTTACCTCCCCAACGATCAAGCACGCGCGGCCCGCTACCTACTTGATGTGTTTCCCGATGTAGTCGACCGCGTCGCGCACGCTGGTGATCTTCTCGGCGTCCTCGTCCGGTATTTCGATGTTGAACTCCTCCTCGAACCTCATAACCAGTTCAACGGTATCGAGCGAGTCCGCTCCCAGGTCGTCGATGAAACGCGCATTGGCGGTGACTTCAGCTTCGTCCACCCCCAACTCATCAACTATTATCTGTTTAACCCTCTCTTCAACGGAACCTTCCATTTGTCTCCTCCTAAGAGTATTAGAACTCAGCGTTGCTGATTCGCCGAAAGCTGCCTGATCCCGACGATCATAGTTCAAGAGATGCCGCCGCCGCGTCAAGTGACTGAACGTCTTCGACGTTCGACAGTTGGCAATCTCGGCTAATCTGCCTAACCAGTCCCGACAATACTTTGCCGGGCCCGATTTCAACAAACCTTCTGACTCCAAGATCGATCAAAAGCTGCACCGACTCGCTCCACCTCACTGGAGAGGCGACTTGCCGCAGCAACGACTCGCGCGCTTCGCGGCCCGAAGTTATCAGCCTGGCATCGACGTTCGTAACGAGCGGCACCTTCAGATCATCGAACCCGATTTCATTCAACACCGGAGCCAGCCGTTCGGCGGCTGGCTGCATCAACTCGCAGTGAAACGGCGCACTCACCGGCAGCATCACCGCTCGCTTTGCGCCCTTGTTCTTCGCCAGCTCGACAGCGCGTTCGACGGCGAGTCTGTTCCCGGCAATAACGGTCTGATTCGGCGAGTTAATATTTGCAGGCGCGCACACGCCCAGGCTCGACGCTTCCTCGCACAGAGCCTCAACCGCTTCGATGCCAAGCCCGATCAACGCAGCCATCGCGCCTTCACCCGCTGGCACTGCTTGCTGCATGAACTCACCGCGCCGGCGCACCGTCCTGATGGCGTCCTCGAAGCTGATCGACGCCGCTGCAACAAGCGCAGTGTATTCGCCAAGCGAGTGCCCGGCAACGAAATCGGCTCGCGCGCCTCGCGCTTCCAGCGCGCGCAACGCCGCTATCGAAGCCGCTACAATTGCGGGTTGGGTATTCGCGGTGAGCCGCAGTTCATCCTCGGGCCCTTCAAAGCAGATGTTGGAAAGGCTGAACCCCAGTGCGCTATCGGCGTCTTCAAATATCTTTCTCGCCGCGGGCGCCGTTTCAAACAGCGCCCTACCCATACCGACTTGCTGCGAGCCCTGTCCAGGAAAAAGAAAAGCCGTCTTCATACGCGGCGGTTCAGCGGTGTCCGTCGTTGGCGACGGTGACCGCGGCGCCAAGTTGAGCCTCGATCTTGCCGTTGACTTCGCCGACACAGTAGTCGCGAGCGACGGCAATCGCGTTTCGAATCGCCCTGGCGCTCGATCGGCCGTGACAGATCACCGTCACTCCCTTGATGCCCAGGAGCGGCGCGCCGCCATATTCAGCATAATCAAGCCGCTGTTTGAACTTTCGAAATGCAGGCCGGGTGAGCATCGCACCAGCTTTGGTTTTCAAAGACGCTCTCAACTCGTGCCTGAGTAACTCCATGATGAACTCGAAGACTCCTTCGCTGACCTTTAGAGCGACATTGCCAGTGAAACCGTCGCAGACGACTACATCCACCTGGCCGTTGTACATGTCGCGGCCCTCGACATTGCCTATAAAATTGAGCCCGGAACTCTTCAGCAGCTTGAAGGCTTCCTTGGTCAGATCGTTGCCCTTAGCCTCCTCTTCGCCGATCGACAGCAGCCCGACGCGCGGGTTGGGAACGCCGACGATTACTCTCGAATAGAGCGATCCCATCACCGCGAAATCATAGAGGTGCGCGGGCTTGCATTCCGCGTTGGCGCCGACGTCCAATATGACCGTTCCTTGAGCGGTGAGCGTCGGTAGAACGGCCGCCAGCGCCGGTCGATCAACATTGGGAAGCGCACCGATGACCAGCTTCGAAGTCATCATAACCGCGCCCGTGTTGCCCGCGCTCACCAGCGCCTGCGCCTGACCGTCTCGCACCAGCTTGGCCGCAACTCGAATCGA
>DATMCM010000319.1:0-15822 GCA_035558335.1 Blastocatellia bacterium | reverse complement strand
TCAGCACCACTCCGATGTAAACAAGCGCGGCGATCAGGCGATGGGGTTCAGTCACGAGAAGACCACTCATCATTTCCGGCTCAAGCCGAACGGCGGAGTCATTGAAGTGACTGCTAATGATCCGAACGACGGCGCCAGCCGGGATCAAATTCGGTATCATCTCGCTCACGTCGCCGAACAGTTCAGCAAAGGCGATTTCAGTCTACCAATGTTCACTCACGGCGAAGCGCCGCCCGGCGCCGCCGAGATGACTCGCTTGAAGGAAGAGATTAAGTACACGTTCGAAGCGATCGACCGCGGCGGCCGGGTGCTGATTGCAACCGCCAATCCCGAAGCGATCGACGCGGTTCATCAGTTTCTGAGATTTCAGATCAAGGACCATAAGACTGGCGACTCGCCGGACATAGATAAGCAATGATTCCACGGCCGCCCCTTGTCTTCGACAGGGACTCGGCGACTCGGTGACGGCCATTTGGGCTCTGAAGCGACGGCGCCGCTACGCGCACTTCCCGCTCTTCGGTTGACCAATCCAAAACGCGCTCTCTATATTGATAAACGCGGTCAATCACATTCACCATCCGCCAGCAAATCAACAATGCCAAAACGCTCGGCAACACCTCGCAAGCCTAAGCCAAATGATCGCGCTCACCCGACGCCGGAGCTGAGCAGGGCAGCTTTGCTTGCCTATCCGTTTGCCGCGATAGTCGGGCAGGACGAGATGAAACTCGCGCTTCTACTTGCGGTCATCGATCCAACCATCGGCGGCGTCATCATAATGGGTCATCGCGGGACCGCCAAATCAACCGCGGTCCGCGCGCTTGCAGACTTGCTTCCGCTGGTGACTAAGGTGAAAGGATGTTTGTACGCGTGCGACCCGAAGCGCGAGACGGTGCTGTGCAATGATTGCGTCGCGAGGCTTGCGCGCGGCCAACGGCTGAGCGTCGAACGTGCGAGGGTTCCGGTGGTCGATCTGCCGCTCGGAGCAACAGAAGATCGGGTGTGCGGAACTCTTGATATCGAACGCGCGCTTGTCGAAGGCATAAAGGCGTTCGAACCTGGTCTGCTTGCGCGAGCGAATCGAGGCTTTCTCTACATCGACGAAGTTAATCTCCTGGACGATCATTTGGTCGACGTGCTGCTCGATTCGGCCGCGAGCGGGCGCAACGTAGTCGAGCGCGAAGGCATTTCAATCAGCCATCCCGCGCGGTTCGTGCTCGTCGGTTCGGGCAATCCTGAAGAAGGTGAGCTTCGGCCTCAGCTACTCGATCGGTTCGGGCTCTTCACTCGAATCGAAACGATCACCGACGTCGACCAGCGAGTTGAGATAGTTCAGCGTCGCGAGCAGTTCGAGCGCGACCCCGCGTCGTTCATTGCGCGATGGGAACGCGAGCAGACAGTTATTCGAGACCGAATTACGCGCGCGAAGAAGCTCCATTCGAGAGTCGCGATCGATCGCGGCTTGCTGGTTCGCGTGGCCGAACTTTGTTTGAAGCTGAAAGTTGACGGGCACCGTGGTGAGCTTACGATCGCGCGGGCTTCGCGAGCGCTTGCCGCGCTGGAGGGCCGAGCGGCGGCGACCGGCGATGACGTGAGGCGCGTTGCCTCAATGTCGCTTCGACATCGACTCCGGAAGGACCCGCTGGAGAGGATCGATTCGACTGCGCGTATCGACCAGGCGGTCGACGAGTTGTTCCCCGCTGTCGTTCGGACAGGGAAGCTTGCGGCTATCAGGTAAGTCTTTGAAATTCTACTCACACAGCGATAAAAACTCACAACGCGCAAACTATCCATTCCCGGCGATCGTCGGGATGTCAGCCGCCAAGTGCGCGCTGATGCTTCTTGCGATCGACCGCGGGCTGAAAGGCGCGCTGATTTCGGGAGCGCCCGGTTCAGCCAAGAGCCTGGTCGCTCGTTCCTTCCAAGCTTTGGCGGGCGCTGATGATCGAGCGACAGTCCCGCCGTTTGTTGAACTGCCGCTCAACGCCACCGAAGACCAATTGCTGGGCGGACTCGATCTTGAAGCGACGCTTGCGGCGGGAAAACACCGCGGTTCGCGAGGAGCGCTGGCGCGAGCGGATGACGGCGCGCTTTATGTGGACGGCGTAAACCTGCTGGACGCCGCCGTCTCCGATAACATAGCTGCCGCGCTCGAGGACGGGGTGGTGCGGCTCGAACGAGAAGGAATCAGCGAGTCGCACTCGTCTCGCTTCGTGTTCATCGGAACAAGCGATCCGGCTGAAGGCGAAGTGAGCGCAAATCTTCGTGATCGAGTCGCGCTGCTGCTTGAAATCGGCGTAGATGAGTCTCCAGCTTTGGCCGGGGAGATCGTCGAGCGAGCGCTCGAATTCGATAGGGACCCATGCGATTTTGTTGCAGGTTACGCGGTTGAGACAGCCGCGATCAAGGCTCAGGTCCGGGAAGCGCGCTTGCGACTCGAACGAGTTGCCATTGCTCGTGAGGACATCAGTCGCATCGTTCAAGTTGCGATGAGTCTGGGCGTCCAAGGCAATCGCGCGGACATTTTTGCGGTTCGGGCGGCGCGGGCAAGTGCTGCGCTTGCGGGGCGCGACTCCATTGGCGACGATGACATCGTCACAGCGATCAAACTCGTGTTGTTGCCGCGCGCGACCACTCTACCGGATGCCCAGCCGCGGAGCGAAATGCAGGATTCGCTTCCGGACTCTAATCCGCGAGAGACGGACTCGCCAGAACCTGCGTCGAACGAAAGCGGCGAAGCCGGTGAGCTGGACCGTGCGCCGATCGGCGACCTGATCATCCGAGCGATCGGCTCGACTCTTCCTGACGAACTGCTGAAACTGGAGATGCCTGGCAAGCATGTCGGACGAGATCGTGCAGGCTCAGGCAAGCGGGCACGGACAGCAGCGTCTTCACGCGGCCGCTACATCGGTGTTATGCGGTCGCGCCAAAGCGGTTCGCGAGTCGCTGTTGACGCGACGCTTAGGGCGGCAGCTCCACATCAAATCACACGCCGAGCGAAGCGCGACTCCGGATCAAGTGGCGTCGCGCGGATCCAAACCGCGAGGGAGTATGAGAGCCGTGTCGATATCGCGGCGGACGATCTTCGTTATAAGCGCTTCAAGCGAAGATCGGGCGCGCTGTTCATCTTTGCGGTCGACGCGAGCGGAAGCATGGCCGTGAATCGAATGGCACAGACAAAAGGCGCCATTGCGCGGTTGCTTGGCGAGGCTTACCTGCATCGAGACAAGGTGGCGCTCATCAGCTTTCGGGGCTCGCAAGCCGATGTTTTGCTTGCTCCAACCCGAAGCGTCGAGCTTGCGAAACGCCTGGTGGACGTGATGCCAACCGGAGGCGCGACTCCGCTCGCAGCTGGATTGCTTAAGGCTTTGGAACTGTCGCGGCTCGCGCGGCTGCAGGGTATGTACCGCGCGGTTGTGTTGTTGATGACTGACGGAAGAGCGAACGTAGCCTTGACCGCAAAGGCAGATCGGCGTTACACGTCGCAACCAAATGAGTTGAAAGAGATCGGAGCTGTTCTTAAGATCGAAGGCGTCGAATCGGTTGTGATCGACACCCGGTCGAGCTTTGTGTCGTCAGGCGACGCGGGGCGGCTCGCGGAACAGATTGGCGCTCGATATCTGTACCTGCCACGGGCGGACGCTCTCGCGGTTTACAAAGCAGTAGCCGAAGTAACCAGTCGGTTGCGTTAGTGAAGGGTGTCATGGCTCATTCCAAATCGGATTTGATTCACAGATTTCTGACCGGCGTCCTGGTGGTGGCCGCGATAGGTGTGATCTGTGTGCCTTCCGGTTTGGCTGGAGCGCAGGTAAAGAGCCGCGAGATATGGAGCGGATCGAGTGCCGGCTTCACGGTGCGGTGGACATCCGGCGACATCACCGCCGTCCGTGCAGCACGGCCTTCCAGAGTTGTCTTTTCGGCGAAGTCGATCGCGCAACGGAAGTTTCTGAAGTTCAAGAAAGAGAACACCGAAGAGAACACGTCGTGGCTGTGCTCTTACACGCTGCGGTTTAAGCTACTCAGCTTGACTGGTTCGATACTGAGCTATGAAGAAACGGAGAGTTCCTATTGTGGCACCGAAAAGGGGCCGGGTTGGGCACATCCTTCCGATCAAACAACGTACAGAGTCCTCGACTTGAACCAGGTCGACAAGCCGGTCAGGCTAACAGACTACTTCTCAGAGTCAGAAATACTGAGAGCGCTATTGGCGGACCCGTTAGTCGGCTCGGCCCTAAAGCAAGCCGGCGCCGCTGAGAAGCCGGCAAGCATCGGGTCGTTGCTGAAACTCTTCAGCGAACGCCAGCTCCAGCTTGAACCGCAAGCGGGAACAGCGGAATCTCCTAAGGAATGCACTTTTATATTCCCCGAAGACCCGTTGACGCAGTTTGCTTTTCATCACACCGAAAATGACAAAGTCGCCGTGCGATTGAGCCTCGATCCGGCGTCCGGGGCTTGCCGAACCGCGCACGCTGAACTCGGAATTCTATTGCCGATTTCTAATAAGGTGGCGGCTGCAATCGCCGCGGCTAATTCTGGGAGTCAGGGCTTTCTTATGAAGGACAGCCAACGGCTATTCAAAGGAGCGGCGACTACGTTTGAGTTCAAGGCTAGGCTCGGGACCGCAGCTACGACACGACGTGCCAGGTAATCATGGAACAGTTGTTGATTGACGAGCGCGACCGCCGAGTGCTCGAACTCTACGAGAAGGTCCTCGAAGTCGAACAGCGTTTGATCCCGACCGGGCTTCACGTCTTCGGTCGCGCTTCCACTCACGTCGAGATTGCGGATTTGCTTCGAATGGTCGCGTCGTTCGAGCGCCCCGAGCTAGGAGTTCAAGCGCTCACTGATCTGATCGCAGAAGGGCTCGGGCTGCCGAGTTATTCTGTTTTGCTCGGCGAGAGTGGCACCTCGGATCAGCGTATGGTTGAACGTCAGGAAGTCGAAGCGATCCTCGGCGAAGCCATCGCGCGATTCCTTGTGACCGACGAGGAAACCGCCGCGGCCATCGCTTCCGAGCTGCTGAGTGAACGGGCCGCGGTGCCAATTGAAGCCGCGAATAGGGTCTTCGCCGTGCTTGCCGGCATCGTGAAACAACTCGACGTCAATCAAGAAATTGATTCGCTGATGCGCGCGCTAAAAGGCGAATACATCAAACCCGGTCCCGGGGCCGACATTATTCAGAACCCAAACGTCCTCCCGACCGGCCGTAACACTCACGCGATCAATCCATACTCGGTGCCTTCTGCGAGTGCAGTCCGCCGCGCCCGGCCGATCGTCGATGCGCTGCTGGCCCGACATCTCAAAGACGCCGGCCGCTATCCCGCGTCGATGGCGATGGTGTTGTGGGGAATCGACAACATCAAGACCGAAGGCGAGGCTGTAGCTCAGGTGCTGGCGCTGCTCGGCGTAGTCCCTCGTCGCGATGCGATGAACCGCGCGACCGATGTTGATGTGATCCCGCTCGACAAACTCGGACGACCTCGGATCGACGTGGTGATGACCGTATCGGGAATCTTCCGCGATCTGTTTGGCTCGACCATGACGCTGCTCGATACGGCCGTACGGCGCGTCGGCGCGCTCGACGAACCTGCGGAGCTGAACTTCGTCAAACGCAACGTCGAAAAGCAGATGAGCGAGACCGGCTGTTCGTTTGACGAAGCCGCCGTCCGAGTCTTTTCAAACGCGGCGGGGAACTACGGAACTAACGTCAACTTCATGGTGCTGGACAGTCAATGGGAAGACAGCGCCGAGCTTGGCGATTTGTTTCTTACTCGCAAGTGCTTTGCGTATGGCAGGGACTCAAGTGGCCGGGCTTTTGATGGACGAGAGGCGCGCAAGCTCATGGAGCGCGCGCTTCAGCGAGTAGAGATCACCTATCAAAACATCGACAACACTGAGGTCGGGATCATCGACGTGGATCATTACTTCGAGTACCTCGGAGGAGTATCGAAGGCGGTCGAGAGACAGACCGGCGCGCGGCCCACGATTTATCTCTCGGACACGATGTCGCCCACTGCAAAGGTCCGCACTCTCGAAGAGACTGTACGGCTCGAGACTCGAACCAAGACGTTGAACCCGAAATGGTTCGAAGGCATGCTCCGCCACGGATTCAGCGGAGTGGCCGAGATCGAGCACCACGTGACCAACACGTTCGGATGGTCTGCGACTGCCGATGCGGTCGACGACTGGGTCTACGACGAAGTGGCAGCTACGTACGTGTTGGACGAGCAGATGCTCGATCGGCTGCGTTCGCTCAATCCTCATTCGGCGCACACGCTTGTCGGGCGGTTGCTCGAAGCGTCGGGTCGCGGGCTTTGGTCGGCCGAGCGGTCAGTGATCGAACGACTGCGGGAGGCGTTCAGCAGCCTGGAGGACGAGCTTGAGGGAGTTAGAGGTTGAGTTCTCGGCGTTGTCTCTGCGTCTTCGCGTCTCTGCGGTTAGAAAGAGCTGCGGCTCCGACTAACCGCAAAGACGCAGAGACGCGGAGGCCGCCCGGAGAAGAGGTAAGGTAGTGAAGATTTCAGTTTTTTATGTCGGGACGAGCCTGCTGGCGCCGCTGCGGCGTGCGGAGTCTGAGATCAACAAGACTTATGCGCTTGGTCTGACAGTCGCTCCACACAATTGCGGCGCCCCGCTCAACGCGGATGAGTGGAAGGAAGCGGCGGACGACGTCGCCGAGTCGGAGATCGTTTTCATAATTCATGTTACCGACAGTGAGAACGCAGCGCGGATCTTAGAGTTGGTTGATTCGTCGCGCGATCGACTAAAGGCGACGATAGCCTTCAATTGCATGCCTGACCTGATGCGACGGACGCGAATGGGTCGACTCGACTTCGCGAAGATGATGAAGTCGAGCGCGGGGTCGAACGAATCAGCGGGCGAGGGAAGGGAAGTCGCCGGCCACAGCATCGCACGAAAGCTCGGCTCGTGGATGGCAGATTTCGTCAAGGGCCGCGGGCAAACTGACAATGGGGCCATCTCGAAAGGAAAATCCGACTCGACGAATATGGGCCAATACGTGAAGCTGATCGGGCGGCTTCCTGTGATCCTGAAATTTGTCCCCGGCGCCGGCAAGCTTGGAGATGTGAAGAACTACTTGCTGCTGTTTTGCTACTTCCTGCAGCCGACTTCAAACAACATCCGCTCGATGTTGCTTTACGCGATCAAGAGCTATGCGCCGCAGCGCGCGAAGTCATTCAAAATCGAAGCCCCCGAAACGATGCCGGTCGTTGCGACTTATCACCCCGATGCTCCGAAGCTGTTCGAAGACTTCGAAGGCTATAAGAAGTGGTACGAGCGCAAAGGAAAGAGGAGACTGGATCCGAAGACGACGGTTGGTTTGCTGCTGATGCGTCCTCAAATCGTCAGCGACTCGCGTCGGCACTACGATTGTTTGATTCGCGCGATTGAAGCCGAGGGCTTGAGCGTGCTGCCGGTGCTATCGACGCTGATGGACAATCGCGAATCTTGCCGACAATTTTTTGTTGCTGGGAGCGCGGCCGTCCCGGCCGCAACCCGCAACAAGCCGCGCCGTGGGAGCGCAGCCATCCCGGCCGCAACCCGCAACAATCCGCGCCCTGGGAGCGCGGCCGTCCCGGCCGCATCCAACCACAAGCTAAGCCCAACCGTGAGCCAGGTCGTATCCCTAACCGGCTTCAGCTTTGTTGGCGGACCAGCGATGAACGACAGCGAAGCCGCAGTCGCGTTTCTTTCGGAATTGAATGTGCCGCTGCGCTCGCTGATCTCGCTCGACGTTCAAACGATCGAGAACTGGAGCGGAAGCAGGCTTGGCTTAAATCCGATCCAGACAGCAATGCAAGTCGCGATTCCCGAGATCGACGGCGCGACCGAACCATTCGTGTTTGGCGGCTTGCCGCAGCGCGGAGACCAGCCCGAGGCGCTCGAGGACCGGTGCCGGAGAATCGCCCGGCGGCTTGCTCGTTGGAACAGGCTGCAAGTCGCACCGCGCGAAGATGTGAAGCTCGCGTTTCTGATTTTCTGCTTTCCACCTGATAAAGGGAACATAGGTACTGCCGCCGACCTGGATGTGTTTCCGAGCCTATGGGAGATACTCGCGAAGCTCAAAGGCGAAGGCTACAAGGTGAAGGTGCCCGCGAGTGCTGATCATTTGCGAAAGATGTTACTCGAAGGAGACTCGCTGGAATCGGGCGCACTCGCAAACTCGGCTTATCGGATGAGTGTGGATGAGTATCGCCTGCTGTGTCCTTATATTGATGACATCGAGCGCGACTGGGGACCCGCTCCGGGAACGATCAATTCGAATGGGCGAGAGATACTCATTCCGGGCATCGAGCTGGGTAACGTCTTTGTCGGCGTGCAGCCTACTTTTGGTTATGAAGGCGACCCAATGCGAATGCTCGCGTCTGAGAGCGGCGCCCCGCATCACGGTTTCATGGGGTTGTACACTTACATCGAGAGAGTGTTTGGCGCAGATGCGGTTGTGCACGTTGGGACTCACGGCTCGATGGAGTTCATGCCGGGTAAACAGGTCGGCTTGTCTGCAAGCTGTTGGCCCGACCGCTTGATAGGAGAGCTGCCGAATCTCTATCTTTACAGCGTGAACAATCCTGCTGAAGGCGCGATTGCCAAGCGCCGCTCCTACGCGGAGCTTGTGTCTTATCTCACACCGCCGATCGAGAACGCCGGGCTGTACAAGGGGCTTGCTTCGTTGAAGGAGCTGTTGTCAGCCTATCGGCAAGCGACGGGCGAGTCGGAGCGGGCGCACATTTTTGCGGCGATTGAGGACAAGGCGCAGGCGGTCAATCTGTAATGGGCGTGCCACAAACCAGGCGAAAGGGTTTCAAGCGACTGTTGGATGGCTCTGGCCCGCATGCAAACGCGTTGCGATTAATCCGTACACACTCGCATTGAACACCAACCCCACGTGCGTTCCGGTTACTTCGAAGTTGGTCTCCGGGTCATCGTTTACGCACACCCGCCAGTCAACGACCCCATCGCTTTTTGTGTAGATTGCGGATTGATGGATGGACGAGGGCAACCCGCGCTGCACGGCCGTCACCGCGTCGCATCCGCAGTAGCCGGTGTAGCAGTCGGGTTGATTCTGGCCATTCTGTCGACGTATGCGTTCTCGAACCCGCTCCCCTGCCGCAAGCACCAACGGATGGGATCTTATGCCGCGAAACGGCGAGCCTAAGGTTATCACTGAGGCGACGCGATCGGGTCTGAGCGCAGTCGCGGACCTCGCAAGCACTCCACCCAGACTGTGGCCAATCAAGTGGACCTTGCCGCCGGTTTGTGCTTGAGCTTTGGCGATTGTCTCTGAAAGTCGTTCGACGAGTGTGTTGATACACTCGGCGTTCCAACCGATGCGCGACATGTAGGGCCGGTAGCCGATGCGTCGTAGCCACGAGTAGATCTCTTGCAAGTACATGTCGGTCCCGAGAAACCCGGGAATGACCACTACCGCCGAGCGATCGCCGCGCGGGACGCCGATACCGTAGTAGACCGGGGATGACCGCAACGCGAGCCAATCGAGTCCTACAAATGCTTCGCGCCAGAGTGGACGCTCTGAGACTTCCTGATCCTTGAGAAAACCGCCGGGTGAGGTTGATGGCACTAACGCGCTCCTGTGAAATCGATGGGTTGTGGGGCGATCTCCTAACTTCAAATTCTCTGCGTTTACCTCCGCGTCTCGGCGTCTCCGCGGTCCAGCAACGTTTCGAGTCTAACTAACCGCAGAAACGCGGAGCCACAGAGGTTGCGCAGAGAACGCTCGACACTACCGTTTGCACTGCTAACTTCCTGTTACTGCCGTTTGCCGCGACGCGCTTTCATGACTTTGGGTTTGATCTCTTCAACGCCGGCCGCAGCGCGCAACTCTATGAACGACTGATCCAAAGCCTCTTTGAGCTTCTCGACGTCGGGCATCGCTTGCGTATCCGACGTCAGCCCGAAATACAGACTCTGATCGTAGCTCATAATAGCGCAGCCGCATCCGATCGCATAGCCGACCGGAACATAAGGGTAATACGCGACCATGCGCTTGCCCATCGCATAGAGCGGAACCTGGGGGCCGGGCACATTGGTCGAAACCATATTGAATGCCGGAATCGGGGTAGCAGCCATCGCGCCGGCGAACGCGTGAACCGGCGCGGGCAAGATTCCCATCAATGCGGAAAAGAGGTTCAGTCCTTCGGCTACGCGGCCGCTCTTCATTGCGGTGGTCTTGCGATTGATGTATTGGAATCGCTCGACCGGATTCGGCATGTCGAGAGGGATCTCGACCGGCAACATAGAAACCAGATTGCCAAGCGCGCCGCGCTGACCTTCCTGACGCAGACTCACCGGAACCATCACTCGGAGGTGGCGGCCCTGAGTCTGTTGTCCGTGAAGCTCGACGTAGCGAGACACAGCGCCCGACAGCGTCGTGAGCACCACGTCGTTGACGGTTCCGCCGAGAGCAGCGCGAATCGCCCGGGCCTCGGCAAAAGAGAACGTGCTCCAGACGAGCTTGCGATCGCCGGAACATGGCTTGTTGAATGGCAAAAGCGATACCGGAGTAGCGAGTTGCGGGATGGTCCCGCTTGTCTCGCGCATCGACTGGCGACTCTGCTCGCTGGCGAGAGCTTGAGTCAGGTTCAGCAAGCCAGTCTGAAACTCCATCCAGCGATTCATGCCTTCCTGCATGTTGCCGAGCAGCGTGTCAAAGAATCGTCGCGTCGCATCCGGTCTGGGGGCTTGAGGCGGTCGCTCGGGCGCAGGCGAGAGCTTTGGTACTTCGGGAGAGATATCCAAAATAATCTTTAGCAGGTCCACCCCCGAGACGCCGTCAACCATGCAATGGTGGACTCGCGCGATCATCGCCGTGCGCTTACCTTCGAGACCGTAGACCAGGTAGATGTCCCAAAGCGGCTTTCGCCGATCCATCATCGGGGTGAAGATGCGGCCGGCCAGCTCGATCAACTCCGCTTCGCCGCCAGGCTTGTCGATCTGCACTTTGAAGATGTGGCGATTGATATCGAAGTGGTCATCGAACTCCCAGGTCGGATGGCCGAGCCCGAACGGGTCGGGTGCTACGACTTGTTGGTACCGCGGAAGCAGATGCATCTTCGAGTTGAGCATCGCAACGAACTGGTCGAAAGGGATCTCGCCTTCAAACAGGCTCACGCTGCCGATGTGCATTGCCGCTTCCTTCTTTTCGAAGTAGAGGAAGCTGGCATCCATCGAAGTGAGCCGGCGATTGAGATTGGGTTGTGACATTGAGCTCTCCGAAGTGGTTAGTGGTTAGTGGTCAGTGGTTAGTGGTCAGTGGTTAGTGGTTAGTGGTTAGCAGTCCGTCCACCGCCCGTTCTGGGAAGCTTGTTTGAGAGGCCGTTGATAAGGCGCGCAACTTCTGAAGACAAGTCGTCGAAGCCCTCAACGTCCCGTCTTTCCAGATATCCTAGCCTTTGGGCAATGAGAACCTGAGTTCCAACTTCGCACAGCGATCCATAAGCTATAGATAGACGGTGCAGGAATTCCCTCGTCGAGTTTCGGCCCTGTCCCTCAGCAATGTTCGATGGCACGGACACCACTGCTCTTCTCAGTTGAGAAGTCAAACCATAGAGTTCCTCCCTCGGGAAAGCTTTCGATTTCTTATAAACATCTACCACCAAATCCATAGCTTTCTGCCATACGATAAGGTCGCGGTAACTTTTGATCATCATCAAATCCTACTCTTTTCAAAGTTTGGAGTGTGTCACCCACGACTATTGTCAACAACTAACCACTAACCACTAACCACTATCTTCGTTCAATCACCATCTTCATCCCATGCTTCGGACGAAGGGTGATCAGCGGCTGAGTCTTCACCGGATGTCCGGGCGCGAGCCGAAGTTTCCATCTCTGCGCGATCACCGCAAGTATCAAGATGCCTTCCATCCACGCGAAGGGCTCGCCTATGCACAAGCGGGGGCCGCCACCGAACGGAAAGTAAGCGTACTTGGGACGCCCCGCTCTAGCCTCGGGAAGCCACCGATCGGGATCAAATCTCTCGGGCTCAGGATAGTAGCGGTGATCGCGGTGCATCACGAACTGGCTGAGCAATACGATAGATTTGGCAGGCACGTGATAGCCGCCGATCTTGCAGGCGCTTACCGACCGCCTGCCCATCACCCACACCGGCGGATAGAGACGCATCGCTTCGGTTAGCACGCGCTCCGTGTAGCTCAATCGAGGCACGTCCTCAAAAGTCGGGAGCCTGCCGCTCAGCACTTCGTCAATCTCTGCGTGCATCCTGGCTTCGACTTCCGGATTCTGTGAGAGCAAGTACCATGTCCAGGCGAGCGCATTGGCCGTAGTCTCGTGGCCGGCAAGAAACAGCGTCATCACTTCATCGCGGAGCTGCTCGTCGGACATGCCTCCGCTGCCTTCTTCGGTGTCCTGCGCCAGAAGCAGCATCGACAGCAAGTCGCCGCGATCTTCACCCGCAGCGCGATGCTCGGCAATGATGCGGTAGATCGTTTCATCCAGTCGTTGTTTGCCTCGTTTGACGCGCCGGTTTCTCGCTGTGGGCAGCTTGTCGGTGATCTCGGTGAGCGGCGATGAAAACGTCGAAAACAGCTCCAGGACTTCAGTCAGCGCTTGGCCGATCTCTTGCGCTTCCCCCTGAACGTCGGCGTCGAACAGTGTCTTGGCGACTATCGCCAGCGTCAACTGCATCATCTCCTGCGCGATGTCTCTTGTCTCGCCTTCTCTCCAACTGTCGCGAGCCCGCTCGGCGTATTCCGCCATAACAGCTCCGTAAGCCGCAATACGCTGCTTGTGAAAAGCTGGCTGCGAAAGACGGCGCTGTCGGCGATGAAAATTGCCTTCGCTGGTGAGCAGCCCCTTGCCCAACACCTTTTTTGCTCGTTGCAGCCCGCGGCCCTTCAGAAAGTTCCAGTCGTTTGCAACAAGCACGTCTTCGATATATTCAGGCTTGCTTAGAAGGAAGGTCCGCTGAGGGCCAAGCTTGAAGGTCGCGATGTCCGGATAATCTTGAGCGACTTTTTGCAGGAACTTGAGCGGATCACGGCTCATCGGAACAAGCTGATCGCCGAGCGCCTTTCGTTGAGGTCCGGGCGCCAGCTTGCGCTCCGACTTTTGTTTTGAGAGTGCTGTCTTGGTTGCGCTTGCCATGGTATTCGCCTTTCGGATTCAACTGCCAGATGAAGAGTCGCGCGGCATCAGGATCGCGAACCCGGTCCCGAAAACCGCGCTGTGCTGCCTGAGCGCGCCCGCCAAACAACTCACACGCAGCGGCATCTCGGCAGGCGATTCGATGTCCGGTCCGATCGCGAAGGCCTTCGCTTCCAGCTCGCGACCTCCCAGCCAGTAGCGTATCTCAGAATGCGCCGCCAGATTCTTTAGCCAGCTGGAGCGGCGCCGGATGGTGCTGACTACGATCAGATCACCGACGAGCGCCGCCATCAGTGGCACCTTGGATCGGCGCCCGCTCTTGCGTCCCTGCGTTTCTACGACGATCGCTCCCGCCGGAAAGAGCACCGGAGCGCCAAAACCCACGCGCACCAGCGGTTCGACAAACTGATTCAGCCCGCGAAAGAAGTCGGCTTCGAGACGCTGAAGGCCCGCGAAAATCATCGATCCTCCTGCTACTCGGTCAGGCCGGTCACGTCGTAAGACATCACGATCAGATCGTGCGTGCGCCCTTCCCGATCTATCACGTAGTCGCCCAACAGCGCCTCGGCTCTGAAGCCCAATCTCTCAAAAACTTGTAACGCGCCCCTTTGTTCTGAAGCCATGCGCGCGACTATCTTCTGCAGCCCCAACTCCCGCGCTATCGAAAAGAGCTCGTTTGCAAGCAAGTTGCCCAAGCCGATTCCTCGGTAGTCCGGGCTGATCAGCAGCACGATCTCGCCGAGATGCCGCGTCCATTGAAGCGCATTGTGGTTCAGTGTGCCGTGGCCGATCAACTTGCCGTTTGCTTCGGCGAGGACGGTCCTGATCTGTCCGGTCTTGATGTTGTGGGCCCACTGATCGAGCGCCTCCTGCCGGGTTATATCCACGGCGAGAAACAGGAGGTCGTCTTCAGGAAGAGACTTGGCGAAGGCCGCCAGCGCATCCCGGTCGTCAGGCTGCATCAGACGCAAAGTGACTTGCTTGTCTTTGAGAGTGGTCTTCCAGGGATAGGTTCGCTTCGACTCGTTGGGCATCGGGATCTCCAAGGTTCAAGGTTCGAGATCCAGAGTCTACCTTGAGCCAGGTTAGTTGAATAGGCCACAACGTCCGCTAAGACTGAACTAGGTTAGTACCTCCGTACCTGGGAGCGCGGGCGTCCCGCCCGCATCACTCCGGATTGGGCGAAGGCGGGCGGGACGCCCGCGCTCCCAGATCGTGCTACTTCTTTTTTCCGGTAGGTCCCATAAACGGGAGCTGAGTCGCGAGATCGAGCCAGCGCTTCTGCACCTCGACATAGTTGGTCACAGCCTGCTGTGCAAAGTCTGCGAGGGCCGCGGCGGGCGAATTGTCGTCGAGATTGAGACCGTCTTTCAGCGCCTTGATCACCTGCGCATTCTGCTGGGCAGCAAAGTCAAGCCACTGTGTCCGCGCCTTCACAAAAGCCTCCAGACCCTGACCCGCGTAGTCCGAGACCGCGCGCGAGATGTCAGAAGGTGTGACGCTCACGCCTTCCCGGATGGCGTCGTAAAGCTGGCCGCTTTGCTGCGAGGCGATTTCGGCCCAGCGCTTCTGCGCCTCTACGATGCCTTCGATTCCCTGACGAGCCCAGTCGGCCAACGCCGGCGTAGGAGCGCTTCTGTAAAACTCCATTCCTTCCTCAATAGCTTTGAGCACAAGCGCATTCTGCTGAGCAGTGAGGTCGATCCATTTCTTCTGCGCGTCGACCAGGTGTTCGACGACCTGTTGGGCCCACTGAGCCGCTCCGCTTTCGGGAGCTTTCCCGGCCGCCGTTGCCTGCGAGTCGCTGGTTTGTTTTCCGGTTGATTTCGATTTGGTAGCCATGATGTTTAGTCCTTTCTTTATCAAAAAAGAGTCAGTTGTTTAGCAGCCGGTGTTCGCGGTTCGGTATCCCAAATCTCAACTTGAGATTCGCGACCCGAACCGTAGCCGGCCGGTTTCTATGGTCGCTTCGCTTCTTCCGCCTCCTTCAGCTCACGCCGCAACACTTTGCCGACGGCGCTCTTTGGGAGGCTTTCAATGAACTCGATGGTTGAAGGCACCTTGTATTTAGCCAGCCTGCCGCGGCAGTACTCGGTCAGCTCTTCGGCTAGTTCCACCGACCTGGCTCCGGCTTCTTCCTTGAGCACGATAAACGCTTTGACCGCTTCACCGCGATATGAGTCTTTGACTCCGATAACCACCGCTTCTTTCACTGCCGAGTGGGTGAACAGCACCTCTTCAATCTCGGTCGGATAGACGTTAAAGCCGCTGACCAGGATTAGATCTTTCTTGCGCTGGACGATGTAAAAATAACCGTCCTCATCCATTCGCGCGACGTCGCCGGTGTAGAGCCAGCCGTCGCGAATCGTGTTGGCTGTTTCCTCAGGCTTGTTCCAGTAGCCCTTCATAACCTGTGGGCCGCGAATGCATAGCTCGCCTTCTTCGCCCAATGGAACTTCGTGGCGGCCGGTCTCCAAATCGACAATCTTGCAGTCCGTGCCGGTGACCGGGAGTCCGATGCTGCCGGGCTTGCGCTTGGCGAGTGTTGGAGTCGAAGTCGCCATCGCCGCCGTTTCGGTCATGCCGTAGCCCTCGTACAACATCGCTCCGCTCATACGCTCGAACTGCTCGATCACTTCGATCGGCAGAGGCGCCGACCCGCTGTTGAAACGCTGCACGCGATCC
>DATMCM010000318.1:0-9604 GCA_035558335.1 Blastocatellia bacterium | reverse complement strand
TGATGCGCTCGCTGGACGCTAATGCCAGCCTGACGATAAAGGACTTAATCACCTTGATGATCATTGTCAGCGATAACACAGCGACGGATATGCTGTTCGAGAGAGTCGGTGGCACCGAGCCGGTTAACAAGCTAATGCAGAGCTATGGTCTGAACACGATCAAAGCGACGGGTCCGACGTCGGTTTGGTTCAAAGCGATTCGGGAATCGCCTGACTTGTGGAAGTTTCACACCGAAGGCAAGACCCCGTTCGGTCTTTCATCACCGCGAGAGATGGGCAAGCTGCTCGAGCGCATTCAAAAAGGCGAGGCGGTGAGCAGGCAAGCCAGCGAGCAGATGATTCAGATTATGCGCGGCCAGGTGTACAGCTCGCGGCTTCCGAAGTACGTGACCGGATTTCGACTGCCGCATAAGACAGGAGACTTTCTGCCTTACATCGGCAACGATGTCGGCATTCTCGAGAGCGAGAACCGGCACGTTGTCATCAGCGTGTTTACTGCTCATCACAACGGCATCGGGCCGAGCATGGAAGATGCTATTGCGCGAATCGGCGAACAGGTTGCGAATTTCTACGGCTGGCGGGAGAGCGCCGTGAAGTAGTCTGCCCTGGGATCGGAAGAAGGTGCCTGCTCGCCCGATGTCGCGGCGCTTGAACTCTCAAATGCCTCCACCGCCGTGAGCTGGCGGATTGCATGCCGCCGATTCACCAGCGATAAGACCAGCACTACAAGTATAGCAATCGATCTTTTCGTCATAGCCTGGCCTTTCACAAAGAACTCGTCACATGCCCCTCATCAGAGGTGGTCAGTGAGCCCGAGCCTTGCAATGGACAGACTTTGGACGGGCGGTTCTTGATTCAACCAGCTTTTGAAACTTGTTCCGCGCTTTGTCGTGGATGTTGTCCCACTCAAGCATCCACCACCACGGCGTGTTGTCTTGCCGAGCAATAAAGCTCGAAACCTGGTCCCAGGTTTGGAACCCCAGGAGCTCGACGAAGTAGCGCGGCAACAGCAGCGGCGAAAAGCCGACCTGCATCCAGTCGAGGAAACCATCCTCGTCAGAAGATAGGAAGTCTGCTGTATTCCCGAACACGATTCGATGACGTCTGTGCTCCGCCAGAAAGCGGCGAACTGACGGCAGCACTTCTTTGCGGAGCCAGTCCGCACTGTCGGTGTTACTCGGACTCCAATACTCTCGTGCCGAGAACACCGCTTCCACAGACACCGGATTGCCTCGCTTAACAATTCGCGGTTCTTCGAGCCACCACGAAGCCCACCGGTAGCCGGCATCGACGTAGACCCTGCAGTCCGTGCACGCAAAGTATATGTTGACCGTAGCCAATGATTGCATTGCGTTCTCCTTCGGGTGAGCGGTTCGTTGGCGGCCTTTCCTTTTGCCGTTAATGAAGCCCTGGGCTAGAATGGGCGCGGCACCGAGACCGTTGAGGATATGATTCGCCACTTCGAATCGGGGCCGAAGGTACTCTCGAAGCGGCTCGCAAGTCCTCAGGACCGGCTCAAGTTTTTCTCAAAGATGTTTCTCAAAGCCGTGTATGAGCGAGCGCTCGCAACACTTCTATGAGTTTGGCCGCTTTCGAATAAACATTGGTGAGCGGGTTCTGCTCCGCGATCACGAGATCGTTCAACTCACGCCTAAAGTCTTCGACATATTGCTGGCGCTCGTTGAAAACAGCGGCCAGGTGATTTCAAAAGATGGCCTCATGAAGAAAGTGTGGCCGGACAGTTTTGTCGAGGAAGGAAACCTGACCCAGAACATATCGCTGCTCAGGAAGGCTCTAGGCGAAGGGCGGAACGGGAATCAATACATCGAAACAGTGGCGAGGCGAGGCTACAGATTCGTTGCGTCTGTCAGCGAGTCGTGGGACCAGGGAATCGATCTCGTCAGCGGCCAGTATCGGCACGGAGAAGCTCCAGTGGTCGAGCCGGTCAGTGCCGCATCTCGTCGCGACGTTGCTATGGTTCCGGCTCATGGCGGTGTTGTTGAATACGTGACAACGGGCGCCGTGCGTCATCGGCAAGCTGTGTTTGTCTTCTTGCTCGTGCTGGTTTTCGCAGCCGCGGGGATGATTTACTTCGTCAACGGCAGCAAATCGGTTGACGGGAGCAGCACCGCGATAGAATCGATAGCCGTTCTTCCGTTTGTCAACGAGGCCTCCGACAGCGACGCCGAATACTTCACCGACGAAATCACCGAAAGCCTGATAAATAACCTTTCCCAACTTCCAAAACTGCGAGTGGTGCCCCGGAGCGTTGTGCTCAACTACAAAGGGCGAGAAAGCGACCCTCGCAAGATCGGTCGCGATCTGAACGTGCGCGCGGTGCTCACCGGCAGAGTCCATCGGCGAGGGGACACATTGAGCATTCAGGTGGACTTGATTGACGTGGCAAATGTTGCGCAGATGTGGGGCCAGCACTACGACCATAGAGTCTCGGACATCCTTCTGGTGCAGGAAGACATTTCGAGAGACATCTTCGAGAATCTACGGCTCAAGCTAAGCGTCGAAGAGCAAAAGCAATTGGAAGCTCACAGTCTTTATCTGAAAGGCCGCAACTACTGGAACAAGCGAACCGAAGACGGATTGCTCCAGGGCATCGAGTATTTCAGAAAAGCAATCGAATTAGACCAGAACTATGCTCCGGCTTATGCGGGTTTGGCGGATTGCTACAATATGCTCGTTGTCTACGGCATCAACCAGCCCAGGGAGGCATTCCCAAAGGCAAAAGAAGCAGCGACAAAAGCATTGAGCATCGATGGCACCCTTGCCGAGGCGCGCACTTCGCTGGCGTTTATCGAACACCGATGGGACTGGGCGAGGGAAGAAGCGGAGAGAGACTTTCGGCTCGCGATCAAGTACAAGCCGACTTACGCCCCGGCTCATCAATGGTACAGCTCATATCTGGTCGCGATGGGAAGATTCGACGAGGCGATCGCCGAGGCTAAACGCGCAGAGGAGCTCGAGCCTCTCTCGTTCATCAGCAATTCGCATTTGGGGTGGATTCTTTACCTGGCCGGTCGCAACGACGAAGCGATCGAGCACTGCAAGAGGCTCCTGGACGTCGATCCGAACTTCTTTCCGGCGCGCAGGTATCTGGGCCTGGCTTACGAGCAAAAGGGCGCGTACAACGAAGCCATCGACCAGTTTCAGCAGGGCGTCAAGCTGTCCGGCAGCCCGTTGATGTTGTCGCTATTGGGCCATGCGTACGCGGTGTCCGGCAAAAAAGCCGAAGCACAACGAATCCTCGCCGAGTTGGATCAACAGAAGCAACGATATGTTTCGCCTTACACGATCGCGACGATCTATGCAGGACTTGGCGAGAAGGACCAGGCTTTCAAATGGCTGGAAAAGGCATACGAGGATCGGGACATCTGGCTTATGAACCTCGACGTTGATCCTGTATTGAAGAACCTCAAGTTAGATCGAAGGTTCGCAAGTCTTCTCGAGCGGATCGGCCTTACGCCTTGATTCGTTGCTTGACTTTCCCAAAATCCACGCCAGATTCAACAGATTTCCGTTAGATCGTCTCAATCAACCGCGCGAGCAACGCGGCCCTTCGCGGAATATCTTCGATGATGATGTGTTCGTGCTCGGCATGAGCGCCCGCGCCGTCGACCCCCAGACCATCAAGGACCGGCACTCCCATCGCAGCGATGAAGTTGCCGTCGGACCCGCCGCCTACCGAGCCTTCCTTCAACTCGTAGTCCATCTCGGCGGCGATTTGCTTCGCGTGTTCAAATAGCGCGCCGATTTCAGAAGTGCGAACCAGGGGTGGGCGGTTTATTCCACCGCGTACCTCGATCCGAGCGTGATCGTGGGCCGGCTTCAGTGACGCCATCGCTTCGGTTACACGCGCACCCTCGTCTTCAGTTTGATATCTCATGTCGATCGACGCGCGCGCTTCGGCCGGAATCACGTTCGAGAGTACGCCTCCTCGCACTACGCCTACATTGAGTGTAGTACCGCGCGAATAGTCGACCAGTTTGTTGATTGCCAGAACCTGATGGGCCATCTCGGTTATCGCGCTCACACCCGCGCGCGGGTCGTTGCCCGCGTGAGCCGGCTTGCCATGAATAATCAACTCGAACTCACCAACTCCCTTGCGGCTCGTCTTGATCGTACCTCCCGGTATTGGCGGCTCGAGCACAAGCGCGGCGCGCGCGGTTCGAGCCTCCCGTTCAATTATCTCGCGAGAGAAGTGACTGCCCGTTTCTTCATCGCAGGTCATCAGCAGGGTAACGGGCCTTTGGGCTTTTCTGCCAAGCTCCGTGATGGCTCGCATAGCGAACGCTGCGATCGCCACACCGGCCTTCATGTCGAATATGCCGGGCCCAAACGCGCGTCCGTCTTCAAGGCGAAAAGGTCTAATGGCAAGAGTGCCCAGCGGCCACACCGTGTCGAGGTGGCCCACGACCAGCAACGGCTGACGCGACTCCTCGCTGCCGCCGTACCGCGCCTTCAGGGTTGAGCCGAACCGCGGATCACTGAATAACTCGACGGCGGCACCCATTGAGACAAGCTTCCGTGCGAGGTTCTCTGCGATCAGCCGATTCGCTTCAGCCTCGCGGGACATGGACTCTTGTTCGACAAGCCAGCGGATGAACTCTACTATTTCCGATCGGCTCTGTTCGAAATATGAAAGGAAAGCCTTGGACGGTGCGGCCATGACCTACATTTCTAGCAGACAGGCAAAGCCCCGCGCTAGCCGTGGGTCATAGGGTGTGATTGATTGGACGTCGTAATCCGGAGAGCTACTGCTTGAGCAACCGATCGATCATCGCGGACACATCGTTCACGAAATCAGAGTTTGCGTTGAATCCGCCACGAGGCTGACCGAAAGGCTCACCGAGTTGATTGAGCAAAACCAGTGTTGGAAGCACAGCCGACTTGCCGTTGAATCGTTTGAATGCGGTCTGGCTTCCATCACGCAGGACGACTACGCGGTTCACGGGTCCACAGGGACTGCCGAGTTTCTGGTTGCTTGCCTCCGCGGCCGAGTTGATGCTGACCCAGCAAATGTTTACATCCTTGCCCTGGTACCGTTCGGCAAGCGCCTCGAGCGCCTTGAACTCTTCCCGGCATTGCGGGTCTTGTACTCCGCTGAACGCCAGCACGACTACTTTTCCTCGCATGGCGGAAAGCGTGACCGCACTCCCATCCGGCCTCAAAAACGTAAAGTCTTGCGCGCTTGCCGTCATCGCAAGCAACGCGCCAATCGCCGCTGCCATCATTGATTTGAAAGTTCGCCGCATGTTTCTCTCAGCCTCTCTGTTCTTGTGACGAACGTTGGATGCGCTCGCCGCCTCACGGGTTCGCGTTGTTTGGACAAAGAATAGCACATCAGCCGGACTACAGCGTGGTGGCGACTGCTGGCTTGAGCTTCGACGCGGCCTTATAATCTCACCAACTTCAAGGCTTGAAGCAGTTATGAGGTTCACATGGTATCGGCGATACTTCTTGCTGCGGGAGAGTCGCGGCGAATGGGGAGCTTCAAGCAGCTGTTGACGCTTCGCGGCAAGACCTTTGTCGAGTGTTGCGTCGACAACCTGTTGGCCTCCCAAGCCGGGGAGGTCGTAGTTGTAACCGGCCACCGCGAAGCCGAAGTACGCGCTGCTCTGGTCAGTCGCCCGGTTCGGTTCGGGCATAATGCAAACTATCGGGCGGGGATGACCTCATCGATCAAACACGGCATCTCCGTTATTAGCGATACGGCGCGCGCCTGTCTAATCGCGCTGGTGGACCAACCCCAGATCGGAACCGACGTCTTCAACCTCGTGATTGAAACGTATCTAACGAAAGAGCCCTTGATCGTTGTACCGACTTACGAAGGGAGACGAGGCCACCCGATTGTGTTGGACTTAAAGCTGAAGGCTGAAATTCTCGACACTGACCCGAACGAGGGGTTACGTCAGGTTGTCAATTCACACCGGGACCAGACTATTGCGGTAGAAGTACCGAGTGGGACGGTCCTGTTTGATTATGACACTCCTGAGGATTACAGGCGGGTATCGGATCAGGACGAAAGTTGAACTGCTCTTGTAGGATGGCTACTCGCTTCCCGGCACTTGGTTCCCAGCGACTACAGACTAGCCGGCTCGCGGATCCTAGACAGCGATCTTCTCGGAACGAGACTCCCGAGAGCGCGCTTCGAAGGGCAAAACTCGACCATTGCTGGCGGCGCTATAGGCCTGAGCCAAATGAGCCGATTTTAGAGCAAGCGAGTTCAACGCGAGGCTGGAGGCCAGCAGGTAGCTATGTCCCCCGCAGCCCGCGCAATTGCCGTTACGGTCCATATAGGTCCGGATCGGGCTTTCCCCGTCGCCGGAGCAATTGCCGCAGATTATTTGAACACCAACCATCAGCATCGCCCCACGCGCCTCGCCAAGCTGGGCGGGATTGGTCTTTCGTGAAAGAAGAACTACGAGACTGGCCAAAGCCAGACCGATGAACGCTGCGGAAATGATTGTCAGCATATTCTCCCCCTAACGTTCTTTACCTCTTTCTTCCGCGTTTCCTATACATACGAATGAAGCGCGAGCAAAGATTTGCGAGCTTTTTACAGCAATGACCGTGCCAGTCACTCTGAGAGTCCGTACACTCGACAAGACCTCGACCGCGTTCGATCCCGCCAACCAGTGGTCTATCCCGGATTCCAGGATGTGACGAACTGATGGTGCAGCTTTGCCACAGCTAACACAATAAGTTGCGACAACCCAACAAGATACGAAAACGATCGTGTTATTGAGTTTACTTTGGCAGCCAACGAAGTTGGTGAGCCAAAGGGGATATCTCGCCGGACACGGTCGAGTTTCAAGCATTCCCGCCGGCTCGTTTGGTGAAGAGACGAAAGGCAGCCGACCTGACAACGTCGGGGATGTTCTTGTTGAGAGAGAGCGCGCGCATATCTCGATTCTGAATACGATTGATAAACCCCAGACTGGTTGCTATTGGGGTGCGAGAGTTGCGAATCAGATTGTGAATGACCGGATAGGAACGCGTCCAAGCTCGATTTTGTCCGATCTGGCGCAGCACCTCTTCCGGGACGGACTTCATTGATGAGATGCTTTCGACTTCGGTATCGCTCAGTCTCGGGTTACGCAACACTGCGGTTGCGACCATTCGATTCGGATCGCGTATCAGAATCATTCGCGCTTCGCGCGTTCCTTTGATCGCAAGCATCACGCGTTCTTTCACGCTCATCATTGCCACCTGAAAAAACACCGGCATTCGGTCTACGGAGATTTCGCCTTCCTGCGCTACGAGATCGGTGACTAACTGTTCAAAGTCGAGGCGCTCTTCATGGTGCGGCGGCTGGTCGTCGAAGGGGCCGTACTCCTGTTCATACTCAACGACGAACGAGTCATCTATTCCTTCGTCGACCAGACCGAGGCGTATAAGATCTTCAAGGCCTCCTACTTTTACAGTGTTGCGTTCCTCCGCCTCTGCCTCGGCGCGGACGCGCTCCTGTTCGGCAACCATCTGCGCGCCGAACTGCTTATCAAAGAACTCTTCTCTGACCTCTCGAACCCGGCGTTCAGCCTCGGGCGTTCTGGCGGGGTTGGCGAGAACCGCTTCGATGATCTCCGGCGAGCGAATCAGGCTCTGTTGTTTGAAGGAAATTGCCTCTATGATCGCCGGGTGTCTTGACTTGGCTGCCAGCTGTGCCAGCGCGGCATCCGGCGTTGCGGTGTTGAACAGTGCGGCTTCCACAAGTTCACGCGGGGCTTGTCGCCACAGGCAGAGAAATCCCAGCACGCTGGGTGGCGTATTGCGTTCGGAAGCCAGGCCGATGAACGATGATGGGTCAAGCTTGTCTAACGTGTGCGCAGCCAGCGATCGTATCGAGTCGTTGCCGTCATCGTTGAGCGAAACCAGCGCCTCAAGCATCTCTTCGTTTGAGAACGGAAGAAGGCCTCTGGCAGCCGCAAGCTTTATGACTTCCGGCGCTGCACCCGACATGATTGATTCTATGATGTGGTTTGAGATGGCCGCCTGCAACTACTTCGTTCGAAGTGATTGGGGGGGACGCTGATGGAGGCTGGTGTCGACGAGTCGAAGGGTACTACAGCGCGGACTGATACTCAATGATTATTACCGGGATCGGCTGCGCCCTCAGCGTTTTGGGGTTAACTAGGCTCCGCAACATTTCTTGTACTTCTTCCCTGAGCCGCAAGGGCACGGATCGTTGCGCCCGATACGCGGCCCCTTGTTGCGAACCGGCTTCGCGCTTTCCTCTTCCCCTCCGGCGAATGCCGTTTCGTTTGCCTTGGTGAACGAAACTCGCCCCCGGCGCTGCCGGCGGCGGCGCTCCAGAAGTTGCTGCTCTACCGGCGCGGTAACCTGAACCTGAAAGTTGAACAGGTAGCGCACGGTCTCGGTGTCGATGCGGTCCAGCATCGCGTCAAACAAGTAATAAGACTCACGC
The DNA here is from genome assembly GCA_035558335.1 of Blastocatellia bacterium. GTDB lineage: Bacteria > Acidobacteriota > Blastocatellia > UBA7656 > UBA7656 > Onstottus_B. The sequence goes on along the minus strand of DATMCM010000318.1, from coordinate 1,164 downwards.
TTGTACTCGACAAGCGGGTCCTTCTGGCCGTAGCCTCTCAGCCCGATGCCTTCCTTCAAATGGTCGAGCGCTAGCAAGTGATCCTTCCACTGCGCGTCGACGATGTTGAGCATTATGTAACGTTCGAGGTTGCGCATAGCCTCGACGCCAAGTTGAACTTCTTTCTCGCCGTACTTCGCCTCCAGCTTAGGCCAGAGCGTTTCGCGCGTTTCGACTGGGCCGATCTCACCGAGAGCAACGCCTTCGTGATCGGGATCAAAACTGTAGAGCAAACGAAGTTGTTCTCTTAGCCCGGCGAGGTCCCACTCATCGGCGCGCTGTTCCTTTGGCATGAACTGATCGACGAGCGAGTCGAAGATGCTCTCGGCAATACCGAGGATGTATTCGCGCTGGTTTGCGTTCTGCTCCTCGGGAGACTCGCCCTCGAAGCCAACTAACAGCTGACGCCGTATGCTGTACACAGCCTCGCGCTGCTTGTTCATCACGTCGTCGTATTCGAGCAGGTGTTTGCGTATCGAAAAGTTGTGGCCTTCAACCGACTTCTGAGCGCTCTCGATGCGCTTAGAGACAAGCCGCGACTCGATTGGAACGCCCTCCTCCATTCCCAGCCGCAGCATCAAGCCCTTAATTCGCTCGCCGCCGAAGATGCGCATAAGGTCGTCTTCGAGCGAGAGATAAAAGCGCGACGATCCAGGATCGCCCTGTCGCCCGGAGCGGCCTCGAAGCTGATTGTCGATGCGTCTCGATTCGTGCCTTTCAGTGCCCAGTATGTGAAGGCCGCCGCGAGCGACGACTTCCTCGTGCTCGGCGTCCGTGACTCGCTTCGCGCGGCTGAGAGCGTCCTGCCACTCCTGCTCGGTGGCTTCGTCGGGATTGATTTCCTTTTCCCTCAGATACTGCCGGGCCAGGAACTCCGGGTTGCCGCCAAGCAGGATGTCGGTACCGCGTCCCGCCATGTTGGTCGCGATTGTGACCTGAGCTTTGCGCCCGGCTTGTGCCACCGTGTCTGCTTCGCGGCCAGCGTGCTCGGGCTTCGCGTTCAGTACGTTGTGCGGCACGCGAAGTTTTTTGAGCTGCGCCGATACGTTCTCAGAGTTCTCGACTGACACCGTTCCCACCAGGACGGGCTGCCCTTTCTCGTGAAGCTCCTTGATCTCCTTCGCC
>DATMCM010000317.1:0-2123 GCA_035558335.1 Blastocatellia bacterium | reverse complement strand
CACTCTGGAGGCGGAGTTCGTAAAGGCTTAACCACATTGATCGCTAGAGTGACTCTGCTGAGCGCTTGAACGCTCAGCGGATTGCTCACAGAAGTTGAATACTCAAAGGAGAACTGAAATGGCAAGTGAAGGAAAGGAAATCAGGCAACACAAACCGCTGCCGGCACCCAACAGTGACTTCTACGACGTCACGTCGACGTTGAGCGCTGACGAACAAGAGATTCTGAGAGGCGTGCGCGAGTTCTTGGAGAGCAAGGTCGCGCCGATCATCGGGAAGTACTGGCTCGAGGACGCATTTCCCTTCGAGCTGCTGCCAGGCTTCAAGGAGCTGAACATCGGCGGCCTTGCGATCAAGGGTTACGGCGGCCGTGGGAAAAGTCTCGCGCTCATGGGCTTCATTCAGATGGAGCTCGCGCGCATCGATCCGTCGATCTCGACGTTCTTCGGCGTCCACGCCGGGCTGGCGATGGGCAGCATCTATCTCGGCGGATCGGAAGAGCAGAAGCAGAAGTGGCTGCCGCCGATGATTAGCCTCGAAAAGATCGGCTGCTTCGGACTCACGGAGCCGCTCGTCGGTTCGGGAACCTCCGCCGGCATGACTACGACGGCGAAGCGCGAGGGTGATACCTGGGTCCTGAACGGCGAGAAGAAATGGATCGGCAATGCACCCTGGTGCGACATCTCGATCATCTGGGCGCGAGACGTCGACGACAATCAGGTCAAGGGCTTCATCGTCGAGAACAAGACGACGCCCGGTTTCAGCGTCGAAAAAATCACGGACAAGATGGCGCTCAAGGTGGTCCAGAACGGTCACATTACGTTGAAAGATTGCCGCGTGCCCGAAGCGAATCGCCTCCAGGGAGACATGTCGTTCCGCGACACGGCGCGGGTCCTGAAGGTCACGCGCTACGCCGTGGCATGGATGTCAACTGGCTGCCAGATGGGGGCGTACGAGCACGCGCTCAAGTACGCGCAGGAGCGGCTGCAGTTCGGCAAGCCGATCGCCTCGTTCCAGATGATTCAAGACCTCCTCGCCAGGATGATCAGCAACATCACGGCTTGCCAGGCCATGGTGACGCGCATGGCGCAACTGTACGACGAAGGCAAGCTGACGGACCCGCATGCGTCGGTCGCCAAAGCGTTCTGCACGTCGAAGTGCCGCGAGACGGTCGCTTGGGCGCGGGAGATCTGCGGCGGCAACGGCATCTCCGTGGACTACGGTGTCGGCCGCTTCTTCGCGGATGCGGAGGCGTTCTACACCTACGAAGGTACGTACCAGATGCAGAACCTGATCATCGGCAAGGCCATCACCGGATTGAGCGCCTTCGTTTGATCGTCGAGCAACACAGAGGAGTGAGATTAGACAACATAGGAGACCAACCATCATGAGTACACCCGTAGCAGCATTGACACTTGAAAATGTTCTTTATGAGAAGAAGGGGGCTATCGCGTATGTGACGCTCAATCGTCCGAAGGTCCTCAACGCGCTGAATCGAAGAACGTGGGAAGATTTGCAAACCGCGTTTGAAGATGCGCGAAAGGACTCGGCAATTCGCGGCGTCATTCTCACCGGTGCGGGCGACAAAGCGTTCATCGCCGGCGCTGACATTGGCGAACTGTCTCGTGTCACCGCTGTCGAAGCAGAAGAATCCAGCACCTTCGGGCAAGGAGTTCTCAACCTGATTGAGAATCTGGGTAAGCCCGTCGTCGCAGCCATCAACGGTTTCGCGCTTGGCGGGGGATGCGAAACCGCGATGGCTTGCACCATTCGAGTCGCTACTGAAAACGCAAAATTCGGTCAACCGGAAGTGAAGTTAGGGCTCCTTCCGGGCGGAGGTGGCACACAACGATTGCCACGTTTGGTAGGCAAAGGCAGAGCCCTGCAACTCATCCTCTCAGGCGAAATGATCTCGGCGCAGGAAGCTTATCGCATCGGACTCGTCAACGAAGTCGTTCCCGCTGCCGAACTGATTAGCCGCGCCGAAGCAATCCTGAAACAGATTTTTGCGAATGCGCCAATCGCCGTTCGATATTCGCTGGAAGCGGTGAATAAGGGATTGGATACCAGTCAGGCAGAGGGCCAGGCACTCGAGGCTTCATTCTTCGGGCTGTGCGCTGCCACG
>DATMCM010000316.1:0-16552 GCA_035558335.1 Blastocatellia bacterium | reverse complement strand
GCATTTCCAAAGGCGATTGCGTTCGGCGCTATCCATCGGGATACCGACCATCCTCACGTACATCTCTACTTGAATTCGCGGCAGACCGATGGCCGGCGAATTCAGCTCAAGAACAACGAGTTCAAAACCATCGACGAGAAGTGGTCTAAGATTTACACCAATTTCGCCGGCGACAAGAGTGCCCACGTCGAATACTTGAGGAAGAAAGAGGAGACCAAACAGTGGAAGATCACGGCCGCTGAAGCCTTTCGAAAAGGCAAACCGATCCCGCCCAAACCCGTAAGAGACAACGACTGGAGGGAGCGATTAGCTGAGCAAAGACTATCCGCGCAGAGATCAGAAGCCAGAGACCAGGGCAAGCGACTCGAGTCTCGGCCGCCCGCCGCGCCGGTGATCAGAGCCGGGTCCGAGAAGGAAACCGGACGCCTATTGGCTAAGGTGGACGTTGCACAAGAGCAACTCGGGGCACCTAATTCGTACCGAAGCGCCCCAAGGTCAGATTAGATCGATCGCGATCATTGCCTATGACCTGAAGGCTACAGTTGATATGACCATAGCCGCGCGAAAGCAGGCTGGAAAAGAACGACTGCCCGCAGTCGTGTACACCACCGAGGAATGTAGACAGAAAAAGGAATACAGCGCCTCGCGTAGCATACCTGTGAAGAAGGAGCATGCAGCCGCTCGCATTCAGGCCGCCCGAGTGCTTGCTGGAGCAGAATTGAGCGACGCCGAGGGTAAGGCCGAAGCATTCCGGACCATGAGGCATTTCTGGAAGTTTGAAGTCGAAGGATGGGACAGAAAGCTCTCGCTGAAGGAGGTGGAGCAAGAAATAAAGAACAAAACCGAAGAGAAGTTTAAGCTTTACAACTTTCTCCGGCCCAGCAAGAGAGAGTCGATACAAGGACAGATAGACTACCTTAGTGATGTTAAGAGAGACGTGCAGAAGCAACTCCTGGCCAAAGACCTCGTCGTAAATAGAACGCTTGGCACCGCCGGACTCAAGTACGATGTTGCCAGTAAACAAGCTGAGCAGGCGCAGCAAGCGCGGTCTCGGGACGGGAAGGCGATGCCACTGCCAGTCTTCCAAAAAGACGAACTCGGGAAGATGGCAGAAATCGCAACTCGCAACAAAGACGCTCGGTTGCTCGCTCTCGTATACAGCCAGGTCAGAGAGAATCTGTTAAGCGAACCGACTGATCAAGCCTTATCTAGAGTGAAGGGCCATGCAGTTATGGCGCGCATGGAGATGTTGAGAGAAGCCGAACGCCTAAAGGCCGCCATACAGTACGGTGAGTTTAGACAGGTTCCGCTCAGAGACGCGCACGGACTCGACTACACAAAGAGCCTACGGGACGTGCAACCGAGGAACACGCTGGAAGCGGTGATCAGGCACTTCACCGAAAGCGAGAAACAGAAGAGGGAGAGACATGAGATCGGGGACATAGGTCGGGAACAGCTCCGACGGGCTGAAGCACAGTCGCTGAAAGCCAGGGATTACAGTGTTGTTCTGGACAACATCGCTGCGGATCATTTCAGAGCAGCCGGAGTTCAACCCGGCCAAATTGCGCCCGAGTTGGATGCGAAGCAGATCGAAGTATTGCGCGAGTTCGCCGAGAGGCAGCCAATGCTCAGTGGCGCGAGGAGGGAATTCGCTGAAGCCGCGAGGCAAGCTGAACGGGGACTTCAGGAGAGAGAAGCAGCCGCGGCTACCCAACAGACGGAGCAGGTCCGCAGTCATGACCTCTCGACTCGGCCGAGAGAACAAACGCCTTCACAGGACACGGGAACCAAACATAACGCTGATCGCGACAGTTTCTCACGTGGGAGATGAAAGCTCTTAAGAAGTTTGGCCCATGAGGGTGCGCACGTATGGAAGGGTCGCTTACTTCTGTTGGGCAACGTAACCCCTATCAAAGTAATCGTGAAGGAGTTCTTCTCGAGAAGCGAAGGCGTGCATCGACATTCGAGGCTTCCACCGATGTAGTGCAGCACCGCGTGCCTAAGAACAGAGTCGGCGGATAGTTCGACGGCAAGGATATCGCCCTAGATATAAATCGGGATTTGTAGCCCGAGACCTATTCACGCCAGGAGCAAGAGGGGTCGAAATCTGTGTCCCCTTGGGGTCGATTTTTGTACCCCAGGGGGTACATTTTTGGTACCCCTTTTTCTGAACTCCATTCAATAAGTGAGTCTGGCACCTAGAACGAACTCGTACCCTCTTGTTCCTTCTCGTTTCTCACCGTTCAACTGTTCCTATTGGCTCCCGCTGGAACGCAGCTTGACCCCTCGTCGGTGACTGAGTCCACGAAGGAGTGCGAACAATGAGCGTGCAGTTATCACGTCCGCAATTCTTGACTGTCGAAGAAGTGGCAGAGCTTCTGCGCGTTTCACCCCGGTCCGTATATGACTGGGTGTCCCAACGTCAGATTCCATTTCGCAAGGCCGGCCGCAGAACGATTTTCCTGCTCGACGAGATTCTCGAGTGGACGAGAGGGCGCCAGTCTACCAACTAGGCGATTAGTGGGGTACTATTTCGCAGCCTTCCTTTGGCCAGTGGCTGTGACTTGGGAGAGGAAGGAAGATGGTCAAGAAGAGAGGTAACCGTTGGTACTTTGACTTCATGGTTCGGCGCGTGAGGTATCGAGGAGCGATACCTGAGGCGCGTACGAAATGGCAGGCTGAAAAAGCAGAGACGACGATCAGGCTTGCGGCATATGAGAACAGGTACGGCGGGTCATCAGGAGATGAACTCCTTTCGGAGTTCATTGAGAAGACCTACCTGCCCTGGTCACGAGCAAACAAGCGATCGTGTCGCGATGACGAGCTCCACACAAAAGTCATTTGCGATTTCTTTGCCGGAAGGTCCTTCAATCAGATATCGCCGCTGCTGATTGAGAAGTTCAAGAAGCAGAGGCGAGAGTCCGTGACTAGGTACGAAAGGCAGAGAGCGCCGGCATCTGTAAACCGGGAGCTTGCTACTTTGTCCAGAATCTTCAGCCTGGCGATTGACAATGGAATAGCGGAAACGAACCCCTGTCGAAAGGTTAGGAAGCTGAGGGAAAACAACGAACGCAAGCGCTACCTTACTCAGGACGAGGAGCAGCGTTTGATGGCCGCGCTCACGGCTAGAAGGGCTCATCTACGGCCTCTGATCTTGTTGGCGATCAACACCGGGATGAGGCGAGGCGAGCTCTTGAGTCTGGCGTGGCGGAACGTTGATTTTCAGCGAGGCGTTATTCACGTGACCAACACAAAAACGGGAAGAGACAGGGACGTTCCCATGAATTCCGAGGTCAGGAGCATTCTGCTTGAGCTTCAACGCCAAGGCAAAGATGAAGCGTTTGTGTTCAGAAACCGGAAGACTGGCGTGAATCTGACTGACGTGAAGCATGGATTCAACGGAGCTTGCACGGATGCGGGCCTCGATGACTTCAGGTTTCACGATCTGAGACACACGGCAGGGACAAGGTTAGCTGACGCAGGCGCTGACGCTTTTACGATTGCAGAGATTCTCGGACACGCCACTCTGCAAATGACGAAGCGTTACACTCACGCAACAGACGAGCGCAAGCGTCAGGCTGTTGAGGCACTGAGTGGTCTTCGGAAAAGAATTGTCACAAGATTGTCACAAAGCAAAAGCGGCAGCCGATTGACTGCCGCTAAGTGACTGAAACGAAAGTGAGCCGTGCAGGGCTCGAACCTGCGACCCGCTGATTAAGAGTCAGCTGCTCTACCAACTGAGCTAACGGCCCGAATGCCCCTGAATTCTACGAATCGACTCTCGCGTTTGTCAATGCTGGCCTATCTCGATACCCACCCGTCACCACAGGCGATTCTAAGCTCGGACGATCAGGCATCGCGATTGAAGAACTCGCTGCGCGCGTCACTTCACGACGACGGAGTGATCGCCGCGCGCTACCGCGGCGCCGATGATCGCGGCGGCTGGATAGCTCCTCCGCAAACGCCCGAGCAGTGCTTCAGCGCGATCCGAGCCTATCGCGATCAACAAGCCGCCCGCCGTCTGCGGGTCGAAGAGCAGACTCTGCATCTGCTTCCCTACGTCATCCGCGATCTTCACGTCATCGCCGACGTACTCGCGGTTCGTCTTGTCGCCGCTGGTAAGCATCCCTGCAGCCGCAAGCTCGGACGCGCCTTCAAGCACCGGGACCCGCTTCGATTCTATTTCGATGGTCACCTGGCTGGCTCGCGCAAGCTCCCAGGAGTGGCCCATCAGCGAAAAGCCAGTCACGTCAGTCGCTCCCCGCACCTCGAACTCGTTCATCGCAGCCGCCGCGTCTTTTCCGGATGTGAGCATCGTAGCGATCGACGATGCGGCGACTTCGGCGCTGGCCTTTGCGAATTTGATGGCTGTTGAAATAACCCCGGTTCCGATCGGTTTAGTCAGGATGATCGCATCACCCATACGAGCCCCCGCGTTGGCAGCAACCTTGCGCGGGTCGATCACTCCGGTTACCGAATAGCCGAACATGATTTGATCGCTGTCCACGCTGTGACCTCCAAGCAACGCGACTCCGTTCTCGGTCAACACCTGCAGCCCGCCACGCATCATCTCGCCGAGCATAGAAAAGTCGCCCTTCTTCGGAAAGCAGGTGATCGCAAGCGCCGTGAGCGGAGTGCCGCCCATCGCCCACACATCGTTGATCGAGTTGAGCGCTGCGATCCGGCCGTAGTCGAACGGGTCGTCGACTATCGGAGTGAAGAAATCCACCGTCTGCACGAGCGCAAGGTCGTCGCGCAGGCGAAACACTCCTGCATCGTCGGCCAGATCGAAGCCGACGAGAACACGTTCATCAAAAGGCTGTATCGGTAGCTCGCTCAAAACCTTGGCAAGCGCGCTCGGTGGAAGCTTGGCCGCACATCCCGCGCACGAGACCATTTCGGTCAACCGCATTCTGATCCTCCTTGCAATTACCCCCGCAAGTAACTTACCTCCAGCCGTGGCTCGCTCGTCGCGCCCCATGAAACGGCTGATTTTGTCACTACGAGGGTGCCCGATTAGTTCCGCTCAAGCGTGGCACCCGCGCGCGCACGTTGTCAATTTCGATTTGGAGATGGCCCGGCTTGCCAAGCTCCAAAACTGGACAGCCGCACAGCAAGACCGTACTTTCTAACCATGCCGCGAGTCCTGTTGCTGTTGCCGACTACGACCTATCGCACTAAAGCCTTTCTGGACGCCGCGCTGAAGTTGGGTATCGAAGTTGTGGCTGCTTCGGAGCAGCCAAGCACGCTTCAAGCGACAAACCCCGCGGGACTCTTGTCACTGGATTTTTCAGATCCTCAACGGGCCGCCGCACAAGCCGCCGAGTTCGACCGTAGCTTCCCTATCGACGCGGTGATACCGGTCGACGAAGACACCGCGGTTGTAGCCGCTAACGTGGCGCACGCGCTCGGGCTTCAGCATAACAGCGTCGAGTCGGCCTATGCGGCGAAACACAAACACCGAATGCGGCAAGCGCTCAAAGAGGCTCACGTGCGCGTCCCGAGATTCTGGCCGTTTGATCTCAACGATGACGTGATTGGGATCGCCAACCGAGTGACGTATCCATGCGTGGTTAAGCCCGTTTTCCTGTCTACAAGCCGAGGCGTGATGCGCGCCGATGACCCGGCGCAGTTTGTGGCCGCAGTCAATCGGCTCAAAACATTGCTGAGCCGGCCAGAGCTTCAGCGGCGAGGAGGGGCCGCCGCGAGCCAAGCGCTTGCTGAAGAGTTCATCCCGGGATTTGAGGTCGCCGTAGAGGGCCTGCTGACCGACGGCGAGTTGCACGCGCTGGCCATCTTCGACAAACCGGACCCGCTCGACGGACCGTTCTTTGAGGAGACGATCTATGTCACGCCATCACGGCTGGCTAACGAAGTTCAGGAAGAGATTGTCGCGACGACCGCAGCGGCGGCTCGTGCGATGGGACTGACCCGCGGGCCGATTCACGCGGAGCTGCGAGTGAACGAACAAGGGGCGTGGGTCATCGAAGTGGCGGCTCGCGCCATTGGTGGGCTCTGCGCGCGCTCGCTGAGATTCGGCGAGGGGACTTCGCTGGAAGAACTGATTATTCGCCACTCGCTGGGAGGTGAGCTGTCCGGCATTCATCGAGACGAGCAAGCGGCCGGGGTGATGATGATACCTATCCCGCGCGCCGGCACTTTGAAAGAAGTGAGAGGCATTGACCTGGCCCTGGAGGTGCCCGAGATTGACGATGTGATCATAACCGCGCACATCACTCAAGAATTGATGCCCCCGCCGGAGGGCGCAAGTTATCTCGGGTTTATCTTCAGCCGTGCGACCACGCCCGAAGACGCGGAAGCCGCGCTGCACCAAGCCCACCGAAGACTTGAGTTCGTCATCGAATAAGCTCCTCCGCAGGTGGATGCGCGGACTCCTGCCTGGCTGGAGCTGAAGGCATCAACCTGTAGGGGCGCCCCTCCTTAGGAACCATCCCCGTAAGCTGTTGATTTCATTAGACAGCTTACGGGAAGGGTTTCTACAGCGGCATTGGCTCGCAAAACGAGCTTGGTTGCTCCGTGGGCACCCCTCGATGCGCCAGCCAGCCGACGGGGTTTCGAGGAGGGGTGCCCCTACAGGTGAGAGTCATTGCTCAACCAAGGTTCAGGCTATAACATTCGATTGTGAGTAACTCTTCAGAAGCCGCGATGCAAGCGACTGACAAACAATTCAAGACGGTCTTGCTAGTCTCTTGTTATGAGCTTGGCCATCAGCCGGCCGGTTTGGCGATGCCGCTTGCGTTCCTCAACAATGCAGGTTTCACCGCGGAGACGATGGATATGTCGGTTGAAGAGTTCGACTCGGCGAAGGCTAAGCGCGCCGGGTTCGCCGGTATCTCGGTCCCGATGCACACGGCGCTTCGGCTCGGCGTGCAAGTCGCGCGCGAGATTCGGAAGCTCAATCCCGAATGCCACGTTTGCTTTTATGGCTTGTACGCCTCGCTCAATGCGGACTACTTGTTGAGGGGCGTAGCCGACTCGATCATCGGCGGCGAGTTCGAAGAACAATTGGTCGAGCGGGTCGAAGCCGTTTTCGGAGAAACGAACACAAAGTCTTCGGATGTTTCAAAGCCGATCCTTGCCAGGCTCAGCTTTCCGGTTCCCGATCGCAGCCAATTGGTTTCGCTCGACCGCTATGCCAAGCTCGAGCACAAGGGTGAGCAGCGATTGGCTGGTTACGTGGAAGCGAGCCGAGGCTGCTTGCATCTATGCACTCACTGTCCGATCCCGCCGGTGTACGAGGGGCGCTTCTTTGTCGTCCCTGAGCAGGTAGTGCTGGAAGACATCCGGCGCCAGGTGGCGTCAGGCGCGCGCCATATCACCTTCGGCGATCCGGATTTTCTGAACGGGCCCGGGCATTCGCTCAACATCGCGCGAGCGGTGCATCAGGAGTTTCCCGAGCTTACATTCGACTACACCGCCAAGATCGAACACATCTTGAAGCATCGCGCGCTGATGCCCGAGTTTGGCCTCCTCGGCTGTGTATTCGTGGTGTCGGCGGTTGAGTCGCTAAGCAGCACTGTGCTTGATCGTCTTCAGAAGGGCCACTCGCGAGAAGATGTGGCGGAGTCGTTTGATGTGCTCGCCGGCGCGGGAATCACGCTTCGCCCGTCGTTTGTGTCGTTCACGCCCTGGACGACGATTGACGACTTCATCGACGTGTTGGAGTTTGTAGACTCGCGGAACTTGATCGACCACGTCGACCCGGTTCAATACAGCATTCGGCTGCTTGTTCCGCCAGGCTCGCTGCTGCTTTCAAACCGCGATGCGGAACGCTGGCTCGGACCCCTCGTTCAGGAGTCGTTTACTTATGAATGGAAGCATCCCGATCGACGAATGGATGAGTTGCAACGGCGGGTGACCGCACTGGTCGAACACGCAGCTAACATAGACGAGGACGCGCCTACGACATTTGATCGAATCCGCGCCATGGCTTATGCCGTAAAGGGTGAGGCTTCCCCGGAAAGAAAGCGCGAGCCGACGAACCCGCTGAGAGCACGCCCGCCGAGGCTCACCGAAGCGTGGTTTTGTTGCGCCGAGCCCACGCGCGATCAGTTCGTTACACTTGGAAGGAAGTGACTGATGAGTGCGACGATCCACTCACCGTTCCGCAAAGGGATCACAAGCCGCCGGTGGCTATATTGCGAGGCGGCGGCTATAATGAGCATCGATTGACAATCACAGATCTCCGGAGTCTAAAACATGAGTTCACCATTTCAGATTCAGATCAAAGCCGAAGTTGACCGCCAGGACATCAAGGTCTGCCGCTTCACCGTCGACCGCCCGGTGCATTCCGGCTCGGCCTCGTTCAACTCTGTCGAAGAAGCCAGGGACAACGCGCTTGCAACACAGCTTTTCAACGTGCCTGGAATCAGCCGAGTTGAGCTCGATGGGTACAACGTTGCCGTGACTCAGTCGGGCGATGAGGATTGGCGTCAACTCGGCAAACGAATCGGCTCGGCCATTCGCACCTTTCTGAACCCGCCTCCAGAGATCCCCGAAGGCGACCGCTTGCCGCCTGACCACGTGCGGACGCGGGTCCAGCAAGTGCTCGACGAGATGATCAATCCTGGCGTTGCCGCACACGGCGGCTTTGTTGAACTGCTCGACGTTCAAGATGACAACGTGTTCATACGAATGGGCGGCGGTTGTCAGGGTTGCGGCGCGGCGGACGTGACGTTGAAGATGGGCATCGAGAAATTGATCCGCGAGCAAGTGCCTCAGGTCCGCGAGATCCTTGATACAACCGATCACGGCTCGGGACAGAATCCGTTCTACGCTCCTTCGAAATGATGCGCAAAGAGAATTGTGTTTGAGCGGTAAGGATGCGTTTCAAGCTTCGACTGTCGCGAGATTGCCTGATTCCAATTCTGCTTTTCTGACGTCGACGAGGATCAACAATCCCAAACCGAGAACGAAGAGTGTGACCAGCGACAGGATCGCCGTTCGATAGCTCCCGCTCAACTGCAACGCGAGCCCGAACAAGAGCGGTCCCAGCCAGCTCGTTCCCTTGTCACTCACCTCATACAGGCTGAAGTACTCGGCCTCTTGACCCTCAGGTATCATCCGCGAATAGAGTGAGCGGCTCAACGCTTGAGCTCCACCGAGCACAATCCCAATCACCGCGCCCATGATGAAAAAGTCGCGCTTTGTTTGAAGGTACGAGTAAGCGTAGACAACGGTCGCCGTCCAAATCACCAGGCTGATTATTACGGCTCGCTTGGCGCCCACGGCCCTAGCAATGTAATTGAAGATCGTCGCTCCGAAGAACGCAATGAACTGCACCATCAGCACCACCTGGGTGAGCGTTGACACATCCAGCTTCAGCTCCTCCTGGCCGAACTGCGACGCAAGCGCGATCACAGTCTGAATCCCATCGTTGTACAACAGATAAGCTACGAGGAACAGCATCGTCTGCGGGTAACGAGGAAGTTGGCTGAGCGTGTGCTTGAGCTGCCCAAACCCAGCGCTCACGTACCCTTGTCCTTCAGGCAAACTCTTGAGCGCCCCGCGGCGCTTCAGCGTGGCAAGAGGTATAATTGTGAACAGCGCCCACCAAGCGCCCGCCGAACACAGGCTTATGCGTACTGCGTGTCCGGTGGTTATTCCGAACGCTTCCGCGCGCGAGAACATCACCAGGTTTAGCGCCAGCAACAGGCCGCCGCCAACATAGCCGGTCGCGAACCCGTAGGACGAAACCGCGTCTCGCCGCTCTGGACTTGCGATCTCGGGCAGAAAAGCGTTGTACAAAACCACCGATGCGCCGAAGCTCAAGTTCGCGACAAGGAACAGCAGACCTCCAAGTAGGTATTTATCTCCCTGAAGAAAGTACATTCCCATCGTTGCGAACGCGCCAACGTAGGCAAACACCGCGAGCAACTGCTTCTTGAGACGGGAATAATCCGCGATAGCTCCAAGCACTGGGAGGAAGAAGACTTGAAGCAGAACAGACAAGGAGACCAGATAGGGAAAGAAAGAGCCTGCGGCGACTTTTATCCCCAACGGATAAACAAACCCGGTTGCGTCGGCGGCTGCTTTGGTGACTTCGGTCAGGTAGGGACCGAGGAATACGGTTATGACCGTTGTGTAAAACGCGGAGTTGGCCCAGTCGTAGAAGTACCATCCGATCTGTTCACGGCGATCATCCATAACCTCTTTTATCCGGCCGGCGTGAAGCCGCAGCATAAGGGACGACCCCACGGCTCCGCAAGGACCGTGCTATTCTCGAGAGATTGATGAAGGGATCGAACTCAACGCATCGACAAGCGTATAAAAAGAGATTCACATCGGAGGTATTCTATGAGACGAACCGCGACCATCGCTGCGATCGCGCTAATGTTGGCCGTCTTTCCCGCGCAGCTTCCAGCCCAGGCTGAAGACCCGTTCAAGCAGCAGCTTCAGCCGATGATCGAACAGGTAATGAGGGAGCAGGAGGTTCCAGGCTTTGCCATTGCCGTGGTTCGCGATCAGAAGATCGTCTATGCCGCCGGTTTCGGCTTAAGGAACATCGACAACAAGAACGACAAGATCACGCCTCAGTCTTTGTTCCACATGGCTTCCATCACCAAGCCGTTTGTCGCGACTTCAGTCATGCAGCTTGTCGAACAGGGTAAAATCGATCTCGATTCTCCGGTGTTGAAGTATCTTCCATACTTCCGCTTGAAGGATGAGCGGTACAAGGCTATCACCGTCCGGCTTATGCTGGGGCATATTTCCGGAATGCCCGATGTGCAAGACTACGAATGGGACAAGCCTCAGTACGACGACGGCGCTCTCGAACGTTACGTCCGAAGCCTGACCGACAAATCGCTGATCGCCGATCCCGGGACGAAGTTCGCTTACAGCAACATGGCCTTTGAAGTATTGGGCGATGTGATCGCGAAAGTCTCGGGTGAAACATTCGAAGGCTACGTGCAGAAGCATATTCTCGAGCCGCTCGGCATGAATAACAGCACATTGCTGGTCAAGCACGCCAACCAGCAATTGCTTACCAGCCCGCACGTCGTGAACCCATCGTTCGAAGTAGCGGTAAGCAAGGTCTTCCCGTACAACCGTATGCACTCGCCAAGCTCGACGCTCTACTCCAGCGTTCTGGATATGACCCGTTGGGCGATTGCGAACATGAACCGAGGCGAGCTTGATGGTAAACGAATCTTGAAGGCTTCGACCTACGATGTGATGTGGAAGCCGGCGGGAGAGCAGTTCACCCGAGTTGGCGTTAGCTGGTTTTTCGGAGAGCATCGTGGTCATCGGACTGTGTCGCACGGCGGCGGCGACACCGGCTTTCGCAGCAATCTGGTAATGATTCCAGATCGGAAGATCGCGGTCGTGATGATGAGTAACTTCGACGGCGGGTCGTCTCTCGGCGAAATCACCGCCGCGGCGCTGGACATCGCGCTTGGCATCAGGCCCGAACCAATCGTCATCAAGCAGCCAATCGCGAAAGTCATGGGCCGAGCGATGGCAACGAGTGGGATCGACGCCGCCGTAGCGCAGTATCGAGACTTGAAGAAGAACCAGCCGCAAACATACGACTTCTCCGAACGCCAGTTGAACGCGTTGGGATACACGCTGATGCAGCGGGGCAGGATCAAAGAGGCAATCAGAGTCCTTCAGCTCAATGTCGAAGCCTACCCGCAATCCGGAAACGTGTATGACAGTTTGGGCGAGGCTTACATGAAGAACGGCGACAAGCAGCTTGCGATCGAGAACTACGAGAAGTCGTTGAAGCTTGACCCGGCTAACGCAAACGCAGTCGCGATGCTCAAGAAGCTGAGGGAACAGTAGCCAAGGTTTTCTGAGGTGACCAAATGCTCACTCGCCGCCGTAGGTGATCTGCATCTTTCGAATCCTGTAGCTCGCAATCGCCAGCACAACTGCAGTGAAAATCAAAAGTCCAGGTATCGAGATATAAGCGGGAGTCGGCTCGGCTACCATCGCGAACGGGCCCTCCGAAACCGGGAC
The DNA here is from genome assembly GCA_035558335.1 of Blastocatellia bacterium. Taxonomy (GTDB): domain Bacteria; phylum Acidobacteriota; class Blastocatellia; order UBA7656; family UBA7656; genus Onstottus_B. The sequence continues at coordinate 4,570 of DATMCM010000316.1, read as the reverse complement.
CGGCGCCAGCGAGTGAAGGTAGTGAATCACGCTGATTTTCTTGAGGACCGGGGGCAGCAGAAAATTTATGAACTCCCAACCATAAGCAAGCAGCGCCGGGATCATCGGGTTGCGAAAGAACAGACCTATCACCATGAACACCGCGCCGTAGCCTATACAGGCAAGCCAGGTTATCCCCAGATAAGCGATCGCCTGCCCCTTGCCCGGCCCGTGCGTCAGGTAATCCATCCCTGCCGATCCAAGCCCGACGTAAAGAAACATCACCGACCCCGCGGTGGTGGTAGTGAACAACACCAGCGTGGCAACGATGCCCGAGAAGTACTTGCCAAAGACCAGCACCTCGCGGCGAACCGGCGCTAGAAAATAATAGTGCAGGCTGCGATCGACTACTTCGCCTCGAAACAGATTCATGAAAGTCCAGGCGCAGCCGAAGAAGACTATCGTCCTAAGGATCAACCCTTCGTACAGGTTTGCAAAAATGATGTTTGCTTCGCCGATGTTATTGGGGTTGCTTGCGTGAGTGCCCAGCTCGACCGACAACGCAGCCATCAGCAGAATCGGGAACCCCGCGAGCAGGTACAAGAGAATCGCCCGCTTGCCGATGAAGTTCTTGCGCACCTCGAGCCTGAGGATCGCCCCCACCTGTCGCAACCACAACGCACGACGGCCCATACGCGGCGCTTCGAAATTCAATGCTTCAGTTGATGTGCTCACGCTGCCTCCCCGCTCGAGCCGATCAAGTACTGATAGACCGCATCCAGGTTGTCGTCGACCGGCTGAACAGATTCCACGCTTAAGCCGTCGTCCAGCACCACGCGATTCAACAGCAGATAGAACGCGTCGGCGTCGCGAGTCTTGATAAACAAGCCGTGCCGGTCTTTGTGAATGCGGGCTTCGACAACCGAGTCCTGCTCGAAGACTCGCGCTGCGAGAGCGCCAGGCCGGTCACAGCGAATCAAGATCTGCATCGGGTGCTCTTCCATCTCGTCACGCACGCCGTGAATGTCGCCTTCAGCGACGACGTAGCCGTTGTTGAGAAGGATCACCCGGTCGCTCATCATATCGACTTCGTGAAGAATGTGGCTCGAGATGATCAGGTGAAGGCCTTCGTCCGCAAGCTGTCGGAAAAGGCGAATCGTCTCCGCGCGCGCCATCGGGTCCAAGCCGTTCAGCGGCTCGTCCAGGATCATCACCGCGGGCCCGTGCGCAATCGATTGCGCCAGCCGTATCCGCTGCCGCATACCCTTGCTGTAGCCCGCAACTTTGCGATGGGCGGCTTCGATCAAGTCGACGCGATGCAACGCGCGCCATGTCATGTCCTGAGCCTGCTGTTTTGTGTATCCGTGAACCAGCAGATACGAACGGATGAACTCGAAGCCGGTCAGCCCGGCTGGAAACGAATCGAATTGCGAGCAGTAGCCCACCCTGCGGAAGAACAGCTCTGGATGTGCGGAGCTAATATCGAGGATCGTCACCCGTCCGCGCGTCGGCTGGATCAAACCGGTCATCAGGTTCATCAACGTGGTCTTGCCCGAGCCGTTCGGTCCTACCAGACTGGTGATCCCGGGTTCTATCGATAAGTTGACTCGATTCACACCGAGTATCTCGCCGTAGAACTTCGAGACGTCTTCGAAGACGATCAAATGATCGGCAGGTTTGTCCATTAACGCACCACCTCGTAAGCTCGCACCTTACGCGTCAGCAGGAACAAACAGAACGCGCAGAACAAAGCGAGCATAATCCACGCCGCTGAAGTCGGTAGCACAAACCATTCCGGCAGGTCCATAAAGCCCGATGCCCGGAACAAACTGTTCTCGATCGTCTTCATTATGACGGTCAGGTTTATGAGGCTTCCCCAACGCGTCCGCAGGACGCCATTAATGGTTAAGCCCATTACGTTCGAGATGATGAACAACCCGAACAGCCCGGCGCTTGCCGCCATTCGCCACTTCACCCACGCCGACATCGTAACCGACAACAACGCGAGCAGAACGATCCACACCCAGCTCATTACAAAGATTGACCCCGCAATCCAGTAATTGCTGGCGAGCCACTGTCCGCCGTCGAGATACGCCTCAAATGCAAATAACAACAGGCCGGGCACCCAGGTGATAGCCGAAATCAAAATCATCAGCACGCTCATCTTGCCTATCACATATTCTGCGCGCGAAAAAGGCCGGCACAAATAAAGCGGCAACCCGTTGTTGGCAAGATCGCGCGAGATCAGGACCGGTCCGATCAACACCGTCAGCAGGAACCCCAGTCCGGTTTGAAAAGCGGTAAAGAACTGGAAGAAGAAGGCGTTGATCGGCGCCAGGTTCCTTGGGTCCATATTGAAGATCGCAAGCGCCGCTACGTTGTGGCGAAGGTAAACCAGGATCGCCATTACCAGTGGGCACACAAAACAGAGCGCAAAGAAGCCGGTAAATAACTTCGATTTGAACACATCGCGATATGCATAGCGCGGTATGATCAGGAAGCGAGACCAGTCGGGGGTCAGCGGGCCCGCGTACGGCTTGTAGATGTGCTCATAGACCGCCATTGCCGTCCTCCATTGCTTTCAGAAAAATGTCTTCCAGCGAGTCACGCTTGAAGTTCAGCCGGCGAATCTGAACCTGTTGCTCGGCGGCTATGTGGTAGAGGTCGCGAATCTCGACGCCGTCTTGCAGAATGACCTTCAATCGGTGCTCGGTGGTCAGCGCGTACTCGCAGCCAAGCGCGGCAATCGCTTCGGCAAAGGCTTCGCGCTGACCGCGAATCTCGATCTCGAGGAATTTGCGATTAGCTCTTCGCTCTTCTTCAAGATTGCAGTACACCGCGATCCGCCCGTGCTTCACGATCAATATCTCTTCGCAACATTCTTCGACGTCGCGCAACAGGTGAGACGACAAAACGATGTTAGCGTGGCCGCTGTCGCGAATCTGCCGGATCAGCTCGAGCATTCGTTGGCGCGCCGGCGGGTCGAGCCCGTTGGTCGGCTCGTCCAGGAAAATCAATCTAGGTCCGTGCACGATCGCCTGAGCAAGCTTGGCAAGTTGCTTCATCCCGAGTGAGTAAGTTCCCAGCTTGCGATAACGCGCTTCGCCAAGCCCGACATAGAACAGAGCTTCGTGAGCGCGCTCGAGCGCCGCGTCCGGCGGAAGCCCGGAAAGCTCGGCCATCAGCCTGACGAAATGAACGCAAGTCATGTTGGCGATAAACGAATCGCGTTCAGGCATATAACCGATCCGTCCGCGAATCTGTTTCGCGTCGGTTCTTATGTCACGGCCGAAAATGTGTGCGGTTCCTGACGAGGGAGGGTGAAATCCAAGGAGCGCATGAATAAGCGTAGTCTTGCCGGCGCCGTTGGGACCGAGCAGCCCGATCGCTCGCCCGCGCAGCTCGCCTCGCAGATCTTGCAGAATTGGCCGCTTGCCAAACGTGACGCTCAATCCATCGAGATGAATCACCGGCGCGGCCGGCACGAGCTCGGGGGCCTTGGGCAAAACAGCGACCGTCGCAGCCGAGTCGGGAGTCTTTGCTAGCGGGTTTTCCATCATTTCCTCGTGCAACCCGTATGGGCGTCTCTGTGGGCGCCGCTCCTCACAAGTGGCAGACAATGCAAAATCGAGGGGCCGGCACAAGCTACTTAACCTTGTTGCCGGGGATATTCTTGCCACCCGGATTGTGGAAGATCAAGCCGGTCACCAATCCCGCACCGTCTCGAACGAAGCTGATCTGAGTGTAAGCCCACAAACATTACGCCAGCCGGTGGAGTCCTGTTCCAACCGGCTGGCGTCTTTTTCAATCGCGCGATGAACCGGCTCAGCGCATCGACTGCTTGATGATGCTATCGAGCCCGAACCCGCCCGGCATGCCAAGCAAGCTCGAAGGCTTCAACCCCAGCGGTCCTTCTTCGCCGTTAACCGCGAACGATATGCGATCGCCTTGCGCATAAGCATACGCAAGCATCGGCGACCCCAGGGACTTGAGCGCTCGCTGACCCTCCACCGGCAGATTCTCCGAGGCGCTCTTCACCTGTCCAGCGATCGGAGCGATCACCGAACCGAGGTTGTGATAGAGCAACGCAGAGAAGTTTGCCTGCTTGTCTTCGGGCAACGCCGCGATAAACTTCGGCGAGTGCAATATGGTGTAGCCCGTCTCGCGATACTTCACCGAACGATCTACCAGCGCCCGGCTCGGACCCGCAACCATATACCCGTTCGCGTACGTGTAGTTTATTTCTAGTCCGAAGTCGAGTGACTTCAAGGTGTAGAACGTCCGGCCGCCGGACTCGGTGCGATCCCACCCGAGGCCTTGTTTGCCCGCCTTCTGAGCTTGCACGTTCATCAGGTCCACTACCCGCTCGAAGGTCTGCTGCAAGTGATTCGGGTCGTAAACTTCGAAGACCATCTTCCACGACGGAGTCGGAAGCACCGGGCCGTCGATAGCGAAAGCGAACTCACCACCAAGCGGCGCCGCGAAGTCGTTGCGGATGTCCAGACCGCTCTCGCGCTGAAACTGATCGAGGTTCTCGCGGAACTTGGGATCTACCGTGTTCAGCGCCGCAAGCAGATCGTCTACGAGCGCA
>DATMCM010000315.1:0-3470 GCA_035558335.1 Blastocatellia bacterium | reverse complement strand
GTCGGATCGAAGGACTGCCCGGTGCCCTTCTCAAAGATCCTGGAACGCGCAGTGTTGCCTCAGGTCGAAGACGTTTATCAGAAGGCGCTGGCCCTTGCGCAGTACTAAAGACTCGCTTCGCTTTCGAACCACGAAGGGCGGCTTCATCGAGGCCGCCCTTCTTTTTTGAGACGCGCTTCGAAATGGTTCACAGGCGCAAAATAAATAGATGGATTGTCACTCGCTTTGTTTTGTATAATCCAACGCGAGCGCGGCAGGACAAGGAACACGAGCGAGGGTGGGCAAGCGGTGAAACGAATACTCCTTCTTTCTCTTCTAATTCTACTCCTTCCAATCAGTATTCAAGATTCGGGGGTTTCGGCGGACGTTGACGCCAGGCACGCCTCGCGAGCCAAAGAACACGTTAAGCTTCTGGCGCTTGATGAATACAAGCAAACGCTTCAGTCGCGGGGCGCGCAGTTGAGCGATCAAGGCGTGCTTATTGAAACCTCTGACGGCGCGCAAATATTGGCCGAGCACAACGCCGATGTTGCCTTCAATCCCGCGTCTGTCATGAAGCTTGCCACCTCGCTCGTTGCCATCTTGAAGCTCGGCCCTGACTATCGATACCGAACAAACGTGCTCGCGGACGGCAATCTCGACTTCGACTCGCGCAAGCTCGAAGGCGACCTGGTCATAGAAGCCAGCGCGGATCCGATGTTTGCGATCGCGGATTCCCAGGAAGTGGCGACCGAGTTGAATCGTCTGGGAATATCGCGCGTTACCGGGGCTTTGCGGATTGCGGGGGACTTTTACTATTTCGCCACCGGCTACAGATCGAATCTCTCGAAGGAGACTTCTGCCTCAAAGCTCAGAGCCGCGCTCAACCGCGCCGGGATCACAATTGATGGTCCAACGGTCTACGGTGAGAAATCCGGTACGCTGCTGTTGTCTCACTACTCCGATCAGCTGACCCAGATTCTGCTCTTTCAAAACGCGCACAGCAGCAACGCTGTTGCCGAAGTCGTTGGAGAGTCAGTGGGTGGACCTCAGGCAATCCAGAGGTTTCTGACTTCGAGACTTGCTCTCACTGAAAACGAATTGTATGTTGGCCACGCCTCAGGACTGGAGTTCAACCGGATAACGCCGAGGGCCTCGCTGAGAGTGGTGCGCTCGCTGATCTCGGTTCTTGCCGAACACTCGCTGAAGCTGGAAGACGTGATGCCGGTTGCGGGGGTTGATTCGGGCACGCTTCGAACCAGGCTTCGCGGCGTCGACATCGAAGGCGCAGTCGTGGCTAAGACCGGGTCGCTCGTTTCGATCGACAACGGAGTGAGCACGCTGGTCGGAGTCGCTTACACGGTGACTCGGGGTCCGCTGTTGTTTGTGGTCTTCAATTCAGGCGGCAGCGTTCATCAGTACAGAAGGCTCCAGGACCAGTTTGTCGAGCGGTTTATTACTGAAGAGGGTGGGCCTGCAAGAGCAATGCGAGCCGAGGACGCGCTCGCGGATCTGCCGCGTCAGTCTATTGTTCAGGTGTTCTATAAGAGGCGGGTTGAAGCTGAACCGAGCGCCGGAGAATGAAACTCTCCGGGAGCGCGCGTCTCGCCCGCATCCGAAGCGCACTCGTTTCATTGCAGTTGCGGGCGAGACGCCCGCGCTCCAAGGTCAAGCACTCCAACGGCCAGGAATAAGCCGCCCGCAATCGGGACACGCGCTATCCTTGATGCGGTTCTTCACAACCCTGAACCCGTAGCGCTCGATGAGCGTCGCATTGCAACCCGGACAAAACGTGTTCTCGTACTTCCCGACCCGCCCGGGAAGATTTCCCGCGTAGACGAAATTCAATCCGGCTTCGCAACCTGTCTCGGCAGCACGTATCAAAGTCTCAACCGTAGTGTTGTCCGGACCAGTCATCTTGTAGTCCTGATGAAACGCCGTTACGTGCCAGGGAATGTCCGGTGAAACGCCGGCGATGAAATCCGCCGCCGCTTTTATCTCGTCCGCGGAGTCGTTAAATCCCGGAACAAGCAGCGTGACGATCTCGAGCCAGAAGCCGCGCTCGTGTACCATCTTTATCGTATCAAGCACGTTGCCGAGCACCCCGCCGAGCTTTCGATAGCTCTTGTCGTTGAAACCCTTCAGATCGATCTTGTACAGATCAACCCACGGCCTGATGAAGTCCAGCACTTCGGGAGTCGCATTGCCGTTGGACACGTACCCGCACACAAACCCCGCCGGCTTTGCCTCCTTGAATATCTCAATCGCCCACTCGCTGGTTATAAGCGGCTCGTTGTAGCTCGAAACGACCAGTCGTGCTTTGTAGCGCCGCGCAACCTCGACCATCTCAGCCGGGCTGATCTCGATAGGAGGAGCGATCGCTTTCGGATCGCGCAGCGCTTGTGACGTCACCCAATTCTGACAATAAGCGCAGTGATAGTCGCATCCGAGCATTCCAAACGTCAGCGCGAGCGAGCCGGGATAAGCATGGAAAAATGGTTTCTTTTCGGTTGGATCGCACTGGATCGCGCCGACGTAACCGGACGGCGCCATCAAGCGCCCGCCTTCGTTGTAGCGGACCCGGCAGATTCCGTCGAGCCCCGGCAGTATCACGCAGCGATGCCCACACGCGTAACAGCGGACACGGCCGCCCTCCAGCTTTTCGCCCAGTGCGCCTTCAACGGTGTAGTTCTTGAGAACTTGTTTGAGTGTGACCTGCGATGACATAAGGCATCCGTTCGTGGAGGAACTTCCAAAAACAATCGTACCACTCGCTATTCGGGATGCCCACAAAGCTTTCTGCATGTAGGGGCGGCCCTCCGTGGCCGCCCCAGATTCCAATCGGCTATTGATGGATCCCCAGTCCAGAGTAATCTGGGCCGGCCACGGAGGGCCGCCCCTACATGATTCAAATCGAACACATGATTCAAATCTGCTTCACGATTGCTCGTTCTTGATGTTAGATTCATTGGCTAACTGAAGAGGAGACCCTTGCTCACCGCATGAAACTAAAAATACTGCACCACGATCACTGCTTCGATGGCTTTGCTTCCGCTGCCGTTTTCTCCCGCTTCTTTGTCGACAAGATCAACCGCGCGGCCGATATTAGTTACACGGGCCTTTCACATAAGCCGAACCAGAAACTCATCGAGGAGGAGCTGTTCGACGGCGACGACAATGCTATCGTTGACTTCAAGTACAGCCCATCTCCCAGGCTGACATGGTGGTTTGACCATCATCAAAGCGCCTTTCTTTCCGCTTCTGATGAAGATCATTTTCGCAACGGGACCTGGCCGCACAAGTTCTATGACCCCGATTACAAGTCGTGCACGAAGTTCATCGCTGACACGGCACGCGAAAAGTACGGCTTCGATCTGGAAAGCCTGAGCGAGCTGATTCACTGGGCCGACGTGATCGACGGCGCCCAGTACGACGACGCGCGTACTGCGGTTGAGCTGAAGGCGCCAGCGCTTCGGCTGATGCTGGTGATC
>DATMCM010000314.1:0-7337 GCA_035558335.1 Blastocatellia bacterium | reverse complement strand
ATCGCCCCGCTGGTCTTAAACGGACCGCCGACGGTAACCGGCTTTGGCGGCGGCCGGCCCAAGGTCGAAGAGATCGTTGCATACTGGCCCGCGCTCATGCCGAAGGGTGAGGTGGCGCCTGTTATTTCTGTGGTAGAGGCTTAGACGATGGCAAAGGTGAAACTTGTAGATCTTGCGCACGCGCGCTCCGGTGACAAGGGCGACACGGCTAACGTTGGGCTGATAGCGCTAAAGCCCGAGTACTATCCGATTCTGGTCGAGCAGGTGACCGCCGCGCGCGTGAAAGAACACTTTCGAGGAATCTGCTACGGTGAAGTCGAGCGCTTTGAGCTGCCCAATCTTGGTGCGCTGAATTTCTTGCTGCATGAGAGCCTCGACGGCGGCGGAACGATATCGCTGAAGACTGATGCTCAAGGCAAGACGTACAGCACGGCTTTGCTTCGGATGGAGATTGACGTCGACGATCACCTCGCGGGAGAGCTGGCCTGACCCTCCCAAGTTGAATTGCCGCGCCGGTTTTCTTACGATCAGTCGTCCTCAATATCATAGGCGACTGGGTCTTGGTCGAAGGAAGTATCGATGAAACACGCATGCTTCGGACTGCTCTTTTTTCTCATTGCGCTGTTTGTACTTTCAACGTCGGCCTCGGCGCAAAGCACATTTCTCACCCTGTATAGTCAGCCCGGCGATGACTTTGGCGGCAGACCCAATCCGAACGGTAGGGCATTTAACTATGGTGAATTGGATGGCTCTTGGCAGGTGCTTGGAAGGGACTTTGATGGCGACGGGTTAGCCGAAGATGTACTTATTTTCTTCGTCCCGACAGACACATCGGTTAGTTTCTGGAGAATTCGGATCAGCACGAGAGGACTTGGCGTAAATATGTCACCCGGCTATTACGATATGACTTCAGAGCTGGGTTACCCGCTGCTCAATGTGTCACGCGGATTCGGTTGCACCCGTTCTTCCGGCACGTTCACCATACTTGACGCCAAGTTCGACTATTCAGATCGATTCCATCCTGCCGTGGTTAGCTTCGCCGCGAAATTTGCGTTCTATTGTGGAGGCACCGGACCTGCCGGACTTTTAGGTACAGTGTATTACCGCTCCTCGGCCGTCGATCTGGGTTCTGGCCCCGTACTGATAAGCAACAGTTCGTCATTGCCCGACTGGGAGGTCGGGCAGAGCTCGTCGCTTGCGCTGCCTGTCGAAGGTGGCGTGCCGCCTTACACATGGAACTTGCAGAGCGGATCGTTGCCACCTGGTCTGAGCCTGGCTTCGAATGGAGTCCTCAGCGGTACGCCGACGCAAACAGGGGCTTACGAATTTGATGTCATCGTAAATGACTCCGTGAATATCCCAACTTCGAATGCACACCGGGCGCAGGCGCACCTGTCTCTAAAGGTGGTTGACCCGCCGCCGCTCTCGATCGGTGATCAAGTAATACCGGGCGGCCTGAAGGGGCAGAACTTCAGTTATCAGCTCATTGCAAAAGGCGGGGCGCCACCCTACAAGTGGAGTATTACTGGAGGACAGTTGCCATCAGGATTGAACCTCGATGCCGTCGGTAAATTAAGCGGCATTCCAACGAGTGCGGGCACCTTCAACTTCACTGTTCAGGTCACAGACGACTCATCAACTTCGGCGCAGCGTAGCTATGTCCTGAAGGTCGTAGACCCGCCGCGAATCAGCAAGGTGAAGTACAAAGCCGGCAAAGGCAAGCTCACTATTAGCGGCGATTTGTTTGCCAACGATGCCAAAGTCTACATCGACGGGAATGAAATCAAACTAAACTCACACGACGCTGAGAGCCTTTCAGCAAAGAAGGTTTTTCTTCCGAGCGGTGATCACGAGGTTCGAGTTGTGAACCCTGACGGCGGAATCGCCACTGCCGAGTTCAGAACTTAATGTTTTCGCCAACTAGATTCTCCGGAAATGGAACCAGCCGGCGGAAGGATGTGTGTGAGGCGACGCGTCGCCCAACTGTCGGGCTGTTTCAAGTTTGTGCTTCGCGATTCGTTTCCCCGAAGTAACCGGAGACTTCGTGGTTCCTGGCGCGCTCGAATCGCCACATCAGAAATAAACCAGCAAGTCACCGATTGATTCCAGGTGAATATCGGGATCAGCTTCGCGAAGTCGCTTGCTGGTCGGATATGCGCTTAGGACGGCGACGGTCAGCACGCGAGCGTTCTTGCCCATCTGAATATCTTCGGGCGCGTCCCCAACGTAACAGCAATTCTCAGGTGAACTGTTCATGCCCGCGATCGCTTTCTCGAGGCCCTCCGGATGCGGCTTCTTGTTGATGATGCTTTCGTTACAGATCACCACGCCAAACGTGGATGCAAGACCCAGTTCGTGGATCTCTCTGGTTACACGCTTCTGGCTGCCGCTGGTGACGACGCCAAGCCGATATCCGCGAGAATCGAGCTCGATTATGGTTTCATACGCGTCTTCCACCATTCGGGCGGGCTGCTCGCCGTAGTGCTCGAGCCACAACTCATCAGCCCGCTTCCAATCGTCGCGAGGAAGGTCGAGCGCTTCGTACATCCGGTACCAGTTGGGTGAGTAGTTCCCTTCGTAGAAGTCGAGGGTGAATGAAACACCGAGATCTTCGAAGGTCCGTTTGAACGCGGCGAACCCAGTCGTCGCCGAGTCGAACAACGTTCCATCCCAATCGAAGAGTAGAGCGTTGATCGATTTGATCACGGCTCTCCTGATCGAGGCGACTCTAGCGAACGGGAGACGGCTCATGCAAGCGGGCAGTCTCGGCACCCGCAGACGGCCTGAGAATCAAGCGATGAGATTATCGACGGGCTTAATGAGCTGAGCCTGCTAAAGGCGCGAGGCGGTACTGTTAGCTGATTGATCGGTGATGAGCGCGGGAATCGGCGTGTCCGAAAGCGAGGTTTGTCGGCGCAGGCTTCTGGAGTACAACACCAGCGTGTACACGACTACGACGGCCGACAGGAGAGCCCAGACCAGAGCCCACGCGATGGGGGGTAGCAAGCCTCCGGTCGCCTGTGACATATTTCGCGCGTCGGTCGCCAGCTCCGGATCAAACGCGGAAAGATAGAGCAAAGCCCGAAGATCATAGAAAGCGTTCAGAATGCACTGCACCGCGAGAAAACTCATGAAGAAGTGTGCGAACCCGCGGCTGGCTTTGAGCCCGATCAAAAGACAGCCAACCCCGAGTACCAGGCCGGCCAACCATGCTACGATGTTTCCGGCGAAGAGGACCGTCATCAGGAGCAGCATGCCGCCGGTGACAGCGGCCGCAGCTCGAGCGTTGCGCGCCTTTCTCAACAGGAGCAATAACCCCGAGCCGTAGAGAGTCGTCGTGACATATCCCGCGGTCGAAATCAAAATCCCCCAGCCGCCTTGCGTGAAAGTGACGCCGCTGCCACCCCAGTCAAGCGCGACTCGGTTGACTCCGCCAAAGGTGGCAAGCGCGGCAAGCGCGTGCCCAATCTCGTGAATGTAGGTAACGAAGAGCCGGATTGGATAAGTAACCACGCCGGCAAGCGGAATGAACCAGAGCACAAGCGTCAGCGCCGACGCGAGCAGCAAGAGCCTGAAAGAATATTTGACTTCAGCGTTCGTTTCCATTTCGCAACTTCATACGCAGACGCGCTAACCGATGTTCAGACGCGATTGGCAGCCGCATCAACTATCACGCTTCCCGCTTGTAGTCCCCTGAGCGCCCGCCAGTCTTGGACTCCAGCCTGATGTCTGTTATCACCATACCCTTGTCGATGGCTTTGCACATATCGTAAACGGTTAGCGCTGCGACCGATACCGCGGTCAGCGCTTCCATCTCGACGCCCGTTCTGCCTTCAGTTCGAGCTGTCGCGACGATGGCCACACCAGAGGACTGAAGCTCGATTTGTACGTCTGTGTGATGAAGAGGGAGCGGGTGACATAGCGGTATCAAATCCGATGTGCGCTTGGCCGCCATGATCCCAGCTAGCCTGGCCGCTTCAAGCGGATCGCCTTTCGGCGTGCGATGCTCCCGAATGGCTTCGATGGTGGAAGCGGACATTCGCACCAGCGCGCTTGCCGCCGCGATTCTGGTCGTTACAGGCTTGTCCCCGACATCGACCATCCGCGAACGGCCTTCTTCATCGGAATGAGTGAGCTGGGCTGTCGCATGATCCGGACGCGTCTCGGGTTTTCTGTCTTTCACAGTCATTAGTTGTCGATCTCGAACACCTCAACAGTCTGTCCTTTTGCAATCTCGTGAACATCTTCTGGGACGATGATCAGCGCGTTCGCGCGCATGAACGCTACAAGGTCGGATGAGCCGCCCCACTTCAAAGGCTCGACAACCGCACGCCCGTCTTCGAGAATTAAGCGCCCAGGCAAGTAACTTCTTCGACTCGAAGCATCCTTGATCGCATGAGCGAGCAGGGCGGTCACCGGGGGAACAATCGGCGCGGCATCGTGCTGCATCTTTCTGAGCGCCGGCCGCACGAATACATTAAACGTCACCGAAGTTGAAACGGGGTTGCCTGGTAGACAAAAAAAGAAAGCTCGCTCGCGTCTTGCGAATACAACTGGTTTGCCCGGTCTGATTTGGATTTTGTCGAAGAAGATCTCCGCTCCAATCTCCAGCAGCGCAGCCTCCACCAGGTCGTAGTCACCCATTGAAACGCCGCCCGAGGTGATAACGATGTCTCGGTGCTCAGCGGCTCGCAGCAGCGCATCGCTTGTCGCGGAGGGTGTATCTTCAACCACCGGAAGCATCTCTACCACGGCGCCCGCGCGCTCCGCATAAGCGGCAAGCGTAAAGCTGTTCGAGTTTCTTATCTGTGCGTTCGAAGGTTTGACCGACACATCAACCAGTTCGCTCCCGGTTGAAAAAACGGCGACGCGAGGTCTTTGGGCGACTCTTACTTGCGGGCGTCCAAACGAAGCCAACACAGCCATCGCTGCAGGACCAATCGTGCATCCCGGTTTCAGCACTTCTTCGCCCGCTGCGATCTCGCTCGCTCGAGGGGTTATGAACTGTCCGGGTTGGACCGCTTCCCTGATTTCGACAGTGTGGTTTGTACTTTCGGTGACTTCGATCTTTTGGACGGCGTCGGCACCATCTGGCACGGGCGCTCCGGTAAAGATTTTCACCGCTTCGCCGGCGTTGATTTTTCCAGGGAACGACGCTCCAGCTGCAATCTCGCCGATAACGCGGAGGCTCACCGGGGCGTTCAAGACGTCTGAAGAACGCACCGCATAGCCATCCATCCGAGCCCGATCGAACGGCGGTAAATCTATGTCCGCGTAAACGGCTTCGCAGAGAAGGCGGCCGAGCGCGTGTTCGAGCGGGACAGTCTCGACGGCCAGCGGTTCGATGTGTTTCAACACGACGGCGAGCGCTTGATCGACGGTGATCATAAGTTCAAGAATTGACCGATGAGGACTAAGCTTCGATCAAAACTACAAAGGACTGAGCACTCCGGCTGAAGACTCGTTCAGTCCTCAGTCCTCAGCACCCAGTCCTTTTGAGAGTGGCGGAGCCGACGGGATTCGAACCCGCGACCTCCGACGTGACAGGCCGGCGTTCTAACCAGCTGAACTACGACTCCGCGCTTCAAAATCTCAGCGTCCATTCAACGGCTTCGGAGCATCGAATAAACTGGTGGGCGGTAGTGGGTTCGAACCACTGACCCCCGGTTTGTAAGACCGATGCTCTACCGCTGAGCTAACCGCCCGCTTGGCAAATTGGTACTATAGGGACTGGTCCAAACAACTGTCAAGTTACAGGGCGTTTACTGTAACCGGCGCTGATTGAAAACCGTCTTGGAAATGATTGGATAATAGCAAACTGAAAGCGCAAAAATGAGGACGAGGATCAGAGAGTGGAGAAGCTAAAAAGACTGTTCGCGGTCATCAAAAAAAGGAAGACTCCGTTAGCGCTGATTGTTCTGGTCGTAGCAGGCGGCCTGGCGGCGGCGGCGTTCTGGGGCAGGAACGCGAGCGCAAGCGACTACATCACCGCGCGGGTTGAACGCGGCAATGTCGAAGTCAACGTTTCCGCTACCGGAACGGTGCAAGCCGTCACCACTGTGCAAGTAGGCTCGCAGGTGTCGGGCACCGTAAGCTGGCTGGGAGCGGATTTCAACTCACAAGTAAAGAAGGGCCAGATAGTAGCGCGACTGGATCCGGCAGTCTTCCAGGCCCAAGTCGATAACTCGCGAGCCAACGTGGTCAATGCCGAGGCGGCGGTCTCGTCCGCCGAGACTGATATCAACAACCAAAAAGCGAATGTGCAAGCGGCAAAGGCCAATCAGGAAGTGACGCGAGTGCAACGCGACGACGCCCTCGCGCTGGTGAAGCGATACGAGGAACTTGCATCAGTCATATCCGGACGGGACATCGAGGCCGCGAAGGCTCAGGCCGGCGCTGCTGCCGCGCGATACGAGCAGGCGGTTGCGCAGGTAGGTCAAACACAAGCCGCAAGTGCTTCGGCCAAGGCGAAGCTCGATCAAGCGAAGGCGTCAGTTTCTCAGGCAAAGGCTCAGCTTCAACAATCGCAACTAAATCTCGATCACTCGATCATCGCGTCACCGATCGATGGCGTCGTAGTGTCGCGCAACGTCGATGTAGGCCAGACGGTGGCTGCCAGTCTTCAAGCGCCAACTCTCTTCACCATCGCCAACGATCTTACAAAGATGCAGGTGCTGGCTTCGGTAGATGAGGCCGACGTGGGGCAGATTCGCCAGGGAATCAAGGCAAACTTCGCAGTTGACGCTTATCCGGGCGAGACTTTTTCGGGTGAGATCAGCCAGGTGAGATTGAACGCGCAGACGCTGCAAAACGTCGTAACCTACAGCGCGGTAATCGACGTGGCGAATCCCGATATGAAACTTCGACCGGGGATGACCGCTAACATTACCGTTCCGGTCGCGCGAAAAGAAAACGTGCTGACCGTGCCTAACGCAGCGCTCCGCTTCAAGCCGACCCTTTCGGAGAAGGAACAGGAAGCCGATCGGCAGAAAATGGAGGCTCGGAGAACTGAGCGTGAGGCCGAGCGGCAAGCGCAAGCTGGACAATCGCCGGCTGGACAATCGCCGGCTTCGGATCAACAGAAGCCGCAAGGCCAACAGCCCGCAGGTCAGGGGCAAGAGACCGCGCAGAGTGGCGGCGGCGGTCCGCGACAACGAGGTGAGGGGAGGCAACCAGGTGAGGCTTCTCAGGGGGGCGGCGCGCCGACGGGCGGCGACGCGTCCAAACAGCGGCAGGGTCAACGAATCTGGATACTGATTGACGGCAAGAACATCGAGTCACGTTTCGTGAGGACTGGTTTGACCAACGGCCGAGTGACCGAAATAGTTGGCGATGTT
>DATMCM010000313.1:0-2468 GCA_035558335.1 Blastocatellia bacterium | reverse complement strand
AATGATCCCGGAACGAAAGGGTCCGCTACGCTTCAACCGCCAATGTCGCTTATGGGTCAAACTCGGAAGTGGCGGCGATTGTCAATGATGTCTGTTCTACCCCCAACTACAGACATTCGCAGCATGAGCTAACACGTCCGTTTCGTGCCACGAACGGACTCATGCATCGCAACAAATTCGAGGAAATTCATTGGCGCAAATCTGATCTCCAGTGCGACAGGACGTCGGTGGTTTGAAATTGGTTGTCAGGCATTCAGCTCATCGAGCAACGCCTTCGCTTCCTTCAGATCGAGTGTATCGAAGCCCTCGGTGAACCAGCCGTAGACCGAAGCGAGAAGCTCGCGGGCCGCATCTTGCTTACCCTGATCGCGCCAGAGCCGCGCCATGCTCATCGCCGAGCACAGTTCCCATGATTTTGCTTGCTGCGCGCGCGCGATAGCTAGGGCCTGCTCGAAACATTCTTGCGCCTTCGCCGCGTCAGGCTCTGGCGCCATCAACGCGATTTCGCCCGCGATACGATTGACCTCCGCCTCGTACCAACGTTCTTCGCTCTTCTTTATGATAGTCATCGCTTCATCAATGCAGCGCGATGCTTCGCTTGATTGGCCGAGTGCAGTATGAGCGACCGCCATTAATGGCAAGAAGAATGGCCCCAAAAACGTGTGTCCCATTGAGCGAAATGCGCTGAGCCCGCCCGTAATCATTTCAATTGCGTGCGCAGATTTCTCAGTGAGAGCCAACACGCTACCTTGCAGAAGTGTTCCGCCGACCCTATACACCGGGGAGCTATTCTGATCCGCCAACGCGACAAGTTCCTTACCTTGCGCATTTGCTACTGTGTAACATCCACATGACGCTTTCATAAGACCTGTCCACCACAGCGCAAACATCAACGTAGAAGCGTGATCCATCTCGCGCGCTTCTTGCAGCGCGCGCTCAGCATCTGCCAGTGCGGCGTCAGGGTAGCCAAGCATCCACATTGTCAAAGAACGAAACGACAAGTCCACAACTCGTTGGTCTTGTGCAGCAAACCGAGTTAACAGCGCACGATGGACAGTAGGATCGTACAGCACCAGTGCCTGATCGTGGTGCGCTCGGGCTCGCAGGAACTTGCCCGCCGAAGCACAGGCAACACCCATCATGGAATGCCCGGCCATAAGCGGAGCTGTTGCACCCTGGCTCTCGGCGAGCGCCAGGAACTGCGCCGCAAGCTCGCGCAGCACGGCGCCGTTGAATCCGACAAAGTTGGCGACGCAACCGCCGAACAGAACTGAGAATAACAACAGAGGGTCTTTGAGGGGCTCGCCGAGAGCTTCAGCATGTTCGATGAGTAAACGTGCACGCTCTGTAGCCGCCTTAGTTTCAGCCGTATTAAAACCTTTGACATTGAGAAGCGGCGGGACTAGCGCGACCTGAAGCTTGATTTCTTCCTGACGTAGCGCCGGCGAACTCGGTAAGGTTTCGATCTGGGCAAGCGCGCAGGTCAGTTGCTCTATTGCTTCGACGAGTGACGAGCGCTCCAGCGACCGCTCCCCAGCTTTGCCCCAAAGGTATACAGCCTTCTCAATCAGACCAGCTTCGGTGTAGTGCCGCGCCGCCAACTCGGGCTGGCTATCGGCGATGTCCGGAAAGTAGCTTTCGATGGCTTCGGCGATCCGGGCGTGAAGCGCGCGTCTCGGCTCGCGCAGCAAAGTGCCATAGGCGGCGTCCTGCACCAGTGCATGCTTGAACAGATAGCTTGCGTGCGGCAGAACACCCTGACGAAATAGCAAGCCAGCTCCTATGAGACGGTCGAGCGCTGATGCTAACTCCGGCTCGGGCTTTGTCGCGACCGCGGACAAGAGGGCATAAGAGAACTCTCGCCCAATCGCTGCGCCAATCTGCGCCACCTCCTTAGCAGGACCCAGCCGGTCGAGCCGCGCCATCAACGACGCTTGAAGGCTTGCCGGAACCGAAAGTGTGGGTGACGGAATAGAGGCGACCGTTCGCTCTGCTCCTCCCTCACTTCCCGCTTCCAGTACTGCCTTGGTCATTTCCTCGACGAACAGGGGAATGCCGTCCGTGCGCTCAATTATGTCGTGCCGAACGCTCGTCGGGATGAACTTGTTGCCGACGACGCCGTCAATCATGGCCTCGATGTCGCGCGGCGCCAGCCGATTGATGGTGAGAGCCGTCACGTATGGCCGTCCGATCCAGGCCGGCTCGAACTCTGGACGGAACGTCACAATGAGCAGCACAGGAAGGGAACGAACCCTATCGACGACCCGACCGAACGTTTCCAGGCTCGTGGGGTCGGTCCAGTGCGCATCCTCGAAGATCATCAGCAAGGGGTTTTGCCGCGACAATGCCTCCGCCTGCGCGGTGAGCGCTTCCAGCGTTTTCTGCCTGCGCTGTTGTGGTTCCAGCTCGAGCGCCGGATAACGCCCGTCGTTCGGCACCGACAGCATCTCGGCGAACAGCGCCGCGTC
>DATMCM010000312.1:0-3549 GCA_035558335.1 Blastocatellia bacterium | reverse complement strand
CCGGAGGGCTACGAAACTGAGAAAGGGCCGTTGCCGCTGCTCCTGTTCCTGCATGGCGGCGGCGGAGATCGCAGCTTTCTTGCGCGGTTGCGTCCGACGATCGACGATCTGTGGAAGGCGGGCGAGCTGCCGAAGATGGTCGTGGTAACTCCGAGCGCCGGGCGCTCGTTTTACATGGACTACAAGGACGGTTCGCAGAAATGGGAGTCGTTTGTCGTCGGTCCGTTTCTTGAACATCTCAGGGCGACTTACAAAGTCAGTCGCGAGCGGAAAGGCACTCTGCTTTTTGGGATCTCGATGGGTGGGCTTGGCGCGTTGCGGCTCGGATTCAAGTACCCGGACAAGTTTCAGGGGCTTGCGGCGTTGGAGCCGGGTATCGATCCCGCCTTGAAATGGAGTGAGGTCAAGCCGCGCAATCGGTTCTGGCGCGGAGACGATCTGATGGAGACTATCTTCGGCAAACCTTTCGACTCCGCTTACTGGGAAGCTAACAACCCGGCTTCGATCGCAGTTGGCAACGCGGACAAGATTCGCGCTTCGGGGCTCGGTATCTATCTGGATGCGGGCGACGAGGACAGCTTTTATCTGCACGAAGCGACCGAGTACATGCATCGATTGCTTTGGGACTACAAGATTCTTCACGAGTATCATCTGGTACGAGGCGCGGATCACGTTGGCCGGACTATACGTCCGCGCACAATGGAAGCACTCGCGTTTCTGGCGAGGGTGTTGAACCCGCCGCCGCCCGACCCCGAAGTGGAAAACCTCAAGCGAACTCTTGCGCCGATGAAACGCCGCGCCGGCGTCCAGCTTTGAAGGCCATTCGGAATACGGCGTACGCACCTGGCGGTTGGAGTTTGAAGATTCTCGCTACTCCAAACAGTCACCTGCGTGCCTCCCAGTGGTTCCGCGGGGAGGGTAGCGATCGAACGAATCCACTCAGAAGCGCAAACCTGCCGAGACCGCGCAGATGATCCACGGAACGATTAGACGCCGAGGCGCGGGCGATATTAAAGTAGAGCCCGCCGACAATTAGACTTCACGATGAGGTGACTTGATGACCCACTCCCGGATACTGACCGCACTCCTGCTGCTTTGCGCGTTTGCGCTGGCGGCTAAAGCGAACTCGAGGGACGGCAAAGAAATCTTTTCCGAACGAACGATTACGGACGGAGCAGCCAGTTATCGCTTCAAAGTCTTTGTTCCGGCGGGCTGGACCAAGAAGAAAAAATGGCCGGTGATTTTGTTCCTGCACGGAGCGGGCGAGCGAGGCGACGACAATGTCGCCCAAACGCGAGTTGGAATCGGCCCGGCGATAGAGCGGCAGAAGGAAACCTTCCAGGCTGTAGTCGTGCTCCCTCAATGCTCCAAGGATCGCTGGTGGTCCGAGCCGGAGATGCTAGCCCGCGCGTTGAAGGCGTTTGATCAATCGGTGAAAGAGTTCAACGGCGATGGTTCGCGAGAGTATCTGACCGGGCTTTCGATGGGCGGCTATGGTTCGTGGGCGATGGCGGTGTTCAATCCGAAGCGATTCGCCGCGCTTGCAGTCATCTGCGGCGGGATTCGGGCTCCGGCAAGAGCCGGACAGGTGCCTAACCCGCTTGATGTCGGGAGCGATCCTTACCGGTCGGCCGCCAAGAAGATTGGCAAGCGTCCGATCTGGGTATTTCACGGCGGCGCCGACCCGGCTGTGCCGGTTACCGAATCTCGCAAGATGGTCGAGGCGTTCAAGGCGATCGGCTGGCCTGTTCGATACACTGAGTACGAAGGCATCGGTCACAATTCGTGGGACAAGGCTTATGCGGAGCCTGAGATGTTTTCGTGGATGCTTGCTCAGAAATTGAAGACTACCAGGCGGTGAGGCGCGAGTTTTGAGGTTGGATTGGAGATCGTCCGCAGCCGAAGTGTCGACTCCGCTGTCCGCAATCCGCAATCCGCAATCCTCAATCCGCAATTGAAATGGGTTTCTACGCAAGACATATCTTTCCTCGCCTTATGGAGTGGGCGTGTGGGAATGAGATGGTCGCGCGTGAGCGACGGACTGCACTTGGCGCGGCGCGAGGCAGCGTGCTAGAGATCGGGTATGGGACCGGGCTAAACCTGCCTCACTATCCCTCCGCGGTCGAAAGGCTGACCGTCGTCGATCCCAATCCGATGCTGGCCGATCGAGTGGCCCGACGAATCTCAGAAGCCCGAATGCCCGTCGAACAATTCCAACTGGACGCGAGCGGGCGCTTGCCGTTCGAGGATGCGAGCTTCGATTCGGTTGTAACCACGTTTACTCTCTGCTCGATCGGCGAAGTCGAGCCTGCGCTTCGAGAAATGCGCCGAGTGCTGCGACCGGAAGGTGAGTATCTTTTCCTCGAGCACGGACGCAGCGCCGACCCGCGAGTCGCAAAGCGACAGGACTTCTTCAATCCCATTCAGAGGCGGTTCGCCGCTGGATGCAACGTGAATCGGCCGATTGATCGCTTGATTCGCGAAGGCGGATTTACTATGGTCGAGCTTGATCGCTACCTGATGCCTCACACGCCGCGAATCGCCGCCGAAATGTTTCGAGGAATCGCGCGCCGCGCTCTTATTTGATCAGGCGCGAGGGACTTCGCTCATCAGCGCCAACAGATTGTTGTCAGCGTCGCGGAAGGAAGCCATCCAGAGATCGTGATCTTGAAGCCGCGCGACCAGGATGGGCTTCTCTTCAAAGTGCACCCCGCGAGAGGCGAGAATCTCGCAGGCCTGCTGAATGTCAGCAACTCGGTAATAAATGATAGAGCTCGGATGATCGAACTCGGGCTTCTCCGGGGGCGACAGCATCAGTCGAATCCCGCCGCAATCGAAGAAAGCCATGTGCCCCGCGTCGAAAAGGAACTTCATCCCGAGCACATCGCGATAGAACGCAGTTGCTTTTCCTACGTCGTGAACATTGATGGCGATTTGCCCGATACTCGATAACGCGAACCGTGATGATTGGTCGGTCATTTGTGGTCCCCCCAAGCTTCAAATTCGCTGCATAACTCAACGAAATGCCTGTCCGGCAACGCCCCTCGGCGGCCTTCAAAGATAAGACCCAGTTTTGAGAAGAAAGGTTACTGGAACAGAAGAAAGGATGAGTTATGAGCCATGAATGATGATTGGATTCGCTCATCATTCATCATTCATAATCTGCCCTCACTCCTGATTTGTCACTATCAACCATGAGCCACAGTCGCAACGGTAGATTCCGAGATCGGGTGTCAATCTCAACTCATTGCAGGCTGGACAGTAGAAGGAATAAACATATTTTCCGTGGGCATCGTTCCAGAAGTGGTCGGTGACGAGAACCTCGACACCAATCTGCCGCTTCACCATATAGGCGATTATAACAAGCGATCTCGGTTGGCGTAACGCCTTTCCGGGCTTGTCAAAAGTTGAGCGTTTCCGCATTCAACATCTCTCTGCGCGACCTCGGCGACTCTGTGTCTCCGCGGTTAGTCAGCGCCTGAAATCCCGCTAACCGCAGAGACACAAAGACGCTGAGGCCTGCGCGGAGAAGAGCATTCATGCAAAACA
>DATMCM010000311.1:0-5528 GCA_035558335.1 Blastocatellia bacterium | reverse complement strand
TGGTTAGAGGCGGAGGACATTTCGGCGTGGTGAAACCCGTTGCCCGCTACTATTAACCCGAACTCACGTCCGTTTCATTCCTCCGCCTAAGCAACGACGACGGGCACAACGACTCAATCACGCACCTCTCGCATTCAGGTCTGCGAGCTTTGCAAACCTGCCTTCCGTGGTAGATCAGCAGATGCGAGAAAACAATCCAATCCTTCTTAGGCACAAGCTCCATCAAGTCGCGCTCGATCTTTTCCGGGTGAGTCTCCTTGGTTAATCCAAGGAGCTGCGATATCCGAGAGACGTGTGTGTCAACCACCACGCCGGACGCGATTCCAAAAGCATTGCCAAGCACAACGTTCGCCGTCTTGCGCGCAACACCCGGCAGAGCAAGCAGCTTCTCGACGTCGCCAGGTACCTGACCGCCATGCTCTTCAATCATCTTCCTGCACGCGCCCTGAATTGACTTCGTCTTATTGCGAAAGAATCCGGTCGAGTGAATATCTTGCTCGAGCTCCTCCGGAGGAACGCTGACGTAGTCCTCGCACGAGCGGTACTTCCTGAACAGATCGGCGGTAACTATATTGACTCGATCGTCGGTGCACTGCGCGGAGAGTATCGTCGCAATCAACAACTCGAATGCATTGCTATGGTTCAAGCTGCACTGCGCGTTCGGATAAGCCTTCTTGAGCTTTGAGATTATCTTCCTGGTTCGTTGTTTCTCTTCCGTGCTTACCAATCAGCACCTCGCAGTCTCGTGATTTTCATCAGAGCTTACATGCTGTTGGTTGGCACAACAAGCACGGGTCGGTCGGCAGTCGAAAGGACTTGCAGCGTTACATCATTCAAGGCAAACAGCGAGCGCGAACGCGGACCGTGACTGCCTATTACAATAAGGTCGTGATCTCCGTCCTTCGCTTCTTCCAGAATGCCGGCGAGCGGCGTTTCGGCAAACCGAACTCGAACCTGGCTGGTAACATCCTGTGCGCGCAACGTTGCCGATGCGCGATCGAGATGGCTGCGGGTAAGCGAGTCGGGCCCTTCCGATTCGCGCGTCACAAACAGCAGCGTGACCTCGGCTCCGAGCAGTCGCGCGAGCCGCCCGCCAACCCTGACATCGCTCTTGCCGGGCTCACCAGCGGCCGTGCAAATCAGCACGCGCTTCAAGGCCTGCCGGTCACCCTTTGCGACAAGAACGGGAATGTCGGCGTGCTCGAGCAACTTCACCAGAGTCTCACCCAGCAGCCTGGTTCGAGCACGCGAGTCGCGCGCCGGCAGGCGCGAAACCTTCGGTTTTCTCCTGAACCAACCAACGCTCGAAGGCGGCCGAGTCGTCATTACCAGCATTTCGTACATAGCCGATGCTTGTTCAGACGCAATCTGTTCGGCCGGCTTGCCATACCTGACGTGCAACTCTGCCTGTTCGAGCCCCGCTGCCGTCTGACGCTCCTTCAGACTGGCCTGCAGCCTCTCCGCGCCCTCCGGATTCTCGGCAACCGCAAGAATCGTAGCCGCAGCCGGAAGCCGCTCCATCAACAACTTTGCGATGCTGAGCGTCGCGGTTGGGCCCTTGCCCGCATCGCACACCAGCAAGCGCGGCGGGGGCTGCTTCAATATCGTCCAAGCGCGTAAGCCAATCCAAAGCTCATCTCCGTTGAGTTGGCTCTCCGAGGCAACGGAGGCGTCGATCAACAATCCCTCTTCACCAAACGGAACCAGGGGCGCGATCTGACGCACTCCTTGAGGCCGCGGCAACGTGAGGCGCATTCGCCGGAGAGCGCCGCTGAAGCTCTGTTCGAGAGTCTTGCCCTTGCCGAGAACCGGCATCTCAGCCGGGAAATCATCGTCAGCAAGCGCTACTTGCTCGGGTCGGAAGAGCAATTGAACCGGCGCGCCTTCGTCGTGCGGAACGTCTGCGGGTATCGGCAAGGCGAGCGTACCGAACTTCGCCTGTCCTTGCTCGGCCCTGCCAACCAGGACGGTGCCCGCGCCGAGAAAAGTCGCAGCGAAAAGTGACCGTGGCCGCGCATAAAGCGATTCTCCTGGACCCACTTCAAGCAGCCGACCGCGCTCGAGGACGCCGATCCGGTCGGCCAGTTCGAAGGCCTCTTCCTGATCATGCGTCACGAGGATCGTTGTCACACCGAGGCGCTGCTGAATCTCCTTGAGGCTGCGACGCAGTTGCGTTCTTATTTTTACGTCGAGCGCACCAAAGGGCTCATCAAGCAGTAACACGTTTGGCTCGTAGACAAGCGCACGCGCCAGAGCGACGCGTTGCTGTTGCCCGCCTGAAAGCTGATGCGCGTACCGGCTGCCGAGCCCGGCGAGGCCGACCAGCTCCAGCAACTGCTCACGCCGACGCTTTCGCTCTTGCTTCGACACCTTGCGAATCTTCAGGCCAAACTCGATGTTTTGAGCCACGCTCATGTGACGAAAGATCGAGTAGTTCTGAAATACGAAGCCGGTGCCGCGTTCTTGCGGGGTGAGATCAGTCACGTCGCGTCCATGCAACAAGATCCGGCCGCCGGTGGGTTGGGCCAGGCCGGCGATCATTCGCAGGATGGTGCTCTTGCCACTGCCGCTCGATCCAAGCAGCACGAACAGTTCTTTGTCGGCGACTTCGAGGGAGACATCGTCGACAACCCATTGGTTGGCAAACCGCTTTGTTATGTTCTCGAGAACGATTGACATAAGGAACGTGGTCCGTAGTCCGTAGTGAGTTGCCGTTAGTCGTATTCCGTCGCGGTCATCTGATTCTTCAGCTACGGACTACTGACTACGGGCTATTCCTTAAAACGCAAACTGAACGCGGCTCAGGATAACAAAGTAGTTGCGATCTCCGGGGTTCGGAGAGCGCAGCGGATCCCGGAACCGCTCGAACCCAAGATCAAGCATATATCGCACGAACCGATTCAGATACCAATTCGGTCCAAAGTAAATCGAATCAGCACGGTTTGATTTCGGAGTGCCGTCGGTAATTTGAAGATTAGTATAACGGAATTTCAGCTCCCATGCGCCAAAACCCATCTTACCGCTTTCATCTCCAAACACGCTGTGCCGTGGCGCCACCACGCCCGCCTCCGGCTTTGTCTCTCCGGTCAGCACATACGTGAACTGAGCGGTGTACCCTTTGGCCACTTCGCCTGGAAGGTTCCTACCTCCGGTTCCGAGGCCGTCGCGGCGCTGGTTAGTCTGGTCGTACTCGGCGCGCAGCGCTGCTGGTCCAAGCATCCACGTCAGCTCGCCGTTCACGCGATTGAACTTTCCATTGACGACGTCCGGCAGAAACCAGTTAAAGCTGCGGCTTTCTGTTACACCGCGAATGCCGAGATTAGCCAGGTTTCGCCCCTGCGTGTAAGCGCCTCCGACGATCAGTCCTTTAATCCAGAACCGGTCCCCGTTTTTCCACGGGTTGAACCGCAGCCTGATCGCTGTTTCAGGAGTACCGCTGGTGTTGAGCCCGAGCAGCCCGCGTCCATTGAACGCGCCGATCTGATATTCGAAGACGCCCTTGTCGATGACTCCCGAAGCCATCACCCCCGGGCTGCGACTCGGAACCAGATTGTTGACCATCGACCGTTCGACAAAATCCTGGTATGCATCGGAGCGAATTTCTTCCTGACTGATGGGCACGCGGAATTGTCCGAATCGAAGTTGAAATTCATCGATCCGGTGGATGTTCACGTACGCGTCGCGCAGCAGGGTTCCCGCGATGTCCGCGAAGTCGCCTTCGACCTTGAAATCGAAGTAGTGAGCGAGCTTGCCTTCAACCGCGAGCCTCGCTCTGCGAATCAAAAACGTATTCGGCGGATGATTCCCGGATTGATAGCCGCGATAGTCGAGCTGAGCATAACCGGTGAGCTGAGTTTCAAAGAAACCGTCCGCGGTGCGCAAGAAAGCGTGATTCTTGTCCCATCCCGCCAGGACCGTAGGTTTGTCCTCACCCTTCGGTTTGTTCTGCGCGGGCGCCGCGCTCGGCTGCGTCTGGCCAAGCTCAAGCGAGGCCGTCCGCACTTCAGGGCCGATACCATCCGTCTTCGCCGGCGGCACTTGTTCCGCACTTCGAGCTTTGCCTTCGACTTCCTCAAGGCGCTTCTGCATCTCGGCGAGCGCACGCTGTTGGGTTTCAACCAGCGACTGAAGCTGGTCCAGCTTCGACTTCAACTGGTCGAGGTCGCCGCTTGCTACCCGCTTTGCCTCGCGCTCTTCAGGCGGCGCATCTGTCGTAGCCTGCGCGTGAGCGGACACCGCAGTTACAAGCAGCACACACATCACGACAAAAAATTGCACTCGGAACTTGGTCGTCATGAAAACTCCTCTCAGTAGAGAGACTATTGCGAGGCCCGCGACGCCATCTTCCGCGGCCCTGGTTGAAACTCAATGTTCTTCAGCTCGCTTCTTGAAGAACTCGATTACGATCAGGATCAGAAAAGACACCGCCGCAAGCACGATCGACATGGCATTAGCTGCAACATAGTTTCTGTCGTCGAGCGAGCGAAAGATGAACAGCGTCGAAGTTTCGGTCAAGCCGCTCACGCCGCCGCTTACGACCAGCACCGCGCCGATCTCTCCTACTGCGCGTGCAAACGTAAGTGAGACTCCATAAAGCAGCCCCCAGCGAATGGCCGGGAGCGTCACGTGCCAGAAAGTCTGCCACCCGCTGGCGCCGATAGTGTGTGCGGCACTCTCTTGATCTGAGCTCACCTGGCTCAAAACCGGCGCGACTTCGCGAATAACGAAGGGCAAGGAAATGAAAACAGTAGCAAGAAGAATCCCCGGCATTGCAAACACTACTTTTATCCCGAGCTTTTCGATCACGTTCGTAAGCCATCCCGCTCGGCCGAACAGGAGTATCAGCATGAAGCCCGCTATCACCGGCGAGACTGCGAACGGCATGTCTACTAGACCATTTAGTAGTCGCCTTCCCCAGAATTTATCGCGAACCAGAGCCCAGGCGATGCATAAGCCAAACACGGTGTTGATGACTGTGGCCCCGACGGCCATTATCATGGTCAGCTTGAATGAGCTGAGCGCATCGGGCGACGCAACCTCCCGAACGAAAGCGCTCGCGCCTTCCGCGAGCGATCCCCACAAGATCGCCACCAGGGGCGCAATCAAAAGCCCCGCAGCGTACAACACAGCGACCAGGATCAGGGTCCAGTCTGTGATTCGCGAACGCGGTTGACGCTTTCGAGCAGTTGCGTCACCGCCAAACATCAAAGCACGAGGAGACGATGTCGAGGCTTCGCTCTGAGTAACCTCCGTTTTGAAATGCATCAACGAATCAACCTGTTGCATTACTCCCGCCTTTCCGGCTCTGCATCCACTCGACTATGAGGATCAACCCAAAGGAGAGTCCAAGCAGCAGTATCGACATGGAACTCGCGCCGCGCTGGTTCTGGGATTCTATCTGGCCGAAGACGTAAACCGGCGCGGTCAATGTGCGACCGGGGATGTTGCCCGCCACAACCACCACCGATCCGAATTCCCCGAGGGCGCGCGCAAAGCTCAGCAGCGAACCCGTTATGATCGCCGGCGAG
>DATMCM010000310.1:0-7462 GCA_035558335.1 Blastocatellia bacterium | reverse complement strand
CAGTCATCAACCCAAAAACCGGCGAGCAAGTAAAAGAATTCCAGGTGCAGCACGATAAGCTGTTCCACCTCTTCATCATCAGTCAGGATCTGGCCGAGTTCCAGCACATCCATCCGGCGCTTGAAGCCGACGGCCGGTTCACGGTCGAGACCGTGCTCCCGCGCGCTGGCAACTACAAAGTGTATTCGGATTTCTATCCCGCGGAAGGAGCTCCGCAAGTGCTTCAGCAGAATCTGGCGACTGCGGGATACACCCCGGACCTCGTGAAGTCAGAAGCGAAGCTCGTGCCCGATGCGGCGCTGGTGAAGACCGTGCAGGGGGTGAAGATTACCGAAGAGACAGCGGCCCGAATCGGCGTTGCCCTGCGCGAGCTTCAAAAGACGCCGGCGAACGAAATGAAGATTGAGCTCAAGCTTGAGCCTGCGCAGATCATCGCCGGCCAGCCGGTCGCGCTCAAGTATCACCTGACTGACGCAAAGACCGGGGCGCCCATTCGCGACGTAGCCCCGTATTTGGGAGCGTGGGGGCACACATTGATTCTGAGCGAGGACCAGTCGGACTACGTCCACTCGCATCCCGAGGAAACGGTTCCGGAGACGGGAGATCGAAACAAGCTGCGCGGCGGGCCGGATGTAACTTTCAATGCGTTTATGCCGAAGCCCGGGAACTACCGCATCTGGACGCAGTTTCTTAGGGGAGACATGATGACGACCGTTACGTTCACCGTGCGCGCCGAACGACTGCGCTGAATTGCGATTCTCCTTCTCAATGATCGCTTCCAAGAGTCTCACGAGGATCTCCATAATGCGGTTCACAAAGCTGCGAGCTAGATGGGTCGTAGCAGCGCTGGTGGTGGCGCTTGTGTCGGCTTTGCCGATGAGCTCAGTAGATGCCAAATACATGATGCCGGACTTGATCAACGTGCCGGTCGAGCGGCTCACCAGGAACCTGGAGGAACTGGTCGAGAAGAACCCTAAGGACGTGGTCCCGATGTTCAATCTCGCACGAGCGCACGCCATGGCCTACGCACTCAGGAGCGACACGGTGGAAACCCGCAAGGGGGAGGAGAGCGACGGCGTCTGGTTTGGCTACAACCCGCCTCATGTTCCATTCTCCGTCAAGCCAACCGACGACAGCAACAAGCTCAAGATCGCGAGGCAGCATCTGGCCAAGGCCCTGGAGTGGTACGAACGGGTACTCAAGCTGGCGCCCGACAACTTGCCTGCGGCGTTGGGACACGCCTGGTGCACGGAGCAGTCCGGCCGAAGGCGCGAAGCAGCAACGGAATATCGCAAAGTCATCAACGCGGCTTGGAAGAAAGAAAAGGACTTGAAGCAAGCAGACATAGGTTGGCATTCGGTTACTGCCGAGGCTGCGGGTTACCTGATTCCGCTGCTCGACCGGGAGAAAGACAAACAAGAAATCGATGTGCTTCAACAACGAATCAAGCAGATGGAAACGGTGCTGAGACCGATTACACCCTTGGTGATTCCGCTGCGGGACGGGCTCTCGGTGTGTGGGTTGGAGGACCGCTCGGCCAACGTATACTTCGACGCGGATGGAACCGGCGTGAAGAAGAGTTGGACGTGGATCACGAAGGATGCAGGTTGGCTGGTCTACGACCCTCACAGTACGGGCAGAGTTGGTTCGGCGCTGCAGATGTTCGGCAGCGTGACCTTTTGGATGTTCTGGGAGAACGGCTACGAGGCGCTTGCGGCGCTGGACGATGATGGTGACGGCATGCTCGCAGGCCGGGAATTGCAGGGCCTTGCAATCTGGCAAGACGTGAACGGTAACGGAGTCAGCGAACACGGCGAGGTCAAGGCGCTTGATGATTGGGGCATCGTCGCCCTCTCCTGCCGATACGTGGTGAATGGCTCAGGGCGAATACCCTATTCGCCTCGGGGAGTTTCCTTTAGCGACGGATCCAACCGGCCGACCTATGACGTCATTCTTCACCGGGCGATAGCGACGGTTGATTGAGTTTGTACCGCCTTCAGGTAATTTGTAATACCGACTTCAAACGGAGTTCGTAGTACCGAACTACGAGCTATCATCATCCGCGCTTGAGATGCTCTTTAAGGATGCACAGGTCCATCGCAACGTCGAGTCCGGCGTCAAGCGCGCGACGCGCCGCTTGCTCATCCACCACTTGCTCTTGAAGCCAAACTCCGCGCGCGCCAATGCGAATGGCTTCATCCACGTGGCCTCCGGCTTCTTCGCTTCGTCGAAAGATATCGACCAGGTCGATCTTCTCGGGCACGTCTTCAAGCCGAGCATAAGCCTTCTCCCCGAGGACGCTGGTCTCATTCGGGTTAACGGGTATGATTCGATACCCGCGTGTCTGCATGTAGCGCGACACGCTATGGCTCGGACGTGAAGGATCCGACGACAAGCCCACCACGGCGATGATCTTGGCGTCGAGCATCCGAGCAATTGATTCCGGGTCGTTGATGGACACTGACTCCCCCTTGATACTAGACAACTTTGCGCCTTAGCGTCTTTTCGCCTTTGCGTGAGACAAATCTCGCAACTTGGCCTGATTCACCCGCTTCCCTTGTTCTGCTGTAGCAACGCGAGATACTTAGGCGACAGGCTGGAGGGTCGGCCCTCTGCGTTGATTAATACATGAAGCGTCTCGCCGGTCGCAACCGCCGCCCCATCCTCGCGCTCGATCGAATACCTGAACCGCAACGTTCGGCGCGTCAATTCCGTAATCGTAGTCCTGATGATCAGCTCGTCTTCATACCGCGCCGGGTTCTTGTATCGACAGCTTGCTTCGGCGACGATTAGAAACAGACCACTCTCGCGCTCCATGTCGCGATAGGAAAAACCGCGATCGTTGCAGTACTGGCTCCGACCGACCTCGAACCACACCAGATAGTTGGCATAGTAGGCCACTCCCATTTGGTCCGTCTCGGCGTACCGCACTTTCACTCGCGACTCGGCTGTCGGGTAAATCGACTTGGATTCCTTCTTCATCGTCTTGAACTGACTGTCAGGTTTGGCGATTGTACCGTTCCAAGGCATCTGACCGCAAAGACCGAGACGCCAAGCCGGCACGAAAACTGGATACATCTCAACGACCTTTGCGTCTCGGCGGCTCGGCGGCTAAGCTCAAGCGCAAGACTATGATTCAGCGCGCTTACGGACTGACAACCGACCTGTATGAGCTTGCGATGGCGGCCGCATACTTTGAGAACGGCATTACCCACCACGCGGTCTTCGACCTGTTCGTGCGAAGACTGCCCGAGAAGCGCTCCTACCTGATCGCCGGCGGACTCGAACAAGCCCTCGATTACCTCGCCACCCTTCGCTTTACCGGCGAGCAGGTCGACTACCTCCGCGCACATCCGTCGTTTGAAAACGTAAGCCCCGAGTTCTTCGACTATCTTGCCGGCTTCCGCTTCACCGGCGACGTTTGGGCGATGCCCGAAGGCACCGCGGTGTTCGGAATGGAACCGCTTCTTCGCGTCAACGGCCCGATTATGGAAGCGCAAATAGTCGAAACGTTTCTCCTTTCGACCATCAACTTCCAAACGATGATCGCAAGCAAGGCGGCGCGAGTCGTCACAGCCGCGCAAGGCCGGAGCGTCATCGAGTTCGGCACACGTCGAGCTCATGGAACCGAAGCGGGCTTGTTAGCGGCCCGAGCTGCGTACATCGGCGGTTGCATCGGCACTTCGAATGTCGAAGCAGGGCATCTGTTTGGCATACCGACTTTCGGCACACTGGCCCACTCGTTCATCATGTCATTCGATCGCGAGGACGACGCGTTTCGGGCCTTCCTCAAAGCCTTTCCCAAAACTGCAACTGTGCTGGTGGACACCTACGACACCATCACGGCTGTGAAGCGACTGGCGCGCGACTTTGGGCCCGCGGTTTCAGCGGTGAGGCTCGATAGCGGCGATCTGCTCGAACTGAGCAAACAGGTGCGCCAGATACTCGACGAAGCGGGAATGACCGAGACAAAGATATTCGCCAGCAGCGACCTCAACGAAAACCGGATCGCGGACCTGATCTCTCGCGGCGCGAGGATAGATTCGTTCGGAGTTGGGACGGAACTGGCGACGTCTTATGATTCGCCGGCGCTATCGGGTGTCTACAAGCTTGCGGCTATCGAAAGAAGCGGCCGAGCGACCGGGACGATAAAGCTCAGCCATGACAAGGCAACTTATCCCGGAGCCAAGCAGGTTTGGAGATTCACAGACAGGGCTGGCAAGTATGCTCAGGACTTGATCGCGCTGGCTGACGAAGAAGTGCCGTCGACGAGCTCAAAAGAATTGACCGATTCCGCTCGGCCTCTTCTCGATCGTGTGATGAAGCAAGGTCGTGTGCTGGAAGACCGGGAACGCGAGGCGGAGGGCACAACGCTCGTCGAATCGATGCGCCTTACCAGGGACGCTCGCTTCTCGCGTTTGAATCGGGCGCGCGACCGCGCAGCCGAAGAGTTGAAGCGCTTACCCGATAACTTGCTCGCTCTCGATCGCGAACCAGAGTACCTCGTGGGTTTTAGTGAGCGGCTTAAGATTGAAAGGGAGAGGCTGGAACGGCGGATTGGGCGGCCACCTGAATGAGCAAAGCATTGAATGTATCGACCGGCTGGTTCGCTCTCTGGCGATTTAAAGAGACGCTATTATTTGAGCGGATCGTGATCCCAGCAGCAAAGGGGGAGGGTGAATGAGCATTCATCATCCATTGGATACTCGATACGACACGATGCCGTATGCGCGTTGCGGGCGCAGCGGCTTGAAGCTGCCTCCGATCTCCTTAGGGCTCTGGCACAACTTCGGCGGTGTGGATCCGCTGGAGAATTCGCGGGCAATGGTTTGGCGCGCCTTTGATCTGGGAATCACTCACTTCGATCTGGCCAACAACTACGGCCCGCCGCCGGGGTCGGCCGAAGAAACGTTTGGCCATATTCTCCGGCAAGACCTCGCTCCATTTCGAGATGAACTCATCATCTCGACCAAAGCTGGTTACTTGATGTGGCCCGGTCCGTATGGCGAGTGGGGCTCGCGAAAATATCTGGTTGCGAGCCTCGATCAAAGTCTCCGCCGCATGGGACTGGACTACGTGGATATCTTTTATCACCATCGTCCGGACTCCGAAACGCCGGTGGAAGAAACGATGGGCGCGCTCGATCACATCGTCCGCAGCGGGAAAGCGCTCTACGTTGGGATTTCGTCTTACACAGCGGATCAAACCCGGCAAGCTGCTAAGATCTTGAACGCCTTTGGTACGCCCTGCTTGATTCATCAGCCGCGTTACAGTATGTTCGACCGCTGGATTGAAGGCGGCTTGCTGACTGTCTTGCGTGAGGAAGAGATCGGCTGCATCGTCTTTTCACCGCTCGCGCAGGGGTTATTGACCGACAAGTATCTGAAGGGCATTCCGGCCGGTTCCCGGGCAAGCAAACCACATGGGTTTCTCAAGCGTGAGCAGATCACCGACGACAAGCTTGTTAAAGTTCGCCGCCTGGAAGAACTGGCCCAAGCCCGGGGACAGACGCTGGCGCAGATGGCGTTAGCCTGGGTCCTCCGGCACTCCGAAGTAACCTCGGCGCTGATCGGGGCGAGCCGTCGCGAGCAGATTGACGACGCGGTGGGCGCGCTCAAGAACTTGAACTTTGCGAGCGAAGAATTGCAGTCCATCGAAAACATTCTCGCTGGGTAAAGTCGATAGAACAGTCGCGCTCAATATAGAAAGCCCATAGCCTCAGCGGTTCTTGCTTTCCAGCTTTTGCTTCCCTGTCTCCCTTTGCTCTTTCATTTGCTTCATAAGCTCAGGGTTGCGCGCCCACTGGATGCTTGTCTCTTCGGGTTGGTCGAAAAGTTCGAGTCTCAAGTAGTGACCTCGCTCTTTCTCACTCTTCTCCACTTCGACCTTCATCGGGTGCGCGCGAATATAGGCATCCTGTCGAACGCCCGTCACTTGCCAGGAGACCTTCATGCCCGCAGCGCCGCCAGCGATCTTGAAACGGTTGCCTGAAACCTCTTCCGCGATGTAGAGGTTTGGTCCCGGAGCGCCGATTGGGGTGAGCGAGTAGCGGAAATCTTTGTTGAGCGCTTCAAACCAATCAGGCATTTGCACAACTGCTTCGCCGTTTGCGTCGAGGGTGATCTTGCCCGTGTAGAGGTTCATTACTTCAGACGATTCGATGGCGGCGTGGTAGAGGTACTTGTTCCCGGGATCGAGCGGGTGATCAATTTTGAAGTACTTCGTGCCGCTGGCAGAAAGGTTCCCATGTATCTCTACGTTACCGTTGAAGTCTCCTGCCAGCAGGCCTGAATGCGCACTGGGTTGTCCAAATATTGCACCAGTGACGTCGCCATCGACCAGGAGGTTTCCAGCTACCACAACGTCACCATCGAAGAATCCGGCAAGCCCGTTGATTATGCCACCAGCGCCTTGGCCACCCCTTCCAACCACCCCCGTGCCGCCGACGGTGCCTGGGGCGAAGGTCGTGTCCCCCCCGATCCCGACGACGCCGTCGCCGCCTCTCGTGTCATGTTGTCCGCCATTGCCTTGCACTCCGGTGCCACCGCTCGTATCTTCCCCGCCAGCACTCTGAGCGCTGCTACCGCCGCCGCCGCCTCGGACTCCAACGCCTGCGTGGTTAAAAAGATCGCCGCCTCCTCCAGAGCCTTCGACGCCTGTTCCCCCGGTCCTGGATGAGCCTGATACACCTGCGATCGCGCCAGATCCTATTACGCCGAAGGAGTTGCCGTTCCCCGCCACACCCGCGCCAGAAAGACTCCCCTCCAGAGCACCGCTACCCCCGCCGACCTGACCGTACACGCCGATGCTACCGCCAATCGTCGATACACCACGAATGACCGAACCTACGCTTGCTGTAGCCTCGATGACGGGGCCGCCTGATGCGACTGTCAGGCTAAGTGGCACACTGACACCGAGCGGCGAACCGCTCGTTCCATTGCCGGTCAAAGTGGCATCGTGGGTGACTGCGCCTGCCGCAGTGTTTGTCGCGATTGTGAGCGTGTTGCCGGATGGCGTTATCGTGATGTTCGATCCGGCTGCGAGGGTCACGTCGTCCTTCAGACCGTTGAGACTTTTCACCACTTGCCCCGCGGCGATCTTCGCTGCCGTAGCTGCGTTATCCGCCAGTTGATTTGTCCCAACACCGCTAGGAGCAACGCCAAGTGGCGAGCCGCTCGTTCCATTGCCAGCTAACGTCGCGTCGTGGAATATCGATGCCAGCCCGCTTGTGGCTGCTGTGGTCTGTAAGGTGCCATCCGGGAACTTCAATCCGCCAAGCGTCGTCTCTATCATCCCGGCAACGGTCAACTTCGACCCTGCGTTGGTGATGCCTATGCCTACGTTGCCGCCGCCGGGTGCTAGTATCACTTGACCGAAGGCCCCGTTGAGGGCTCCGACCCCCGGCGCTCCGGGTTGTATCGTGACAAAGCCGCCTCGACCGCTAGTCCCCGCCAGCGCATCA
>DATMCM010000309.1:0-10508 GCA_035558335.1 Blastocatellia bacterium | reverse complement strand
GAGGATTGAAGATGGGGAATTGAAAATTGAAAATTGAAAATTGAAAATCTGAAATTGGGGATTAGGAATTGGAGACTGCAGGATCAACGATGCGGCCCGAGATGTCAGATGTAGATGTAGCAATGCCCCATTTTTCAATTTGCAATTTTCAATTTTCAATTCCCCATCTTCCATCCATCCTCCACCCCCCATCCTCCATCCTCCTTCTCCCATCCACTAACCTCGCCAAGCGTCTGGTTGCGGCTTCGACACGCCGTATGCTAGACATTCTGCATGTATCTGAATTCCAAATTTAGAAAGCAGGATAGGAAAAGGGGATATGAGGGGAAAGATAACTATCTTTATAGATGGCAACAATTTATTTCACGCGGCAAGGTCGGTTGGGGTCGAGATTGACTATGCAAAGTTTTTGAACTTCCTTCGCGGCGACGCGCCGCTTCTTCGGGCCTTTTTTTACACCGGTGTTGATGAGAAGGCAGAGCGCCAGCAGGGGTTCCTGCTGTGGATGCGCAGGAACGGCTATCGCGTGGTGGAAAAGGAGCTCAAGACCTACGCAGACGGAACAAAGAAGGCAAACCTGGACGTCGAGATTGCAGTCGATATGTTGTCGCTTGCCGACAAGTACGATACCGCGGTGCTGGTTTCGGGCGACGAAGATTTCGCCTATGCGATAAACGCGGTCGCTTACAAAGGCGTGCGGGTCGAGCTTGCAGGATTTCGCAGCAACACCAGTCCGCGCTTGATCGACGTCGCCGATCAGTTCATCGAGCTGGACTCACACCTGGAAGAAATAACAAAAGCGGACAGCCGGTTTGGTTATCACAACAATCACCACTCGGGCAGCCATCACGTTCGCAACAGCGGCGCCTTCACTCGCGTTCGAGACGACGAGAATCAGACCGAGGAACCTTCGGGAACCGAGTAGCCCTCCGTAGATCCTCGCGGCCCGGTTACCACCAACATCTGAACTCCTGCGCAATCATGATATGCGAGTCCGTTCTTGAGCTTTAACTGAAGTCACATCGGTGCGAATGCAAGCTACTCGATGGCCGGGGTGCAATTCGATCAATGGCGGCGTTGCCCTGGCGCACTCTTCAATCGCAATCGGACAGCGTGTGTGAAAACGACAACCTTCAGGTGGATTGGCCGGGGCCGGCACGTCGCCTTCGAGACGAACTCGCTGACGGTTGCCGCGCGAGGCCGCCGGAACCGGAATCGAAGCAAGCAGCGCCTGGGTGTACGGATGGAGAGGGCGCGCGAATATCTCATCGGTTTCGGCTTCTTCTACTATTTCACCCAGGTACATCACGGCAACGCGGTCGGAGACATGCTTCACCACCGCAAGATCGTGCGCGATGAATAAATAGGTGAGATTGAACCGTTGCTGAAGCTCGCGAAGCAGGTTCAACACTTGAGCCTGAATCGACACGTCCAACGCCGAGACCGCTTCGTCGCACACGATGAACTTGGGATTGAGGGTAAGCGCGCGCGCGATGCCTATGCGTTGCCGCTGTCCTCCGGAGAACTCGTGCGGGTAGCGGCGCGCATGGTCCGGACTCAGGCCGACAAGTTCGAGAAGCTCCGCGACTCGATCGCGTGCACGGCGTCGCTTAGACGAAGTCGAGGCGCCGGTCGGTCTGGCAGTCGAGGATTGCGGGTCGCCGCTTTGATCGTTCAGCGCGGGCTCTACGGTCTCTCGGGTATCGATGCCGTGCACAAGGATCGGTTCTTCCAGCATTGCGCCCACGGTCATTCGCGGATTGAGCGAGCCATAGGGATCTTGAAAGATAATCTGCATTTCGCGGCGCAACCGCCTGAGCTCGCGTTCTTTCATCGCCAAAACATCTCGGCCGTCGAAAGTCACCCGGCCCGACGTTGGCTCGACAAGACGCAAGATCGCCCGCCCGGTGGTCGTCTTTCCGCAGCCCGACTCACCGACCAAGCCGAGCGTTTGGCCTCGCGCAATTGAAAACGAAATGCCATCGACCGCGTGAACGTACCCCACGGTCCGAGGCACAACTCCCTTGCGGACCGGATAGTGCTTCACCAGATTCTCGACAATCAGCAGGTCGTCCATAGAAGCATGATCGCGCGGGGCCGCCCCTCGTTGCGTTGCGGTGGTTTCCGAGAGTATGTGAGCCGAGTGACGGCCACCGGATGACCGCCCTTAACAAGTCGATAGATCACCTGGAACCGCTGGCCAATCCGCCTACTTGTTCAGCGAAGTGACACGCCGCGAAATGTCCGCCGACAACCTCACGAAGCGCCGGCTCATCCTGACACACTTCGCGGGCCATGGAACAGCGCGTCCGAAACCGGCACCCCGACGGGAAGTCGAGCGGACTCGGCACGGCGCCGGGAATCACCGCAAGCTCCCCCTTGCTTAGCGCCAGCGTCGGCACCGACTTGAGCAACCCGTGAGTGTAGGGATGCAACGGCTTGTCGAACAAGTCGTGGACCGGCGCACGCTCTACTATCTTGCCGGCATACATCACCGCGACGCGGTCACAGGTCTCCGCCACGACGCCCAGGTCGTGAGTTATCAGGAGCACTGACATTCCCAACTCGTTCTGAAGCTCGGCTAAGAGATCGAGGATCTGAGCTTGTATTGTAACGTCGAGAGCGGTGGTGGGTTCGTCGGCGATTAGCAACTGCGGCCGGCAGACAAGTGCCATCGCGATCATTACTCGCTGTTTCATCCCGCCGGACATCTGATGCGGATACTCATGAAAGCGAGTTTCAGGCGACGCTATCCCAACGCGTCGCAGCATCTTTATCGCCAATTGGCGCGCCTCAGACCTGGAGATTTTTTGATGAGCGCGGATCGCTTCGCTGATCTGTTCGCCGATCGACAGGATCGGGTTGA
This sequence comes from Blastocatellia bacterium, assembly GCA_035558335.1. Classification (GTDB taxonomy): domain Bacteria; phylum Acidobacteriota; class Blastocatellia; order UBA7656; family UBA7656; genus Onstottus_B. The sequence goes on along the minus strand of DATMCM010000309.1, from coordinate 7,642 downwards.
GCGACGACATCGGCTCCTGAAAGATCATGGAGATTTCATTTCCGCGCACCCGGCGAATCTGTTTCTCGGTAAACGTCAGGAGGTCATCGCCGCGAAGCTTGATTTGCCCGCCGGCATACTCGGCGGGCGGCGATTGCAAGAGCTTCAAGATCGAAAAGGCGGTAACGGACTTGCCGCAGCCGCTCTCGCCGACAAGGCCCAGCGTTTCGCCGGGGCCGATCGAGAGGCTCACTCCGTCGACTGCGTTTAGGACACCGTCTTCGGTGTGAAAGTAAACGCGCAGGTCGAGAATCTCTAGCAGTTGGGGATTTAGGATCGAGGATTGAGGATTGGAGCTGCTGTTCTCGGATCCCTGCATCTGTCGCTTCACCTCGAGATGGTGGATTGGAAGTCTCAGACGACTGTGTCTCAATCCGCAATCCTCGATCCTCAATGTTTGGGTGGCGTGAGTATATCCCCGGCGAGATGAATCTGCTGCTGTCCTTCGTCGCGCACACGTCTGGCTAGTTCGGCAAGGGCTTGATCCTGCCCCTGAGTCGCGAGTTTGATGACCATCGGAAGGTTGACTCCCGTAACGACTTCAACCGGAGAGTCGCCCAGGAAGCTGGCGGCAATGTTCGTAGGCGTGCCGCCGAACATGTCTGTCAGCAAAAGCACTCCCGCGCCTGAGTCGACCTGTTTTATCGCGAGCTCTATCTGTTCGCGAGCGATGTCCACCTCGTCATGCCATCCAATCGACACGGCTATGATTTGGTGGATTTCGCCGACGATCATCTCAGCCGCAGAGACCAGCTCGTTCGCCAACTGTCCGTGGGTTACGATTACGCCGCCTATCATAAGCTTAGTGATGAGTTATGAGTGATGAGTAATGAATTCATCACTCATAACTCATCAATCATAACTTCCTTTCATACCTTGTATCGCTGCTCGTCCTTCTCAATGTCCCGATGCACGACCTTTGTCTTGTATCCAAGCTCCGACAGCCGCTTGCTGATCGCGTCGGCCACCATCACCGAGCGATGCCTTCCGCCGGTGCAGCCGACGCCGACGCTCAAGTAGCTCTTCCCTTCACGCTGAAAGCGCGGCAGCAAATACGCAAGCAGGTCCGCAAACCGAGCGATAGTCTCCTCCACCTCGCTCTCCGACCGCAAGTATTCGATCACCGCGGCGTCGCGCCCGGTGAACGGACGAAGCTCGGGAATGAAGTGCGGGTTGGGAAGAAACCGCACGTCGAACAACATATCCAACCCCCGCGGCAGTCCGTGGCGAAACCCAAAAGACGAGATCGTCGCGTTCAGTTCGTGGGCGCCGGTCTTTTCCGCGAACTGATCCTTGATCACGTCTCGAAGTGTGTGAACCGTGTGTTCGGATGTATCTATTACAAAATCCGACAGCTCCCGAATCTGCTTCAGCAGTTCTCGCTCCTGCCTGATTGCTACGACAACGTCCTGGTCGGGCAGCGGGTGCGGGCGTCGGGTTTCGCTGTAACGGCGAAGCAGCACTTCGTCGTCGGCGTCCAGGAACAGCACCATCACGTGCACGCCCCGTTGCTTCAGCTCTTCGTAAATGCGGGGAAAGCGGCCGAGAAACTCGCGCGAACGCACGTCAACCACGAGAGCCGTTCGATCGATCTCGCTCGACTCGTCGCACAGCCTGACAAAGGTTGGGATCAGCTGAACAGGCAGGTTGTCTATCGAGAAGTAGCCGAGATCCTCGAACGCTTTGAGCGCCGAAGACATTCCCGATCCCGAAACTCCGGTTATGATGACAACCGATACCGGCATAAGAACAGTGGGCGGTGGTCAGGGGTCGGTGGTCGGTGGCTCGTAGAACTCACTTTCTCTCTCCCGACCACCGGCCACCGTTCACCGCTTCATGGTTCGATAAGGCCGAAGTTGCCGTCTGTTCGGTGGTAGAGCACACCGACCCGGCTGGTCTCCGCGTCACGGAACACAATGAATTGATCATCTGAATCTGCGAGCTCGAGTGCGGCTTCCTCGGGGGTCATCGGCTTCACTCGATACCGCCTGGCTTGGATGATGCGAGCCGAGTTGGGGGCGGCTTCGATAGTGCCCCCGGGGACCGGCGCGACAGCCTTGACCGAGGCTCGCGAGCGCTTTCTTGCTTGAAACTTCTCTTTGACGCGCAGCGCTTGTTTCTGAACCCTCGCCGCCGTATGAGTCAGCGCCTGACTAAGGTCGGTGTTCTCGTCAACCGCGGTGAACACGTGGTCGCGCCAGTAGACGACAATCTCCGCGCGCTTTCGATGTTTCTCCGACGATATCGTGACGTGCGCGCGAATGGGCGCGGAATCGAGCACGCGGTCGAGCTTTCGGAGTTCCTTCCTTGCCAGTCGCTCGATTGCCGGAGTCACATCAGTGTGGCGGCCGGTGAACTCGAATTCCATTTGGTTCGTCTCCCTCAAGTGTGGAATGCGGAATGCAGATTTGGATGAGGAACTGGGACCGCGGCATCTTTTCACGCCGCAAATCGCAGTTCACTTTCAAACGATGGCGCGGCGTTCGCGCGAACCGGGGATTCGCATCTGGTCGCGGTACTTGGCCACAGTGCGCCGGCTGAGCTTCACTCCATCTCTGGCCAGCCGCTTGGCTATTTCATCGTCGGTGATGGGACGGTGCGGGTCCTCGGCTTCGATCATCTTTTTGATCTTGAGCTTCAGCACACGAGTGGACACGTCTTCGCCGGTGTCGCTGCGCATTCCCTCGGTGAAGAAGCGACGCAGTTCGTAGACGCCTTGCGGCGTATTGACGTACTTGCGATTGACGACCCGAGAGACCGTGCTCAAGTGCATCCCGATATCTTCGGCTACGTCCTTGAGCATCATCGGCTTCAGGTGTTCGACGCCGTGGTCCAGGAAGTCGCTCTGACGCTCGACTATCGAAAGACAAACCCGGTAGATCGTCTGACGCCGGTGCTCGATGTTCTTCAGAAGATCGACTGCAGAGCGGAACCGCTCCTTGATGTAGTCACGAGTCTCCTTTGTCGATTCTTTCGATTCCATCATCTGGCGATAGGTCCTGTTGATCCGCAGATGCGGCATCCCGTCGTCCTCGAATCGGATCATGTAGCCGTCGCCGACCTTTTCGATGGTCACCTCCGGCACGACCAGTTGCGCTTCGTCGGACGAATACTTGCGCCCGGGTTTGGGATCCAGTTTCTTGATGAGCTCCATCTCCTCGAGGACTTGCTCGAGAGGAGCGCCCAGGGTCTTGGCAAGCTCGGGGAGCTTGTGAGTCTGAAGGCTCTCGAAGTGATCTTCCACCATTCTGATGGCGAGCCGGTCGCCGAAGCCATAATAGGCCAACTGGAGCAGCAGCGATTCGCGCACGTCTCGCGCCGCTACCCCGACCGGGTCCAGAAACTGCACTATGCGCAGGGCCTTCTCGACGACCTCTATTGGCCACGGACCCATTGCCGCGATCTCTTCGACGGTCGCATCCAGAAATCCGGTGTTCTCATCAAGGTTTCCGATTATCGCTTCGCCTGCAGCCAGAATCTCTTCCGGCTCATCGGTCAGATGAAGCTGCCAGATCAACTGCTCCTGAAGCGACTGGCGGCGGGTCAACATGTTCTCGAACGAGACCTCATCCTTCGCTTCGTACTCGTGCGTCTTGTAACCGGGATCGAGGTACTCTTCGAAGGTCGAGCCGAAATCTACTTCTTGAAAAGAGTCGCGCTCGCGATCGGGCTCGGGCTCGCCGTCGATCGGACCGGGCTCGACCGAGCCTGAAGCAACCGCCTCTGTTTCACTCGCCGAAGCGACGTCGGCGCCGGCACCGGCTTGAGGGTTCGGGCCATCGGCGGGTGCGGCGAAGTCTGCGGTCGTCGCGTCGATGCTGGCGACGTCATCGGCAAGCGACGACGTTTCATCGGCGCCCTCGCCCGGCGCGACTTCGTCAAGGACCGGATTGGCGGACAGCTCAGCGGTAACCATGTCCGCGAGCTCGAGCTTGGTCATCGCCAAAAGCTCGATCCGCTGACGCATCTGCGGCGTGAGCACAAGGCGCTGTGAAAGAGTATTCGCGAGGTATGGCTTAACCGACATGGCTAACAAAGGTAAAAGGCAAAAGCAAACAAGGTAGAAGAGCGCCCGCGTCTTTCTGCCTTCTTGCTTTTGCCTCTCACATTCTGAAGTTCTCTCCCAGGTATACTCGTTTTACTTCTTCGTCCTGCGTAAGCTCTTCCGGTGTTCCGGCCCGAAAAATCCGGCCGTCATTAATTATATACGCTCTGTCGGTAATCGCCAGAGTCTCGCGCACGTTGTGATCGGTTATCAGCACGCCGATACCACGCGCTCTGAGCTTTTGCAGGATTCTCTGTATATCGACAACCGCGATCGGATCAATGCCGGCGAAGGGCTCGTCCAGCAGAATAAAGCGCGGCTCGATCGCGAGGCATCTGGCGATTTCTGTCCGGCGCCGCTCGCCGCCCGAGAGCTGATATGCCCTGGTGTGCCGTACGTAAGCAATATCAAGTTCGCTTAACAATGATTCGAGGCGATGCTCGCGCTCGTGCTTGGTGAGCGGAAGCGTTTGGAGCACAAGCAGGATGTTGTCTTCGACGGTCAACTTGCGAAACACCGAAGCCTCCTGCGGCAAGTAGCTGATCCCATTTCGCGCGCGCAGGTACATCGGGAGACGCGATATGTCCTTCGAGTCGAGAAACACAACCCCGCTGTCCGGCCTTTCAAGCCCGACGATCATGTAGAAGATCGTCGTCTTACCCGCGCCGTTGGGTCCCAACAAACCGACTATTTCGGTCTGTCTGATATCGACCGAAACGTTGTCGACGACGGTGCGCTTTCGATACGACTTTCTCAGGCGCTCAGCGCCAAGCACGCTGACCTGATCGACTGGGCTTACGATGTTTTGTTGGGCTTGTGGCTGGTTGATTGTTTCGGCTTGAGACGAGGCCAAGGACACTTCTTTCACCATCTGTTGCGTTGCTGACCTACTTGTTTTTTGTCAAACGATGAGTCGATCTAACACGGCCCGTACCTTGTTGGTTTTCGACGAAGACTCTATCATCGCGGCTATAGAACGTCAATTGAGAACCCATTGTAGACCCCTTATCGACGTCATCAACCCGCGCGGTCTTCCCGGTCAACACTGCGCGGCCGTCCGCGGCTGTGTAAGCCAGCTTGTCGCCCACGCCTCGTCTTCCAGGCTGAATGAGCACTACGCTGCCCTCCGCGTTTATGTGATCTACTTCATTGGTTTCCTGCATCAAGAAAACATCGACCACCGCGCCTTCGATGTGGTCGTCTCCCTGACGCGCTCTTACGTTGCCTTCGTAATGAACCAGCCTTGTTTCATCCGCGTAAAACATCCGGTCCGCCTGAGCGAACCCCGGAAGCGGTTCGCGTTTTCCCGGTGACGTTTCGCGCTTCGTCTGATAAAGCGCGCTGTCCACGTTCCCGATCGCCACCATACGCTTGTCTTCCTTGTACAGCTCGATGCGATCCGCTTTCACAAAGTTGTCATCCTGCCAGCCGCGCGCGTTTTCGGTGTACACAGCCACTCCGTCCGCGTTGCGCGCGTCGGCTCGCGCGGCGGTTATGAAGACCGGCGACTTTGTGTTCTTGAAAGGCGTCGAGTCGTTTGTGCTCTCTCGGCTGTAGTAGGTCGTGCGCACGTCGCCGCGCGCATGTGTCTGGTCATTTCCACGATCGTAGTCGATCTCGTCGGCTTGAGTGCGGCTCTTGGAGTCCCACACCATCGGCCGTCGCCCGCGCAGGTTGAGGATCTCTTTCTGCCCATCATAGATTGCCCGCTCGGAGACCGCGTTCCGATCGCCCTCGTTGTAGTTAAAGTTGCCTTCCTGAGTGACCCGCTCAATGTCCTGGGAGTCGGCGAGAAAGTCAGCCGTTGCCGTCTTGCTGGTAGTCACACGAAGAGGATGAGCATCAGCGACCAGCGCTTCAATCTCGACCTTGACGCCTCCTGTAGCGTTGTAATGCCTGATCCGGTTTCCGTCTTCATAGAACTCGGCGTCCATCCTGGGCGAGCGGATCGTTTTTTTGTCTGCGCGGCCTTCGGCGCGAACCGGCGTCACCGTCATAACTGCGTTGTCGGTTGCATCGGCGGTCTTGACGTTGCGGCCATCCGGATAGAACTGAAGCGTTATCACGCTGGCCTTAATCTCGCGCTCGGTCGCCTTGGGTTGAGCTGCGGGCGCGTGGATCTGAACGATCGCGTTGCCCACAGCCTTGATCGTGTCAACGACGTTGCCCTCAGACCCGTTGACAAATGTAGCCTCGACATTGTCGGCGCGGGCTTCTCGCGAGGGCGGCGGACCCAGAGACTGGCTTCGAGCACCGCCTGTCGCTACTGCGCGGGCAAGCTGGTGAGACTCCGGATCGAAAAAGAAATCCATGTCCGGCGAAGCGATCTGTGCTTTGTCGATCTGTTTGAGATTCGACTCCCCCCGCGCTTCAATCCGATCGATGCGGTTGCCGGCATCGAAGTAGGCTGTCATTCGGTGCGCTCGCATTTCATCTCTTGCGCGGGTGACGAGCGCATTGCCCTCGAACGTGGCCCGATGTTCCTTCTTTTCCAACAGCGCCGACTCACTGCGTATTCGGGTGGGTTCTTTTGGCGCCGGCTTCGAGTCGTTTGACTTCGAGCTTGCGCTGGAATTTCCAGCTTTGGTTTCGCCTTCGTTCGGCGATGACGCTTTCGCCAAGGCTTCGCCGGCGCGATGTCTCTCAAGCCTTCGCGCCCGCTTCCTGGCTTTGCGCGCGGCGTGCTCCTCAGGAGTCTCGTTTCGATGTTTGCCGGCGCGGGCCTCTTTCTTCGAAGATGACTTACTCTTGTCACCGGGATCTTCGTTCAACTGCTCGGCCCGGAGAGTCACGTCTACGTCCTTATCAAGGTGAACTCGTTCTTCGGTAGCTTCGATGAGCATCCCGGTCGAGCGGCCGAAGAGGCTCTTGTTTTCGAACTCGACCGCCTCTTTGGTGTCTACGGTGTTCCTGCTTTGATCGTAGTGGAGATAGCCCGTTTTGACGGTCAGTCCTTCAGAGGTAATCACAACAACATTCGAGATAAACTCAGCGTCCAGCGTCTGCAGATCGGAGGGATCGCTTACCTTCGCGCGATCCGAGGTCACCACGTCGTGGCGCGTCCCGTCGGCGCCGAATGATTCGAGCCTCACCTGTTCAAGCTCATGCGTGCCATCTTCGTAGCTCTTGTCGGTGCCGGAGGTGAGCAGGAAACGGACGCGTCCCTCGACCTGATGCGCGTAGCGCGTGTTGGTGAAGACCGCGACGACTTTGCCTTGCAGCTTTGGCCGGCCGTCAGTCTCGACGAGCACGCGCTTGTTGCGCATCACCAGGTAGACGGTCAGCGCCGCGGCTATCGTGATGAACAGCGCAAGCGCTGCGATTCTTCCGGCGGATACTAGCTTCACTCGAATCATCGACTGGAATTCTTGCACGCGGGAAGGATCAGTGGCTAGTGGTTAGTGGTTAGTGGTCAGTGGACGATGTTCGGTGGACGGTGGTCGCCACTAACCCACTAACCACTGACCACTAACCACTAACCACTAACCACTGCCACTAACCACTAACCACTAACCACTGCCACTCACCGCTCCAGCAGCGGAAGGCGGACAGTGAAGC
>DATMCM010000308.1:0-5339 GCA_035558335.1 Blastocatellia bacterium | reverse complement strand
ATCTCACTGAGAACGTTGGGGGGACCTGCAACCTGCAATCGAACGCTTATCTGGGGACTTTCAACCCTGCCAGCGTCTGCACCAACTACCTCGCCGATCCGGGCTTGAGCACCGGCGTGCCGCCAACACCCACGAATATGTCATTCATCGTGCCTGCTGGGCAGACGCTGGTTGTGGTTGTCATGACCACCAATCCAGGCGAATCCGGTTGTGGCTACACGGTGACGGTCACGGGTAATCTCTGCGAGCAGTTCGACTTCTGTGTACAGGATGACAACAATCCGAGCAGGTTTATCAAGATCAACTCGACCACCGGGGCGTACGAGTTCCATGACTGCAGCAAGAACGTTGAGCTAACCGGAACAGGCACCGCCGGGACATTCTTCTGCAAGATCACGTTGTCCGATAAGGGGCCGATTCCGAAGCGGCCCGACCGCAATGTCAATGTGCTGGTTAATCCGTGCACCGGCGCAGGGACCGCACAGGTAAGACTTCCAGGGTCCCTCACCACGATAAACATCAACGATAGTGATGTCTTCAACAACATTTGCGAGTGCCCGAACTCGGGGCCTCCACCGCCGCCGCGCTAGGCTGCGTTGAACGATGAGTCGTCGCTGCTGTTGTTTTGCGGGGATGGCCGGTTAAGGAGAGTTGAAGAGCGAGTTTGAGACTCGCTCTTCAACTCTCTTTTTTGTCTTCTGTTTGGCAAACTGGGCCGTGGGCATAACCTGCTAGTCAGCGATGTATCGGGTGAGTGCCTCGTCCCATTTGCCCTGGGCCTTGAGAAGAAGCTCGATGATCTCTCGAACCGCGCCGCGCCCGCCGGGACGTTTGGTAACGTAGTGAGCGAAGCGCTTTGCTTCTTCCGAGGCATCGGAGACGGCGACGGCCAACCCGGATCGTCGCAAGAGTGGAATATCGACAACATCGTCGCCTACGTAACAAACTTCTTCGGCTGTAATGCCTTCCTCAGCTAACACCTTTTCGTAAGGCTCCAGTTTTTCCCAAGCCATCTCGTGCAGGTGTGCAACGCCGAGCTCCTCAGCTCTCGCTCGAACGGCAGAGCTCTTCCGCCCGGAGATGATCGCGATCGGAATTCCCGCTCGTTTGGCCATCACCATCGCGTGTCCGTCACGAACATCAAACGACTTGGTCTCATCGCCGTCCGGAAGCAGGAATATCCGTCCGTCGGTCATCACTCCGTCGCAGTCAAGAATCAGCAGTCTTATCCTTACCGCGCGGTCGGTAACCGTTTCGGCTTGGTCGGTCAAAGCGCTCCTCAGCAGAACTCATCCTTGAGTTGATCAAATCGCCCGATCAGCGCGTCGGGGTCCGTTTCGCGAAGCTCGTCGGCCGAGCGAAAGCCGTACGAGACTGCGCAGGTGTAAGTGCCGGCCCTTTTCCCGGCATTCACGTCATTTTCGCTGTCCCCGATCATCACTGCCTCCCCCGGTGAGCATCCAAGCAGTCTCATCGCTTCCAGCACTGGTCCCGGATCGGGCTTGCGAGCGGGTGTGGTGTCTCCGCCAACAATCGCGTCAAAATGCGCGGCTATGTCGAAGCGTTCGAGAATAATCTTTGTGAAGCGAACCTCTTTGCTTGTCACGACGGCTTTACGCTTGTGGCCAAACGCCGCGAGCGTCTCGGCGACTCGAGGATAGGGCCTGGTAGTTTTGAACATCTCATCGGCGTAGTGGCTGTGCATCAGAGCGATGCCCTTTTCGTGAAGAGCTTCGTCGGGGGGCTGACCATTCGGATGTGTTGCGGTGAGCGAGCGATACACAAGCACTCTCACTCCATCACCCACGAAGCCTCCGACTTTGGCTTCGGTCAGGGCAGGGCGGCCAAGATCGGAGAGCATCAGGTTGATCGAACTTGTCAGATCAGACCGCGAATCGATCAGCGTCCCGTCCAGGTCGAAGAGCATCGAATCGACTTGTATCACTCTTCCTCTTCCTTGAGCTTGGCCAGCACCGCAAAGTCTTCGAGGGTAGTGACATCGCCGCGCACCTCTCCGCTTGTCGCGATCTCGCGCAGCAGGCGGCGCATGATCTTCCCGCTTCGAGTCTTGGGAAGCGTCTCGGTAAAGCGAATGTCGTCGGGTCTGGCAAGCGCGCCGATTTCGCGCGTCACCCACTTTCGGAGCTCCTCTTTCAACCCATCCGAAGGCTCATTACCCGATTCCAGCGTGATGAACGCGGAGATCGCCTCACCCTTTATCTCGTCCGGTCTCCCGACCACCGCCGCTTCTGCCACCTTGGAATGGGCTACCAGAGCTGACTCCACCTCCATAGTCGAAAGCCGATGACCCGAAACATTAAGAACATCGTCAACCCGACCCATGATCCAGTAGTAGCCGTCCTCATCCTTGCGTGCGCCATCCCCGGCAAAATATACGCCCGGAATCTCTGACCAGTACTGCTTGACGAAGCGCTCCGGATCTCTATAGATCGTGCGCAACATCGACGGCCACGGGCGCTTGATCACAAGATACCCGCCCGAGCCCGGCGGCACCGGTTCGCCCTGGCGATTGACGACGTCAACGCTGACTCCGGGAAAGGGCCGTGTGGCCGAACCCGGTTTAGTTGGGATCGCGCCAGGCAGCGGGGTGATCATGATCATGCCGGTCTCGGTCTGCCACCACGTGTCGACAATCGGACAGCGCTCGCGCCCTATGACCTCACGATACCACATCCACGCTTCCGGGTTGATTGGCTCGCCGACTGATCCAAGCAAACGCAACGACTTCATCTCGTAGCGGCGCGGCCATCTCTCCCCCCACTTCATGAAGGCTCGAATCGCGGTCGGAGCGGTGTAGAAAATGTTGACCTTGTGCCGCTCGATGATCTGCCAGAAGCGATCGGGCTCGGGGTGATTTGGCGCACCTTCGTACATCACCGTTGTTGCGCCGTTTTGCAGAGGACCGTAGACGATGTAACTGTGCCCCGTCACCCAACCGATGTCAGCAGTGCACCAATAGACATCCTCGTCCTTCAGATCGAACACCCACTTCGCCGTTACATAGGTCCCGACCGAATAGCCAGCGGTCGTGTGCACAACACCCTTTGGCTTACCGGTGCTTCCAGAGGTGTAGAGGATATAGAGGGGATGCTCGGCGTCGAGCGGTTCTGCCTCACAGTTATCTGAAGCGTCGGACATCAGGTCGTGCCACCAGTGATCGCGCCCCCGGGTCATTCGAATTTCAGTGCCGGTGCGTTTGTAGACGATGACAGTCTTGACCGACGGACTCCCTTCGAGCGCTTCATCGACTGTTGCCTTGAGCGGGATCTCCGCTCCGCGACGATAAGCTCCGTCCTGAGTGATGACCGCCTTACATTGCGCGTCGTTGATTCGATCCACCAACGCGTTGGCTGAGAATCCGCCGAACACAACCGAGTGAGTGGCGCCGATCCTCGCGCAAGCCAGCATCGCAATCGGCAGCTCGGGCGTCATCCCCATATAGATTGCCACCGTGTCGCCCTTGTTGATGCCAACCTGCTTCAAGACATTTGCAAACTTTGAAACCTCGCTTAGAAGCTGCTGGTAAGTTAGAGTGCGAACTTCACCAGGCTCTCCTTCCCAGATGATCGCGGCTTTGTTGCGCCGCCACGTTGCGACATGCCTGTCGAGACAGTTGTACGAAATGTTGATCAAGCCGCCGACGAACCATTTCGCCCAGGGCAGTTGCCAATCGAGTACTTTGTTCCACGCGCGGAACCAGTGAAGCTCGCTTGCGATGCGAGCCCAGAACTCTTCGGGATTGGATTCGGCTTCGGCGTAGAGACGTTCGTATTCCTCGAGACTCTTGATGTCCGCCTGTTGGCTGAATTCCGCCGAAGGATTAAAGACCCGGGTCTCGTTGAGCACGGAGTCAATATTGATGGAACTCGACACGCTGGTCCTCCGATTGAGAAATTTGGACTATTGAATCGCAAAACTATCACAGCGATGAACAGCCACACAACGAAGCTCGCTTCGGATCTTGGGACCACTACTACTTAGTGACAACGTATAAGCAAGAACGGCAAAACGCCAATTCCAGACGAGTGGCCTGAACGCTACGATATAGTGTGGGTGTTCGACCTGGATAAAGAGTCAGGTGGTTTACTTTTTCACCCAGGTTCCTCAGTTCTTGCTGGCCGAGGATGGGACCTAGTCTCAGGGCTCCTTGTCATCCGGTTACTGAGTGTTGCACTTCTGCTGGATTAGCCGTTTGAGCGCCTGTGCGTCCTGATCATTCGCATCAAGCTGGATCGCCTTTGTCACGGAGGTTTGAGCCGACGCACAGTCACTCTTCAAGACCGAGATGCGCCCCATCAGCACGTGTGCTGGTCCGAGCTTCGGGTTCCAAAAGATCGCGGCCTTCAGAGCATTCATAGCTCTATCGAAATCACCGCGGCGCTCGTAGATCCTTGCCATCAGCAAATGCGCGTCGTAATTCTGAGGCGCCGACTGCAAGAGCTTGCCCAACGAAGCCAGCGCGTCTTCGTCGCGGCCTGCAAGAAACGCGGCGCGAGCCGACTCGAACAACTGGTCCACTTGCGGCGCGAGACTGCTCACCCCGCTCTGTGAGTTCAAGCGTTCGTCCTGTTCGCGCTTGAAGCGATAGTAGTTGATCTTGCTGAACGAAGTCTTGAGCCGTGCGATTGTCGGAATCCCTTTGGTCTCCCACTGAGCAAAGGCCTGTAGCAGCTTCTTCGCCTGATCTGAAGTCTGGGTTGCTCCCGCTTGATCGCCGGTCACCGCCAAAGCCTTGCTCAAGACATAAAACGCCTCTCCGTCCGAAGGTCGTTGTCTTGTCTCATTCTTCAGCGTAGCCACTGCGTTCGCATTGTCCTTCGCAAGAAAGTACGCGTAGCCGAGGTTGAAGAGCGTATCGGTGTCACGAGGCGCAGCTTCGACGGCTGGCTTAAGATGGCTGATCGCATCGCTGTAGCGCTTGAGCTTGATCATCAGCACACCGATGTTGTTGTAGACCTCGAATAGCGGCAAGCGTTTTGCCAGGTTCTGATTCGTCTCGAGCGCCTTCGCCGTTTGACCCAGCGCGTCCTGGGCTACTCCAACGTAGAACGTAGCCTCGTCATAACGCGGGTCCTTGTCTGCAACCAGCGCCAACTCTTCGGCGGCTTCTTTGTACTCGCCTGCTTCAAAGTGGACGCGGCCCAACTCGAAAATCGCGGGTGTGTACTGGCCTTTCGTCTTCTCTGCGTACTCCTTGATCGCTCGTTCGAGGAAGCCGACTCGTGCTTCCCGATCTCGGGTCATCGTTCCTTTGATGAAGTTCTCGAATGCGCCAATCGGAGCCAGCGTTGCATCAATGACGATCTGATCTCGCGAGT
>DATMCM010000307.1:0-2494 GCA_035558335.1 Blastocatellia bacterium | reverse complement strand
ACAATTCTACAGGTGCTGAGCCTAACCCTTTTCGAGAAAACGCCCATCTTGAGCCTGTTTGACGGCTATGACGAATCATTTCAAAGAACTGATTCTACTAACCAGTTGAATCTATGGGATATCTAACCGGACAGTAGTGATTTGAGATTTGAACTTTGAACTTTGAAATTGTGAGATTGCCAAACCTGAAAATTCCAAATGTGAAGATTTGACTTTTAAGATCGCAAATCTGAGATTGGCAGACTCTTCAAGTTGGCGTTGCAGAACGAATGCTACAAAAAGCAATGCAAATCCGATTTCCAATTTTCAATTTTCAATTTTCAATTTGCAATTTGCAATTCCCCCATCCTCTATTCTCCATCCTCCATCCTCGACCTCCCAGCAACTGCTTCACTCGTACCTGAGGGCGATCATTGGATCGACGTTGGTCGCGCGGCGCGCCGGAATGAAACAAGCGAGCAGCGCCGTGGCCGCCAGCAGCAGCGAAATGACTGCAAAGGTGCCGGCGTCGGTTGGGCTTGTGCTATACAAAAAGCTGGATAGGAGCCGGCTGGCTGCCGTTGACGCTGCCAAGCCGACCGCCACGCCCAGGCCGACGAGGATCAATCCGTCTTTCAGCACAAGCCACAACACATCTCCGGCCCGCGCTCCCAAAGCCATTCGGATTCCGAGTTCCCGGCTGCGTCGCGCCACCGCGTAGCTCATAACGCCGTAAAGGCCTACTGCCGCCATCAAAGAAGCAATGACGCCGAACAGACCCGCCAGCGCGGCGATGGACTTCGGGCCCGAGAGAATGCGATCCAGAAATACCGGCATCGTTTTTACGCCGGAGACCGGGAGCTCGCTGTCGAGGCTCGCGACCTCCTGGCGAATCGCGTCTCCGAGGTTTTCAGGCTGGCCAGTAGTTCTCGCAATCAATGTCATCTGTCCCTCATAGTTCTGCGCGTGCGGAAGGAACAGGTATTCCGTCGGCGGCTCCCCGAGAAAGACGTACTTACCATCTTCAGCGACTCCGACCACCTCGCAATAAGGGCGCTGCGCATTGCCCAGTTGAATGCGTTTGCCGATAGGGCTCTCATTGGGCCAGAAGCGTTGCGCCAGCGTCTCGTTGACTACCACTACGCGCGGCGCGGTTTGATCGTCGTGTTCCGTAAAGCCTCGGCCCTCGACGATCCGAGTGTTCATCGCGCGAAAATAGTCTTGCCCAACGATACTGAGGCCGACCCCGATTCGTTCGTTCTCGTACCTTGGCACGTAGCCTTCGACAATCAGATTAGTGCCTCTGCTGTAAGCATCCAGAGGCAGCGGTCCAGCGATGCTTGCGGCTTCAACGCCGGGCAAGGAGCTGACTCGCTGGACTATTTGCTTGAAGAAGTCCCGCCCTTTCGCTTCGGTGTAACCGTGCAGTCCTACATCTACCGAAGCCAGCATGATTCGCTTCGACTCAAACCCGGGGTTTAGTTCCTGCGCATGCCACATGCTTCTGACCAGAAGGCCGGCGCTAATAAGGAGGACCAGCGATAAGGCTACTTGCCCGACGACCAGCAGATTGCGCAGACTCAGGCGACGCATGCCCGAAGTGAGCGCGGGAGCTTCGCCTTTCAACGTGGTCACCAGATCTGGCTTGGAAGCTTGCAACGCCGGAAGTAAGCCGAAGATGATCCCGGTCAGCACGGAGATCGCGAACGTGAAGGCGAGCACACGGCGATCGAGAGCAAGGTCATAGCTGAAATCGATCGTCGCGAAATCAAGCTGAGGATTCGACAGCGGAACAAGCGCGTTGAACCACTGAGCCAGCAACAATCCCACTCCCCCGCCCAGCAGCGACAGCAACACGCTTTCGGTCAGCAACTGCCTGACGAGACGTCCTCGACTTGCGCCCAGGGCGAGCCTGATTGCGATCTCGCGTCTCCAAGCCGAGGCTCTCGCGAGCAACAAATTAGCCACATTCGCGCAGGCGATTAAAAGGACTAGCCCGACGATCCCCATCATCAACGAAGCGACTATCGGAATGTAGCCGAGCAAGGTGATCGCGGGTTGGGTCTTGTTGCCCGCGGGCACCATCCCGACGCTGATATTGGCGTTGGTTTTAGGGTAAGCCTCGGCAAGGTGCCGCGCAAATGTGTTCATCGCCGCGGTAGCCTGCTGGATCGTTACGCCGGGCTTGAGTCGCCCGTTTACGTTGAACGATTGCCCGCCTCTGCTTTCGAGCCATCCTTCGCTGTCCGCGAGGATCTGCGAATGCATCGTAATCGGGACCCATACATCGGGGATGAAGCCGACGAAGCGCGTACCGGAGAAGCCCTTGCGCGCAATGCCGACGACGGTGAAGTCGTGGCCGTTCAGCCTCACCGCTTTACCCACTATGTTAGGATCACCACCAAATCTTCGCTGCCAGAAAGCATGGCTCAAAACTGTGACCGGGTGTCCTCCCTCGGCGCGATCATCGTCCGGCGAAAAGACGCGGCCTGTTGCCGGCGTCACGCCTAACCCG
>DATMCM010000306.1:0-5889 GCA_035558335.1 Blastocatellia bacterium | reverse complement strand
CCGCAGGGCGCGACGTTCGCGATTATCAAGTTGAGCATGGAAGGTCATAAACCCGCGTAGTCGAGCCGCGCGTTCCGTGCGCACGGGAGATCGAAGACGATGAGGCGCTCTTAACCTGTACGGGCGTCCCTCCGTGGGCGCCCCTCCTTGGGCCTATTAACGTCTCGCAACCAGGGGGCGCCCACTGAGGGGCGCCCGTACAGTGCTTAGCGCCGCATGGCATCAGAGCCGCATCGAGAACCAGCAGGTGACGACGCTCGAGAGCTGAGTCGTCTGGGTTATGCGCAGGAGCTGTTCCGCACGATGGGCGGGTTTTCTAACTTCGCCATCTCGTTCTCGATCATCTCGATTCTCACCGGCGCAGTGACGCTTTACGGCCACGGGCTCAGAATGGGCGGGCCATTTGAAATGGCGGTAGGCTGGCCGCTGGTTACGTTGTTCACTCTTACTGTGGCGATGAGCATGGCGGAGCTGGCCTCGGCGCTTCCGACGTCGGGCTCGGTTTATCACTGGTCCTCGAAGCTGGGCGGGAGTTCGTGGGGTTGGTTCACTGCGTGGTTCAACATCGCTGGAAACCTGACGGTGTTGGCCGGAGTCGACTACGGCTGCGCGCTGTTCGTGACACCGCTGATCGGACTCGAGGCAACAACTCGTAATCTGTTGTTGGTCTATGCGGCTGTGCTGATCTCACACGCCTTGATCAACCACTTTGGAATTCAGCTGGTGGCGCGTTTGAACGACTTCAGCGTCACGGTGCACCTGGTAGGCGTAATCGCGATCGTCGGGGCGCTGTTGATCTTCGCCCCAAAACAACCTGCTTCGTTTTTCTTCTCGAGAGTCACCCACAACCCGGATGGCTGGCCCTACTGGTGGGCTTTTGTGATCGGTCTGCTGCAGGCGCAGTGGACCTTCACCGGTTACGATGCATCGGCAAGCGTATCGGAAGAAACCGTGGACCCAAGACGACGCGCGGCGTGGGGAATGATCCTCGCCGTTTCGGTTTCAGCCGTTGTCGGGTACCTGCTGCTGATCGCATTGACTTTGGCAATCAAGGATGTGCCGGCGGTGCTCGACGCGAAGGACTCGGGAGGCAACGATGTTCCGGCGGTCATCACCGTTTTGATTGGAGCGCTTGGCGAGAGAGCCGGCGCGGCGTTTTCATGGCTCACCGCGATGGCAATGTGGTTTTGCGGGCTATCGGCGGTTACGTGGTGTTCCAGAGTCATTTTTGCGTTCGCGAGGGACGACGGCTTGCCCGCTTCGAGACTCTGGCGGCGCGTGAGTAAAAAGCATCAGACTCCCGGCCCGGCAATCTGGCTGTGCGTGGTAGTGGCGTTCGTGGCGGCAGTCTACAGCGGTGCGTATTCCGTAGTAACATCGATCAGCGTGATTGCGCTCTATTTCTCCTACGTGATCCCGGTGTTCCTGTCGTGGCGCGCAAAGCGACGTGGAGAAGGAATAGAACGAGGGCCGTGGCACCTGGGGAAATACGATAGCGTGATCAACGTGATCGCGCTTCTTTGGGTCGCGTTCATCAGTGTGATCTTGAGCCTGCCTGAAGGCATGCGCGCGGGAAAGACCGTTGTAGCATTCGCCTCGCTGCTCGTCTTATGGTATCTGCTCGGTGAGCGGCGCCGGTTTCGAGGTCCGGCCTGGACGCGTGAGGACAAGGGACCGCATGACGTTAGCTCGTAGTCTTGGGGATTGATTGTCTTCTCTGCGCAACCTCCGCGACTCGGCGTCTCTGCGGTTAGTGAGACCCGCGGCCCTGCTTAATCGCAGAGACGGAGAGAAGACAAGTCATCCGACAGGATACAAAAGAGACGTTCAACCTCGATTCCGAATTGATCGCGCATGAACGCTCAAGAACTCAAACAGCTCCTGGTGCTCGCTAATCGGTTCAAAGAGGGCGACCTGTTGGTCGGTGGAGCCGACGACGAGCAAGCTTCAAGTGAAGCGCGCGAGCGACTTGCATCAATCAGGCTCGCTGAAATAACCAAACCAACGCTGGTCGACGATGGAGTGACCGAGACGCTGGACCGCTCGCTTGACCGTCAACTTGCCAACGAGCTCTCGATTATTACCGTCGCCGAAATCATAAAAGTTCTGCTAAGCGACAAAGCAGCCCGCTGGGTCGAGACGTATCGGGCCGGGTTATCAAGCGAAGCTATCGCCGCTGTCGCAAAGGTCATGACTGACGACGAGCTTTCGCAAACAGCACGTACGCTGTTCAATCCGTTGCCAGGATTCGGCGTTGCGATCGGCTCGCGCGATCACTTTGGTTCGCGCATCCAGCCCAACAGCCCTGGCGATGACGACGACGAGATTCTTTTCTCGATCCTCGAAGGACTCAGCTACGGCTGCGGTGACGTGATACTTGGGTTGAACCCTGCGAGCGACGACATCGAGACGATCATCCGGCTCGAAGATCTACTGCGGCGCGTTGTCGAACGGCTACAACTTCCGACGCGTTACTGCGTTCTCTCCGACATTACCAGGCAGACGACTGCTCGCGGTCGAACGCGCGTCGACGTCGGTTTTCAGAGTCTTGCGGGTACATCGGCGGCGCTCGCCGGAATGGTGAGTCTTGACGTCGATGGTATCGCCGAGCTGGCCCGGGGATTCGAGGGCTTGTACTTCGAAACGGGCCAGGGCTCCGAGGTGACCAACGGCGCCGCCGAAGGCATCGATATGGTGACGCTCGAGTCGCGGAGCTATGGAGTTGCGCGGGCGATCCGGAACATGTGTCAAGGCGCGGACCGCGAGCCAAAGTGGATGATCGTCAACGACGTTGCCGGATTCATCGGCCCGGAAGTCTTCAGAACGGCTGGTCAGTTGCTGCGCGCTTGTCTCGAAGACACGGTGATGTCCAAGCTGCACGGGCTCACGATGGGGTTGGACGTTTGCGCGACGTTTCACATGGGACTCGATCCGCAACAGCTTCGCGGGCTGACTCAACAGATCGTTACCCGAGCCGAGCCGGCGTATTTGATGGCCGTCGCCGGCAACGCCGATCCGATGCTCGGGTACATGACTACGTCGTTCCGCGACCATCCGAAGTTGAGACAGAGCGCAGGAAAGCGCATCACGTCGGCGATGCAGCAAAGACTCGTCGAGCTTGGGGTGATGAATGACAACGGCGAGTTGGACCGGCGTGGAGACGGCGCCGCTTCGCTTTACGCGGCCTACACGAAGGCCGGGGGTGACCGCAGGTCATTCGAAACGCTTGCAGATGAGGCGGCTCGCAAGTTCGCCGAACTCCGAGAGCACGGGTTTGATCTTGGAAGCGATCGGCACGAAGAATCCGAGCCCTTAGCTGATCGGCGAATGCAAGCGATCTACAACAACGCTCGTCGAGCGCTGTATGCGTCACTTGATGTCGGGATCCTGGCCGAGGCTTCTCCGCGGCATGTTCGGGTAGCAACTCGAGCACGAGATCGCGACGAGTACTTGTCTCATCCGGCGTCGGGAGAAATGATTCGCCCGGTGGACGCGGCACGCCTTGCTTCGCTTTACACCGACCGGCGGCCTCAAGTTCAGATAGTGATCTCCGACGGGCTCAACGCGAATGCGGTCAACGAGAACTTGCGCGAGCTGATGCCGCCGCTCAAGCGTCAGCTTTCGGAACTGGGATGCAACGTGGCAGAAACCGACGTGGCGATTCAAAACGGGCGCGTGCGGGCGGGTTATCACGTTGGCGAATTGATGGAAGCTCAGACGATCATCCATCTGATAGGTGAGCGGCCGGGGACCGGGCTCAATCTGTTGTCTGCCTATCTCACCTACGGGCGCGACAGAGCGGGTGGTTGGCGCTGGAGCCCGGAGATGGATCATTCATTTACGACAGCGATCTGCGGAGTGCATCGCCGCGGTAAGCAACACTTAGATGCAGCCGGCGAGATCGCTGGTGCAGTGAAGCGGATGCTCGACGAACGGCGATCCGGTGTTGAACTGGGCAAACGCAGCTAAGTTCAGAGTTCAACGTTTAGGTGCAAATCCGAGCGAAGCAAGCCGAAGCTTGAACCTGAAACATCGATCCGAGGTTGAAACTCAATGAAAGGTACGCAGGCCCGAAGTCGGCAAGCCACGGTGATCGGAGATTCCGACGCTCCGGCGGAGTTGTGTTCTATTGCAGAGCAGGTCGGAGAGATGCTCGCGCGGCTTGGCATAACCGTCATCACCGGCGGACGAGGCGGAGTCATGGAAGCAGCCTGTCGTGGGGCTGCGAAAGCCGGTGGCACAACGGTTGGGATTCTCCCTTCCTCTGAGATGAGCGATGCGAACCCCTGGTGCGGTGTTGTTATTCCGACCGGGCTGGGACACGCGCGCAATGTGGTAACCGTGTTGGGTGGTGACTTCGTGATCGCATTGGGAAACTCCGCCGGCACATTGTCTGAAGTCTGTCTGGCGTGGATTCACGGCAAACCGATTCTGACCGTGTCAGGTTATGCCGGTTGGGCCCAGAAGATGGGGAGCGGGTTGGATCAGCGAAGCGCCTCAACGATCATCGATTGTGGTGATCTCGAGTTGTTGAAAGAGGCGGTCATCGCTCTTTCTGACGGGTTGCCGCCGTCCGGTTCGCGCGCCGGTCAGTAAGATCAGCAATTGGCCATTCTTCTCCGCGAAACTCGGCGTCCTCCCCGGCCGGGATCATCCCACAGTTGACAGACCAAACTTGGGCTGGCGCTTCACTACTTCGATCGCGCGAGCTGTTTCACTCGAGTTGCCGCGTTCGGTCAACAAGCGATCGGCTTCCTTCTTCGCAAGCTCCAGCAGCGGGTAGTCACGCACCAGGTTGCCCACGCGGAACGCGGGAACTCCAGACTGCCGTGTACCCATCACCTCGCCGGGACCGCGCAATTCCATGTCTTTCTCAGCCACCTTGAAACCGTCGTTGGTCTCTTCCATTATCTTCAGCCGCTCGCGCGCATCGGCCGACCGCTTATCGCCGGCAAGCAATATGCAATAAGCCTGCTGCTCCCCGCGGCCGACTCGCCCTCGAAGCTGATGCAATTGAGATAGGCCGAATCGCTCGGCGTGTTCGATCAGCATCACGTTTGCGTTCGGGACGTCCACTCCGACTTCGATCACGGTAGTCGAAACGAGTATATGAAGGGTGCCTTCGCGAAACTCACTCATCACCTGGTCTTTGTCTTCCTGTTTCATTCGGCCGTGAATCAAACCGATGCGGAAGTTGGGAAAGACCGCAGTCTGAAGGTGCTCGGCCATCTGAGTCGCGTTGAGCAGATCGAGCTTCTCGGATTCCTCGACTAGCGGATAGACGATGTAAACCTGGCCGCCTTCGCGAATGTTCTTGTCCAGGAACTGGTAGATTCTCCGGCGCCCGTCCTCGCCTCGCACGCGGGTGATCACCGGCTTTCTCCCGGGCGGCATCTCGTCGATGATCGACAAGTCTAGATCGCCGTAAACGCTCATCGCCAGCGAGCGGGGAATTGGCGTGGCTGTCATAACGACTACGTCCGGGTTATAGCCGCGACCGATCAACTCACCGCGTTGAAGGACTCCAAAGCGATGCTGTTCGTCTATCACCACCAGGCCGAGCTTGTGAAACCTGACGCCCTCTTGTATCAACGCGTGCGTGCCGATCAGGAGATCGACTTCGCCGGCTTCAATCGCCGAATAAAGCTCGCGTTTTCGCGACGGCGTGAGCGATCCAGTTAGCAATTCAACGCGATAAGGCGATAAGGCGAGCATTCGCTTGACGTTTCGAGCATGTTGCTCGGCGAGTATCTCGGTCGGAACCATGATCGCTGTCTGGTAGCCGCTTTCGATTGCGACTATTGCGGCTTGGACGGCGACTATAGTCTTGCCCGACCCGACGTCACCCTGAAGCAGTCGGTTCATGGGGCTCGCGCCGGTCATATCTCT
>DATMCM010000305.1:0-4269 GCA_035558335.1 Blastocatellia bacterium | reverse complement strand
ATCGCAGAAGACAACGCCGGTCGTCTTCTGGTTGGAACGGCGAGCGGGTTGTTCGCCTCTCGCAAGAGAACGAACGAAGTTGAGGGATCGACGGAACAATTCGTTCGGGTAACAGACGACTCGAGCTGGAACGTCCGAGCGATTTGCTTGTTTCGAGGCGCGATCTTCGTCGGGAGCTTCGGACGAGGGTTGGACCGTGTCGACGGGAGCCGCCGGATAGCGATCTGGCCCGATGAGCCAGGCAAGCCGCGCGACGTCGTTAGCTTGCACGCCGACCGTGACAGGCTATTGATCGGGACGAGCGACGCTGGCGTCTTCATTTACGACGGCGGGCGCGTTTCCCCCGTTTCGGGGTTCAACCTGCCTGCTGACTCCGTGGTTTGGTCGATTGAAGGTTCGCTGGATGATGCGCTTTGGCTGGCAACCTCTCGCGGCCTGTATGTCTATCGCGAAGGACGGCTGGATCTGGTAATCGAGAACTGCGACGCGCGCTGTGTTGTACGAGCGTCCTCGGCGAGTCCGGATATGGCTTGGTGTGCTACGGCGGGTTGCGGGTTGTTTAAGGTCCGGCTCATGCCGGGAGGAACAACCGACCTGGGCGAAGTCAAAGGCGTCGCGATGATCTCGAAAATCGACACCGAGCAAGGACTGGCGTCGCAAAACACTTTCGGTGTCGCGCTCGGGCAAACGAATCTGGTTTGGATAGGAACGAGCCGAGGAGTTGCGAGCTACCGGCCGGGCGGCGGACCGCCGTTACTTGCGATTACCGGAGCGACCGGATCGCGGCACTACTCGGCGGAGGAAGCTCTCGCAGGCTTGGTGTTGGGCCACAATCAGAGCTTCGCGATAGAAGTCGCCGCATCTAGCAGCCGTACGTTTCCGGAGCAGTTTCATTATGTGTTCACGGTAGGTGATAGCCGGGGTCAGCAGGTCAGCGGTCTGCCAACTCGCATCGCGCGACTGTCTTCGGAAGCCTTGCAGCCGGGCAAGTATTGGGAGGAAGTTCGCGCCTACAATGTAGACCTGGTCGAGTCCGATCCGGTGAGGGTTGAGCTAACGATCGAACGCGCCCCGTTTCCCTGGACATCGACCTCGCTCGGGACTTTGCTCGCGTTAGCGCTGGTTGCGTTGGGTTGGGGATGGCGGCAGAACCGGAAACTGTCGACGACCAATCAACAACTGACCGCGACGAGGCTGGAGCTTGCGAACGAAACCGAGCGCGAGCGGCGCCGGATCGCTCGCGACCTGCACGATCAGACGCTGGCGGACTTGCGGCGCTTGATGATGCTCAGCGATGGACTGACTCAAGCTGGTAACGGTCATCCTGCGGTGTCCAGCGGGACTCCGACGCTTCGCGACGAGATTGAGGCCGTCTCAACTGAGGTTCGTCGCATCTGCGAAGATCTAAGCCCTTCGGCGCTGAGCAACGTGGGACTCGCGGCGGCGCTCGAGTGGGCGCTTGCGGATACAGTCAGTCAGCTCCCAGCCGACAAGCGATTCGAAACGAATTTCGTTTGCGAGGAAGGGCTCGACGAGAAGCTGCGCCTTTCGGCGGCCGCGCAGATTCAAATCTATCGAATCGCGCAAGAGGCGATCACCAACGTTTGCAAACACTCTTCAGCCACCCGGGTCAGTCTCACAGTTGCCATTCCAGCGGATGGCGGCTTTCTTCTCGAGCTTGAAGACAACGGCAGGGGCTTTGATCCAGCAAGTAGGAAAGCACGCGCTGGTCGGGGACTTGCGAACATACGCTCGCGGGCAAGCTTGATTGACGCGCAAGTGAGTTGGTCGACTGGTCGAGAAGGCGGAGGCGTGTTTGCTCTGCGAAGGATCGGCGTCCCGGAGTCGCGCCACACTTGAATCCTGCAATCGCAGTTGGTGGAGCGTTAGTACTCAGCCTAAGACACCAACCTGCCGCCCGCCGTTATCCCGCCAAACGCAGTTGGTGGTTGGAGTTTGGACATTTTCGGTCGCCAAGATCCAACAACGCAACAGATGTAACCGCGTAGCGGTGTCCTATCGATAGTTTGCATTGTTCGGGATATTCTGGGCCGCGTAGCGGTTACCTTTAACTTTGTCATCGATTCTGCACGCACGTAGGTAACCGCTACGCGGCCACGGTTATCGCCAATCCGCAAACTATCGATAGGACACCGCTACGCGGTTACCGCTGCGCCTGAGAATGTGACCTACGGAGCCGACCTGGAACCTGGTTGATATTGTGTTGCCCTGGAAAAGAGTGGTGCCCCCGGCGCGATTCCAACGCGCGACCTTCCGCTTAGGAGGCGGACGCTCTATGCAGCTGAGCTACGGGAGCACATCGACCTGTACCCTAACAGATGAACTTTTTGAGTGTCCAGCTAAGCAACGGAACCAGAATGACTCGTTCGTACTCAAAACTGATTCTTCAGCATCGGACATTGGCTGATCGCCTGGGAGCGCGGGCGTCCCGCCCGCATTGATACGAATTCGATAGCTTGCAGGCGGGACGCCCGCGCTCCCAGGGCAAACTCCTCGCTCAGCAAAACAGAATCTTACTCGTCGTACTCCAGTAACGAAGCGACCTTGTAACCCTTGAAACGCTCTCGACCGTTCAAAAAAGTCAGCTCGACGAGAAACGCAAGCCCGGCAACCTCGCCGCCCAATCGCTCAACGAGATCCACGACCGCGCGGGCGGTGCCGCCGGTAGCTAACAGGTCGTCTGCGATGATCACTCGATTTCCCTTCCCTACCGCATCCTTGTGAATTTCAAGTGTGTCGGTTCCGTACTCGAGCGAATAGGATATGGACTCGATCTCTGAAGGCAGCTTGCGCGGTTTGCGAACAGGGACAAAGCCGGCCTTGAGTCGATACGCGAGCGCGGGCGCGAAGATGAAGCCGCGCGCTTCGATGCCGATAACGGTGTCGATGTTGGCGTCGGCAATCAACTCGACCAATCGGTCGATGCTGGTGCGCAAGCCATAAGGATCCTTCAACAGCGTGGTAATGTCGTAGAACTGAATTCCCGGTTTCGGAAAGTCGGGAACCGTTCTGATCAGTTTTTTGAGGTTATCCACAGAATATCTCCGCTAAGTAGTAGTCCGTAGTCAGTAGTCCGTAGTCCGTAGTCAGTAGTCAGTAGTCCGTAGCCGTAGTCAGTAGCCGTAGTCAGTAGTCAGTAGTCGACACTCAGTAGTCTTGCTTTTAGTCAGCACGCCCAAAACTCAGCACAATCTCAATCAATGGATCCCAAGCTACGGACTACTGACTACTGACTACTTCAAAACTCTTGTACCGGCCGGTTACGTCCAGTTCCGATTCTTCGACAGCTGTGACTTGCGAGTATGAGGGTCCGCGTTCGAGGTCGCGACGAAACTCCAGGATCGCCTCCGTCTCGCCTTCAGCAATCGCTTCAACTGAACCATCCGGCATATTGCAAACTGTGCCCACTATTCCCAAGCCTCGAGCGGCCCGAATCGCGAAGTAGCGAAAGCCCACTCCTTGAACCCTGCCTCTTACGATGAACCGCCGGGCGATAGTCATACGCAACTAGACCCAAGACCTGGCAAGTTGAAACGTGATGAGTGACGGTTGGCGTATTCTCGCGAATCACGCAACACGTTTTCCGTTGAGTCTTGGGCCTTTGAAAAAAGTGGTCGGGGCGATTGGATTTGAACCAACGACCTCTCGGTCCCGAACCGAGCGCTCTACCAGGCTGAGCCACGCCCCGTTTGACGAACGCCTATGATACAGGCCGGTTCGCGCGGTTGTCAAAGCAACGATGTGAGTGCCTAAGCACGCAAACGGGAGCAATCGAGAAAAACGATTAACGTTTCTGCCTCTCTCAGCGCAGCCTCAGCGGTGAATCCTCTTCGCGAGTCTGCTCACCGCAGAGCCGCCGAGCACGCTGAGGTTGCGCAGAGAAGACCAGTAGTCCAACAGACTTATCACCCGCATTTTCCAGCGGGCGGCTCTCATCACCTACCCCGTAATTGAAAGCCCTCACTCGCACGTCTACAATGACCGAATGACCGCGAGCCGAACGAGCAAGCAGGTGGGATATCTGGAGCTCCTCGGCACTAATCGTAACTTTCGCCGCTTGTTCGTAGGCCAGCTCATCTCGCAGACCGGAGACTGGTTCAACAGCGTTGCGCTGTTCACGCTGCTTTTGAATCTGACGGGTTCAAGCGAAGCCGTCGGCCTGATACTAATCATCAAGCTGCTGCCGACGTTCTTCGCCGGGCCGCTGGCAGGGGTCGCCGCCGACCGATTCAACCGCAAGACGATAAT
>DATMCM010000304.1:0-4360 GCA_035558335.1 Blastocatellia bacterium | reverse complement strand
GTTCGCACCGCCAGCATCAGAGCGTTGCTCCATCCTTCTCGCTTGTTCTGAAGATAAGGCACCAGGACTTCGGGGTTCGAGGACTTCTCCAGGCTTGCCCCTTTGACATCGGCGACGACGCCGACGATCGTGCGGCGGACGGAGCGATTCTCCGGTGTCTGAGCTTCCGGTGGTAGCAGACTCTCAGGCGGCCCCATCCATATTGTCTGGCCGATCGGATTTTCATCTGCAAAGAACCTGCGAGCCATCGTCTCGTTGATAATCGCGACTTGCTGGGAAGCAGCGGTGTCGTGTTCGGTAAACGCCCGGCCCTTGTGCACCGCGATGCCCATCGCTCGGAGATAGTCGTGGCTTATCAGAGAAAACCGAACCAGCGGCACCTGATCGAGCGACGACGGCGCCGGCCGCCCCTCAACGCTGCAGAACTTTCCCCATGCGCCGCCAACGCCGAGCGGCAATATCGTGGTAACTCCCACCGCGTCGACACCCGGCAGCGACCGGACGCGATCCAGAAGTTGACCGTAAAAGTTGAGTGCGACCGGGGGCGGTGAAGTGATTGAAAGCGGCACTGGATACTTCGACTCGGGCAGCGGTATGCGCATGGTCACGACGTTCTTAGGTGAGAACCCGGGATCAACACCGCGCAGCTTCAGAAAGCTTTGAGCCATCAGCCCGGCGCCGATCAACAGCACAAGCGCAAGCGCCATCTCACACGAGACCAGCGTTCCACGCAGCCGACTCCTTCTTCGGCCCACGGTTACGCTGCGCCCGCTGTCGCTTAGCGCTTCACGCACATCAGACCGAGTGGCTTGAAACGCGGGCAGCAATCCGAAGATGCTGATGGTGAGCAATGATACTGCCAGCGTGAACATCAGTACGTGACCGTCGATCCCGATTGTGTTGTAGCGCGGCAGTGACGCCGGAAGCGCCGCGACGATTGCGTCAACGCCCCACATCGCAAGCAGCAGACCAGCGCCTCCGCCGATCAACCCGAGCGGCACGCTTTCAAGCATCAGCTGGCGCACCAGCCGCGCGCGACTCGCGCCGAGGCTCGTGCGAACGGCGAGCTCTTTCTCGCGCGATGCCGCGCGCGCGAGAAGCAGGTTAGCCACGTTCACGCACGCGACTAACAGCACAAAACCGACCGCGCCCAGCAACACCAGCAGCCCGGTGCGCGTGTCGCCTATAAGCTGTTCTCCGAGCGGAACGACCTGCGCTCCGACTCCATTGTTCTCCGGATGGGCCTCCGCGATGTTGTGCGCAATCGCGGCGACATCGGCCTGCGCCTGTTCGATTCTCACACCGGGTTTGAGCCGGCCGATCAAATTGACGAAATGATTGTTGCGAGAGTCCATGTTATCGCCGGGCGCGAATGAGATCGGCCGCCACAACTCGACAGGAGGTGTGTTATCGAGAAAAGGCATGCCTTGAGGCATCACACCCGCGACGGTGTAAGCTTCGCCGCTGAGCTCGATCGCGCGGCCGACGATATCCGGGTTCGCGCCGTAACGCCGCTGCCAGAGACCGTAGCTGAGCAGCACCACCCGATGACGGCCGAACTGTTCTTCTTCGGGGAGGAATCCACGGCCGATCGCCGGAGCTACGCCAAGCACCGGGAAGAAGTTTGGCGTCACCAATGCGCCTTGAACACGCTCGGGGTCCTGATTCTCGCCCGACACGTTGAAGTCGCCGTAAAAGAACCCGCCCAGTCCTTCGAAGACCTGATTCTGATCCCGCCATTCACGATAATCGGGCAGCGCGCTGCCGGACGTCGCCACCCCTTGTGACTGCATCGTCGACCACAGGATTACCAGCCGCTCAGCGTCGGGGTAGGGAACCGAACGCAGCAGCACCGCATCAACGACGCTGAAGATAGCGGTGTTGGCGCCGATTCCGAGGGCTAGCGTCAGAATCGCAACCGCGGTGAAGCTGCGATTCTTAAACATCATTCGCACGCCGTAGCGCAGATCTTGAATAAGAGTTTCCATCAGTCACCCCCTGAACTAGTCCGTAGTCAGTAGTCCGTAGTCCGTAGCTCGTATTCCTAAGTTCGAGTAGAACCTCGATGCACGAGCTACGGACTACTGACTACTGACTACGGACTGATTCCCAATTCCTTCATTCGTATCTCAACGCGACGATCGGATCGACTTTGGTGGCGCGGCGCGCGGGTATCAAGCAGGCGGCGAGACCGGTCGCCACAAGCAGCACAGACACGATTGCGAACGTCGTCGGATCAGTGGTGCTAACCTCGTAAAGCAAGCTCTTCATCAATCGCGTCACTGCAATAGCCAACGCCAGGCCTATCCCGGCGCCAATCAAGGTCAGCTTCATTCCATGCACCAGCACCAGTCTCATAACATCGCGAGTCTGCGCGCCGAGAGCCATTCGAACGCCGAGCTCATGGGACCGCTGCGCGACCGTGTAAGACAAAACACTGTAGACTCCCAGTGTCGCAAGTATCATGGCCACTGCCGCGAACACTGTCAGCAGAATCATGCTGAACCTTTGCGAAGCTACCGATCGAGCGAGAGTCTCATTCATCGTTCTGGGGTTCGCAACGGCCAGGTCTTTGTCAACCGACCATACCTGGTCGCGAATCGATGCTATCAGCGCGGCGGGATCACCTTTGGTGCGAACGGTCAACGACATTGAGCGCCATTGGTTCTGAGTGTGCGGCACGTAGACCAGTCCTCTAAGCTCGTCGTCGCGGCCGAAGTATCTGACGTCCTGAACTACTCCGACGATCTCGCGGAGGAGGTTTTCATCACGCCACGACCTTATTCGCTTGCCCAGCGGATCTTCGTTTGGAAACATCTTCTCTGCGAGCGTCTCGTTTATGATGATGACCTTGTTGCTATCAGCGGTGTCTCGTTCGTCGAAACCTCGACCTTCAAGGAGTCTGATACCCGTCGTTTCGAAGTATCCGGGGGTTATCACGTTCCATTGAGCTGGATTGTCCGTACCGGCGGGCGGTTCGGGGTGACCTTCGATAAGAAACACACGCCCAAGATAGAAGCCTCCTCCTCCGAGCGGCAGTGCCGAGCTGAAGGCGGCTGACTCCACCCCAGGCGAGCCGGCAACGCGTTCCGCCACGTTCTTGTAGAACGCTATCGTCTTCGCGTCATCGGGGTACCCCTTGCTTGGGCAGTTGATACCCATAGTCAACAGGTGGTTTGTATTGAAGCCGGGATCCACCTGTTGGAGCCGCATGAAACTTCGGACCATCAGGCCTGCACCCGTCAGCAGCACAAGCGACAGGACAACTTCCGACACCACCAGCACGCTTCGAATGCGGCCGCCGCGGGCGCTTTCGCTGGAACCCCTGCCACCTTCCTTTAGCGATTCGTTCAGATTGACTTTCGAGGCGTGAAGGGCCGGGATCAAACCAAAGAGCACCGCCGTTACAACTGACGTGACTATGGTGAACGCGAGAACGGGGAGATTGATCTTCACCCCGGCAAGCCTGGGCACGTCGGCGGGTGCAATCGCGATCAGCAGATCGACTCCCCAGACCGCCAGCAGGAGCCCGACTCCTCCTCCCATCAACGCCAGCACGACGCTTTCGGTCAGCAGTTGCCGAACAAGCTGAAGACGCCCTGAACCAAGGGCGAGACGAATCGCGATCTCGCGTTCTCGAGTAGCCGCGCGAGCAAGCAGCAGATTCGCCACGTTTACGCAGGCAATCAAGAGCACGAATCCGACCGCGGCCATCAGCACCATCAACGCGAGCTGAAGCCGGTCGCCCACAATGTAGTCACGCAGTGGAATCGCTTTGTTGGTCCATCCTTTTCGCGACTCCGGAAATTCCTGCTCCAGCCGCTGGGCGATGGTTGCCATCGCCGCAGAAGCCTGATTTACGGAAACACCAAGCCTCAAACGAGCGACGGCCCGGAAGATCATGTTGTCGCGGCGCAACAAGTCGGGGTCCGGATTTGGGCCAACGGCCATCGGCGCCCAGATGTCGAATCCGTCGGGCCACTGCGAATCTTTTGGCATCACACCGACAACCGGGTATGGGCGGCCGTTGAGAAACACCGTCTGGTCCAGTACGCCAGGATCACCGCCAAACTTGCGCTGCCAGAGCCGGTAGCTTATGACAAGAGTGCGTGGTGCATTGGGTTTGAACTCATCAGGGGAAAATGCTCTCCCGATCTGGGGTTGGACACCCATCACCGCGAAATATTCTTCAGCGACTCCGGCTACGTCGATTCGTTCTGGTTCACCGCCGCCGGCAAGATCGGCGGTTTGCGAGCTGAAGGCGGCGACGTTTTCGAAGACTCCGGTCTCATTTTTCCAGTCGAGATAGTCGGCGTAGGTGATGCTGCCCTCTGCTGAACCGCGAGCGGTGTTTACCGAA
>DATMCM010000303.1:0-3298 GCA_035558335.1 Blastocatellia bacterium | reverse complement strand
TGTCACATTTGCAGTTAGCCAGAGCGCAGAAAATGATGGGCGACGAAGCCGCGTCGCGCAGATCGTATGAAGACTTCTTGACCCTCTGGAAGGACGCGGACGCCGATATTCCTATCTACCAACGGGCCAAAGCCGAGTACGCAAAGCTGCGCAAGCCTTGAGTTGGGAAGGACGAGCTAAACGGAAAGTCATGTATTGGGCGATCACCGGCAGTTTCTCTTACGCACTTATTGGCAAGCCCTCAGGTGTCGGATGATGGTCTCGGCGTGAACGTAGGGCACTTTGGCGCGTATCGTTTCGATCTCCTCGTTGTTAAGCCCGCCAGAGGCTTTAATGGATTCCAGGATCCTGGCGTACTCTTTCTTTGGTCGTTCGAAGTATGCGAATAATAGTCTGTCTACCTTATTGTTGACCATACGCTGATGCTTGTTCCCCATCCGCTTTGTCTCGCTTCCCTTCTCACAGCAGCGCGAATTTGAACTCGAGAAAGACGCGGACGCTTACCGTATGGCCGTCCTTCTGTGCAGGAACAAAACGCAATTCTCTTGCAGCCTCTATGGCCTTCTCATCAAGCCCATACCCGAGCCCGCGCGTCACTCTGATGTCCGATATCGTTCCATTGGCATTAAGGACCACAGATAGCTTTACTGATCCCTCCACCTGAGCGCGCCGCGCATCTTCGGTGTATCCAGGAACAGGACGCGCCAATATCTGTGGACGACTCGTGACGTTACTCACACTGAAAACATCGTTGTAATTTACGTCCGCACTCGAAGCACCGCCGTGGCCTCCGGTCGAGGCCGTGCCGACACCGTTTCCGGTAAGGCCGCGGGCGGCACCATCTGATGCCGAACCCCGGGATGCGGTCTCACTCGTGAGTGAGTTAGTGGTGGTTGTGGTTGGTTGGGTGGTTGCTATTTGGTCGGGCGGGCGCGGTGTCGGCTTGGCCTCTATGGACTCAGCTTTAGGCTGTTCTGTAGGTTTGACTGGAGCGGCCAACTGATCTTTGCCTGTCGTGCCGGCCGCTTCTTTGAGTTGCGGCGCGGCTTTTTTGACAGGCATTGGCGGGGCTGCCAGATAAGTGATCTCAAGGTGCTTCGCGGGCGGAGCAGCAGCCGGCTTTACTCGATGATAGATTGAATAGGACGCATAGATCCCCGACAGCACCAATGTGTAAAAAACAACGGCAAAGATTATACCGGCTCTGATTCTCTTTCTTTTCTCAGGGGAAATTGTACTGCTGTCCGAGATCGCGCTTATGAAGGCAAGGGGATCCTGCCTTAGTGCACTGGCGGCTTCGGTCACCGCCCGAGCCAGCCTGAATGCAAATGGATGTGCGTCGTTCGACTGGAGAAATCGGAGATCCTTATAAGCTCGACCATCGGTCCCAATCTTTGTTTCAAATTCGGAACTATCGGGCACCAACGACTCGCCATGCGTTCGATCGATCCAACTCCACACTGCTTTGCATAAACGCAGCGGAAGCAGTTTTTCGTCGGGAATAAAGGTAAATAAGACTGTAAGCGAGCGCTCCGTCTTCGCCCTTTCCGGCATCAAGTTGATTAGACTTGCGTTTTCCATGATTCTTAAGCCTTTCGAAACCTTACTTAGCGATTACTCCGATCTTGCGTAGTAGCCGCTCCGGGTAAAGGCTTTCAGTGCAGGCTGCGTCAGCTTTATCGTGATCTTATGAAAAATGCTGGCTGAAGAAGCAGATTGAAACTGGTAGCCGATTGAATACTGACTCCGTAATTCGTCCTGCAACTTTTTTAAGAATCCCGCGAGCTGACCCTCGCCGCCATCGAGATGAAACTGGCGTCCGCCGGTTGATTCGGTAATCCGAGCAAGTACCGGCTTGCCTTGCTGGTTGCGTCCATTGAGCGAATTCTCGCCGGGCAGCCGAATAGCGTAGACGGCAACATTGTTCCTGACCGCCATCTCCATCGCCTGTTCGATCGATGAGCTGCTCGTCGTGTCTTCGCCATCAGTTATTAGAACTATTACGCGGCGGGCTTCTTCTGTCCCGGCCAGCTTATCCCTCGAAGTCTTATAGATCGCGTCAAATATGGATGACCCACCGGCCGCGGTCAGCTTGTTGACGGCGCCGGCCAAAGTATCGGCGTCGTCAGTAAAGTCCTGCACCAGGTAGACGCCGGAATCGAACGCAACCAGGCAAGCGCTATCCCCTCGTCTAAGGACTGAATTGATGAAATCACGCACAACAAGTTGCGCGCGGCCCAGGACGCTTTGCACGCTGCGGCTCCGGTCGACTACGAGCGCCACCCGAAGCGGCTGGTCTGATTCCTGGCTGAAGTGGACGATGGGTTGCTGTTTACCATCATCCAGCACGACGAAATCCTCTTTAGTGAGTCCGGTAACGAAATGCCCCTGCGCATCGCGCACCGAGACATGAGTGTTGACCAGCGCGGCATCAAAAGTGATCGTCTCTTCTTCGCTTTGCTCCGCCGCCCGGGTATTCTGCGCGGGCAATCTGCGCTGTTGTGCGTTCTGCGCGACGGCCAGGTGTGTCGCAATGAGGGCAATCATGGAGATTAAGAAAGCTCGTTTCATGTTGTCACCTTGCCTTCATCTCACCGAAGCAGCGACGCGGCGGGTCACCTGGTCGACGAAGCCATCGGCCACGCCGCTCAACGCGTCGCGGGGCGAGAGAGGGCCGAGCAGGCTTGATCCGCCCTGCTTACCGGAGACGATCTGTCTGCCGATCTCTTTCCCAGAATCCTTGTCGTAATAGCGCAGGCGGACAGTCAGGATGGACTTGCCGAGGTCGAGCGGCAGCGCTTGTTTCAGGCGGTTCCCCTTAGCGTAATCAAGTACCTCGATTACCGTCACCAGAGTCAGGTCTAGAGGGCGTTCTGTTTCGTGGTCCTGACGCAGGCGCCGACTGTCGCGAGCCTCCATATCTGTAAAGCTGCCGATTGGAGAATCGAGCGAATCCAGCTCTTCGACGCCCGTATTGTTAGAGGTCGTCTGGATTCGCTTCTCCAGCCGGGTTTCAGCCGCCGCGCTGTAGGTGTCGATAACTGTAACTGACTCAAAAATCCCTTTTTCTTCCAACTGAGATTTGAGCCTCTCGAGCTGATGATTTGAGACTTGAGAAGTTAATGCGCCGCCAACAAGGCTAATGGGACGCGCAATTTCGAGACGATGATAATCGGCAATGTTTCCTTTGAACGGGATGACTGTGGTTACGCGGAAATCGCCTCCAAGGACAACCGTCTTCATGCTGAGGACGCCGTTCTTGCCTTTGTAGTGCTCCAATTTCTCCCGATTCTCTGTA
>DATMCM010000302.1:0-4858 GCA_035558335.1 Blastocatellia bacterium | reverse complement strand
TGTCTTAAAGCGAGCTGCTAGTAATGTTGGAATCAGCTTTCTGGGAAGACCCGATTGGTCTTCCGCGGGAGCGATAGTTCCCCTCGATTGGCTGACTTCAATTCAGTTATTGCTGCTAGGCGCGGGGCTATTGTTGACTCTTTACGTCTGCTGGCGCACGGCTTTCAGTTTCACGAAACAAACCAGCAGCGCATTCGGGTTGCTTCTGCCATGGGCGGTTTTCGCCGTGGCTCTCTATGCCACGGGGGTGTGGATTGTGTTTCAGCCCATGCAGATGCGTGGAATGATGCATTCAATGATGTGACGATCGGGGTGTCGTTTAATGCGGAAACACGGACAGACATTAACCTTTAACCGAGTGGCTAACCTGGATGCCACAGCCATGTTGCTTATCGTTCTCGCATCTTGTGTTTGCATTACAGAGGCGCGAGCCGATGGAGGGTCCGTACAATTCACAAAGTCCGCAGGTCAGTTCGTCGTAACGGTATTCACCACGCCCAGCCCGCTCCGAGCCGGTCCGGTTGACATCAGTCTGATGATCCAGAGCCGCGAGAATCAACAGCCTGTGCTCGACTGTCTTGCTCAGGTTCAACTGAGTAAAGACGGCGCGACGAGTATCCGCTCCGAAGCCACACCTCAAGCTGCTCAGAACAAACTGTTTTATGCAGCTCAGGTAAACATACCGGAATCCGGCCTTTGGGAGCTCGAGGCGTCTGTCAGGCGTGGGGACGATTCGGTAAAAGTCGCAGGACCGATCACCGTTGCGCCGTCAAATCCTGTTCTGCTCGTTTACTGGCGGAGCCTTGTGTTACCGCCGCTGTTCATTTCGCTGTTTGCCTTGAATCAATGGCTCAAGCGGCGGAGCGTCAAAGGAACACAACCATGAAGAAGGCCAGCCGGATAACCTGCGCCATAGTCTTGATCTTAGGGTTGTCGAGCCCCGTTTTCCCTCAGGAGGCCGAACAGCTGAAGAAAGAGCTGCAGGAATTGAAGCAGGCATACGAAGCAAAGATTGCAAATCTAGAAAAGCGTCTCGCCGCGATCGAACAGCAGCAAATCACAAACCAGAACACCGTTTCAACCGTTCAGCTTGCCGCTGAGAAAGCAGCCAAGACGGCAGTCCGGGACCTCGAAACCGGACAGCAGAGTAAGGCCGAGCTCGCACAACAGATCGG
Organism: Blastocatellia bacterium; assembly: GCA_035558335.1. Classification (GTDB taxonomy): domain Bacteria; phylum Acidobacteriota; class Blastocatellia; order UBA7656; family UBA7656; genus Onstottus_B. The sequence continues at coordinate 3,683 of DATMCM010000302.1, read as the reverse complement.
GACAGCCCCGACATACGATTTCGTGAGAGATGCCGAGACTGCCATCAAGAAACTGGAAACGCAGATAAAAGCCTTCGAATTCCATGGCTACTTTCGATCGGGCTATGGAGGGAACGGCAAAGGGGGTCAGCAAGTGGCCTTTCAGGCGCCCGGAGCTGGAGCGAAATACCGGCTCGGAAACGAGACCGAGACTTACAGCGAGCTGATCTTTGTCAACAACTGGCTCAACCCCCACGGCGAATCCGACAAGGCCTGGATGAAGACTGAGGTGATGGTCGAGGCCGACACGAAAAACCTCGCGAGTTTCGATGACAGCAGCAGATTCCGGCTTCGCGAAGCGTTCGTCCAGGCCGGCAACATCATCTCGAGTCAACCCAGCCTCAAGTTCTGGGCGGGCCAGCGTTATTACCGGCGACAGCACATCGAAATCGATGATTTTTATCCTCTCGACATGAGCGGTTACGGAGCGGGCATCGAAGACCTCGACGTGAAGTTCGGGCAGATGTCCATTTCCTATCTCGCCGGCGCGCGCCAAGACATTGTGACCGACAACGGTAATTACTCAAAGAACAACATCGACGTTCGGCTCTACAACGTCAACGCACCGCTTGGGAAACTCAGCTTCTGGTACAACTTTGCGACCGCAAAAGGCGGCACACTACAAGACGGCACGGTTGTTCCAACGACAACCGGACAAGCGTTCGGGTTCCGTCATTTTCGCGCTGAGATGCTAGGCGGCTATAACCAATTCTCAATACAGTACGGGAGGGGCGCGGCGAGTAACTTCAGTACCTCGATAGATACGCCGACCTCGTTCTTGAAGGATTCCTCGACGTTTCTACTCACCGAGCATTTCCTCATCCAGCCCAACGACAGATTTTCAATTATGCCGATCTTCATCTACCAGCGTCACAAGAGCGGCAGAAAGCAGGATGGAACAGATGAGTGGGTATCGTTTGGCGCGCGGCCAGTGCTCCACCTGTCCGACCATGTCTCGATTGCGTTCGAGCCCGGCTTCGATCACACAGACAGCGGGCTAGGTCTTTACAGCGGCTGGCTGAGGAAATTCACCATCGCGCCGCAGATTGCCGCTGGCCGCGACTTTTTCAGCCGGCCTGTTTTGCGGGCCTTCGTCACCTACGCGAACTGGTCGGATGGATTCAGAGGCTTTGTCGGCGGGGCCCCGTACCGCAACAAGGCAAGCGGAATCAGTTACGGAGTGCAGACTGAAATCTGGTGGTAGGAGCACATAGGCGAGGCAGTGAGTGATGACAATTACCAAGTTCAGCGTGAAGAGGGCGGTCGCGATCGCCACATGAAATGACAAGGAGATCAGCATTTATGGCAACCCATACAAATACTCAACAAAACGTGTCGGCGCAGCACGCGACCGGCACCACGTTCGTCTATGTCGCCGCCATCTTCGCAGCACTTGGCGGCCTGCTTTTCGGGTATGACACCGGCGTCATCTCCGGAGCGGAGATATTCATCAAGGATGTCTTTAAGCTGTCGACCTTCGCGCAAGGCGTGATAGTCAGCGGCGTCTTGATTGGCGCGGTCGGTGGCGCGCTGAGCGGCGGGAGGCTGGCTGACCGATTCGGTCGACGCAGACTGCTAATTGTAACGTCAATTATTTTCATTGTCGGGGCAATCATCTGCGCGGCGGCGATGTCGCCGGCGGTATTGATCGGCGGGCGAATCATTGTCGGCATTGCAATCGGGCTTTCTTCGACCACGGTTCCGGTGTACATCTCCGAAGTCTCGCCGGCGCGGGCACGCGGCTGGATGGTTTCGCTTTTTCAATTGGCGATCACTGTGGGAATCCTTGGCGCCTATCTGGTCGATTATGGCTTCGCTGCTTCGGGCAGCTGGCGATGGATGTTAGGGCTGGCGGTGGTGCCGGCGATTATCTTTGGTCTCGGTATGCTGGCCTTGCCGGAAAGCCCGCGATGGCTCGCCCAGCATGGGCATCTCGATACAGCCCGCGACGTCCTCGCACGCATCCGCGGCGGCGACGATGCACAGACTGAGATGAGCGAGATTGAAGCCAGCCTCAAGCTACAAAAGCAAACCGGCACCTGGGCTGATCTGCTCGGTGCGAATGTCAGGCCGGCGCTGATCGTGGGCATCGGTTTGGCAATCTTCCAGCAAGTCACCGGGATCAACACCGTGATTTATTACGCCCCGACGATCATTCAATCCGCCGGAATTCCATCGGCGTCGGGCGCTATCCTGGCGACGGCGGGCATCGGTGTAGTGAACGTCATCATGACAATAGTCTCTATGCGCCTGATTGATCGGAAAGGACGCAGGCCGCTGTTGTTGACTGGCATTCTGGGCATGGCGGTGACACTAGCAATGCTTGGCCTCGCCTTTCGCCTTTCGATCCACGGCGGCGCGCTCGCATGGGTTGCGGTGATCTGCTTGATGGCTTATGTCGCCTCGTTTGCGATCAGCCTCGGACCGATCTTCTGGCTGCTTATTTCCGAAATCTATCCTCTGAAGATTCGCGGTCTGGCACAGGGCACCGCGGCGACGTTCAACTGGGGATCAAACCTGGTCGTTTCGCTATTGTTTCTCCCGTTGCTCGGATTTCTGGGCCCGAGCTGGACTTACTGGCTTTACGCACTTCTGACGATTGGAGCATGGCTGTTCGCGTTCTTCCTTGTTCCCGAAACCAAGGAACGAACGCTCGAAGCGATTGAGAGATCATTGAAGAGAGGCGGCAGTCTTGACAAGTAAGGAAGACAAGAATGACTGCGGAGAGGTAGTCCGGGATCGCGGGCTACACCGCCTGTCAATTTTGCTTGCTTCGATGACGGTGATTCTGCTCGTGGCCGGTGCCCTGGTCACGAGCAACGAGGCCGGTGATTCGGTTCCCGATTGGCCGCTGTCTTTCGGTCGCTGGGTTATAGACTCGAATTACTTCGTTGCAAACGTCCGTTACGAGTATTCGCATCGGGTGATTGCTTTTTTTGTTGCCGCGATAACGATGGCGTTGGCAATCCGCGCCTGCACCGCCAGACCGTTAATCCGAAAGCTTGCGCTGGTCGCTTTTGGGGGTGTTTTGATGCAGGCTCTCATAGGCGGAGCTCGAGTTGCATTCCCGGCCTATAAACCGCTGATTGCGATTCCCCATGCGCTGGTTGCTCAGAGTTTTTTTGCGCTGATTGTTAGTCTTGCGGTGGTTACATCAGCTGGGTGGCATAAGAAAAGACAGTTTCTTGAAGACTCGGGAACTTCGTCGGCGCGCTGGCTTGCGATCATAATGGTGTGCGCCGTTCTGGCGCAGGCAGCTCTTGGAGCGGGGTTCCGGCATGGCGCCTTCAGTGTAGTCCCTCACATCGCGGGCGCAGCCGTAGTTTCAGTGCTTACGATCTGGACGACGTTATTAATCCTTCGGCGTCATGGCCGTGAAGTTTACTTGCGCAGGCCGGCGTTTGCGGTGCTGGCGTTGTTATTTTGTCAGTTAAGCCTGGGGCTCCTTGCTTACTTAGCTCGACTGCGGTCCTACAGCGACCCTCAGCCGCTTGAGCCTATGATAACGCTCACCGTCGCCCACGTAGTTGTCGGCGCGTTGACGCTCGCAAGCGTCATTGTGTTGGGACTGAGGAGCTGGCGAACTCTCACTCCGGCGCGTGAAAGCGAGCCGCGCGTTACTGTCGCTTTGGACAATTCGCGCA
>DATMCM010000301.1:0-5480 GCA_035558335.1 Blastocatellia bacterium | reverse complement strand
CTTTGTAGGTTTCGGTCTCGGGCGATGACTCGTCTACACCCATCATCAAAACGCCGGTCTGTGTGAGCAGTAGCTCGCCGCTGGTTGTTTCTAGCTGGCGCCAAAGCTTCAGCGCGTCAACCGCCAGTTGCGCATAGAGCGGATCCGGATAAGCGAATCGAAAAACCTTCGAGTGATCGACAGACGCGCCGGCTGGGTTTGGCAGCGATGACTGATCGATCAGCGCGATCCTCGCTCCGTCGCGCGCCAGTTCGCAAGCGGTCATCGCGCCCATTATTCCCGCGCCCACGATAGCGATGTCGTACTCTTCAACCACCGGCGCGATTCTAACATGAGTGGTGGCCGGTGACCGGCGGTAGTGGTTAGTGGTTAGTGGTTAGTGGTCAGTGGTTAGTGGTCAGTGGTTAGGTCGTAAATGGCCAAGAGCAGCTGGTAGTGGCCGCTGACCACTGCTGCTAATTACTGGCCACTAACTGACCACTAACCACTGACCACCAACCACTAACCACTAACCACTAACCACTGACCACTAACCACTAGCCACCGTTCTTTGCCTTTCATTGGTTCAGCACTTAGAATTCTGAGGACCCGCAATCATTTCATCGTTAGGTCGCAGTCACAATGCCTGGAAAAGCTCACCGCCATAAAATACTGACCCGTAGTTTCATGTCGTTTATGGATAACGACCTGACGACGGCGGCCGCCGCGGTGTCTTATTTCTCAATGCTCGCGCTCTTTCCGACACTGCTATTGTTGCTCTCCATCGGTAGCCGTTTGCTCGGCGCCGAAACTGTGCAGAAGTATGTCATCGGTCAGGTTCTGACGTTTCTGCCCGGCGCTTCGGCATTCGTCAGCAAGAACCTCGAGTCCTTCTCCGAATTCTCGAACGGTATCATTCTGAGTTGCGTTTTGGTGATGTTGTGGGCTGCGTCCTGGATGTTCACCGTGATCGAGAAGGCGTTGAATCGAATCTGGGGGACTTTCCCGCGATCGTTTCTGCACGGCCGGGCGGTCAACATAGCTGTTATGAGTTTGGTGTTTTTCCTGCTGGCCGCGTCGGCGCTGTTCACCGCGTTCGTCACTGGAGTAAGGGCAGCGGCAAACAGAATTCCGCTGAAGCTGGCGCCGTGGCTCGCGGCGCTATCGGGCTACGCCTGGCAGACCATCTTTGTGATCGCGAGCCTGGTAGTCACGGTGATACTGTTCGCTGTCCTCTACAAGCTGCTGCCCAACGCTAAAGTCTCGGTCCTGGAAGCCTTACCGGGTGCGGTGCTCGCCGGCGTGTTCTGGGAGGCGGCAAAGTTCGGCTTTGCTTTCCTGCTGCCGTACTTCCATTACGACTTGTTATACGGCTCGATCGGTGCGGCAGTCGCGTTGTTGACCTGGGTGTACATGTCCAGCGTCATAATGCTGTTTGGGGCGCAGTTTACCGCGCTGCTTCATCGCGATCATCTGTTCAACGCGGCTTCTGTACGTCCTGACCACGCTACCGGTGAAGTACCCGTGGTTGAAGCTAAGGAGCGGACAACGTGAGCAGTATTGAATATAGAACAGGAAACGATTTGGACCTTGATCATGCTGAGGGCTGCTGATCCGTTTCCCCCTGCCGGCTTGTCCGGGCACTGACATCCAACAGCAACGCTTGCGCGGCAGACCGTTGCGCTCTTTATCGATGCTTATCTCCCAGTTCGACTACGACCTTCCCGAGCGCTTGATCGCACAGGAACCGGCGGCGCGACGGGACAGCTCGCGGTTGCTTGTAGTCGATCGCGCGACCGGCGAGCTTACGGATACGGTCTTTTCACAACTGCTCGAGCATCTTCATTCAGGCGACCTGCTTGTGCTCAACAACACCCGCGTCTTTCCCGCCAGGCTGATAGGGCGCCGGCTGCGCGTGACCCCGCGAGGCGCTACGATCCTGGGCGGGCGAGTCGAGGTCTTTCTCGTCAATCGAATCGAGCCGCTTGTGTGGGAAGCGCTTGTTCGCCCGGGCAAGGCGCTCCTTCCCCGCGCGAGGGTCGAATTCGCGCGAGGCAAACTTACCGCGGAGATTCTCGAGTGGCGCGAGTTGGGCCGCCGCATAGTTCGCTTCGAAGCCGATGGCGACTTCGACGAAATCGTCGACCGAATCGGCCGTACGCCGCTGCCTCCCTACATCAAGCGCGAAGAGGAAGACCGCATGGACGCCGATCGCTACCAGACTGTGTTTGCAAGCGAGCGCGGCGCGGTCGCGGCGCCAACCGCCGGGTTGCACTTTACTCCTGAGCTTCTCGAGCGATGCGCCGCCCGCGGAATAGAAGCCGCCGAGATCACCTTGCACGTCGGCTACGGCACGTTTCAACCGGTGAGAGTAGAACGGGTAGAAGACCATCACGTCGAGCCGGAACGTTATTCAATCTCACAAGAAGCTGCTCGCTCAATAAACCGCGCGCTTGAAGAGCATCGCCGAGTTGTCGCGGTGGGGACGACCACAACTCGCGCGCTTGAATCTGCGGCAAGATCGGAAGGCGAAAGCATAGAAGCAGGGGAGCAGGGGAGCAGGGGCGCGGTTTTTCCTGGCGCAGCGACGACCGAGTTGTTCATCTATCCGGGGTTTGAGTTTCGAGTGCTCGGCGGGTTGGTGACGAACTTTCACTTGCCGCAGTCGTCGCTTCTGATGTTGGTCTCGGCATTCGCAGGGCGAGAGCTGATCCTTAAAGCATATCGACAGGCAATCGAGCGAGAGTATCGATTCTACAGCTACGGCGACGCGATGGTGATTGTATGACCCAGTTAGGATTCTATTGAGTTTCGAGCACGAAACCGTGCGGGAAACGTCATTTTGGGGCTTTGAATAGCCAGTATGTTACGATTTCAGATCGATGGAGGGCCTATGATTGCACCCGTACAGCCTATGATTGCAGCAGTACAGTTTCGGAATCTTAAAACCCTGCGAGACACGATTCTTCCGCTTGGCTGCTTTACTCTCATTGTAGGTCCCAACGGAAGCGGCAAGAGCACTGCACTGCAGGCGCTTCGAGCTGCGGGAAAGATGGATGAGCTGAGCTTCGACAGGGTCTTCACAGCCGGCCTAGAATTAGACAACTCAACAACTGTAGAGGTTATCATCTCTTGGGGCGAACCTTATGAACATGTCGTCACACGGGCTGCGTGGTCGGCAAGGGAGCGAGTTCAGAGCCACGCCAACATCAATGCGGGCCTCGCGCCTAAAGAAGCCTAGTCATTGAGCAAGGCTATTGACGACAAGCTCAGCGCGATACGGATTTACTCTCTCGACGCGTCGGCCATTGCCGCTTCAACGCCCCTTCAAACCGAGATGAGGTTGCAATCAAATGGCCGCAATCTGGCTGGAGTTCTCGACAACCTCCGTGACGTTCAGCCGGAACGGTTCGAGGCACTCAACGAAGAAATGGGACGGTGGCTACCGGAATTTGAGCGCATCTTATTTGAGACACCCAAGGATGGACAGCGGGCTATTTTACTTCACACTCGCGAAGGACATCACAAGATACAGGCATCCGAGCTTTCACATGAAACGCTCATAGCGTTAGCAATCCTAACCCTAGCGTACATTCCGGATCCTCCGCCAATTGTATGTTTGGAAGAGCCGGACCGAGGCATTCATCCTCGACTACTGCGGGATGTCCGTGATGCTCTCTACAGGCTGAGCTATCCGGAGAGTTACGGCGAAAAGCGCAGTCCTGTTCAAGTGGTGGCGACGACACACTCGCCATATCTACTCGATCTGTACAGGGACCATCCTGAAGAGATCGTGATTGCCCAGAAGATTGGACAGGAGGTGCGCTTTGAGCGACTCTCCGACCGAGACGATCTTGATGAGATCTTGGGAGATGCACAACTCGGGGGATGCATGGTACAGCGGCATTCTGGGGGCGGAGTGCCATCGCACCCATGAAACTGGTCGTTCTGAGCGAATCCCCGGAAGACGAGGCAGCGGTTCGCATACTGGTTGATGGCATCCTCGGAAGTCAGACCGACCACGTGGCTCCACCGTTCTTGCGCACTCGTGGATGGTCCCCGCTGCTTAGTGTTCTGCCTGGTGTTCTGAAGCAACTTCACTATCACACCGACGCAGAGGCGCTGGTCGTTATTGTGGATTCCGATGATTCAGCTCCTCACCAACAGGCGCACCCTTCACCCGATGCCCCAAGTTGCCGCCTTTGCAGATTGCGCGCGCTTGCTGATCAAGTACAGAGAGGGTTAACCGAGGTTCCGAATCGTGCGCCCTTGAAAACCGGATTCGGTCTCGCCGTTCCTTCACTCGAAGCTTGGCTACGATGTGGTGTTGATCCTCACACAATCGAAGCGGCGTTGATTCAGAGGCAAGACGCCGGATCGCGCGCACTCAGAAGACAGCTAAAGCGCGATGTCTATGGTACAGAGCGCCCCTCGCAACAGGTGAGGATGGCGCATGCAGTGGCTGAAGCGCAACGATTGGTTCAGATGATTGATGAGTTCGAGCGTTGTTTCCCAGATGGCGTCGGGTCTTTCGCACGAGACGTTCGAAGCTGGTAGACCAAAACTGCCAGGGATCAGCTTCGCGAATCCTGGCTTGTTCGTGCTGGCACCAGCTTTCGCAATAGCCACAACAGCAAACACCCTGTAGCCGCGCCGAACAGCGTGCCCGCACCGATTCCAAACGTCAAGTGTCCAAGGATGTTCCTCAGATAGCGTTCGTAGCCCACTCTCGAAAATTCAGGCGCGGTGAAAATGTTCTCGATTCCAGTGGCCGCAGCGAAACCGACCGCCGCTACAATCAGAAGCTGACCCCACGTCACCAATAGGAAACTCGCAACCACGACGTTAAGGTAACTGCCGAAGCGACGAAAGTGCATCAAGGCCACCGCGACGAGTATCGAAAGCGAAGTTATTGCTGTCACGCTTACCACGAGGACCAATCTGTGAGGCGTGCCGGCGGCATCCAGCACCCAGCGAAGCAGCCACACTGCGGCTATCAACCCGAACATCGGCTTGAGCAACTTGATGTGGTCGCGCAGCCCGTATCCGCAAATGTTCATTCTTCCTCCCTCGCTTCGGTAGCCCTCACGATCAACAGCGTCATATCGTCTTGCGGCTCGCCGCTTGATGACCAGTCTCGAACTGCCTCCAGAACCCCCGCCTGTATCTCGCTGAGCGGCGCGGAGCAGTTAGCCTCGATTGCTTGCCGCAAGCGATCCTCGCCAAACTCCTCGCCTCCAGGCGATTCTGCTTCGGTGATTCCGTCAGAGTACAGCACCAGCAGGTCGCCCGGCTCAAGCAGCAACTCGCCGGTTTGGAACTCGGCGTCGCTAAATAGACCGATAGGGAACCCGCCGGTTTCGAGCCGCTGCCCGCAACTCGATCCCAGAAGGATCGGTGGATGATGCCCGGCGTTGACGTAGCTCAGGCGCCGCTCGCTCGCATCCCATTCGCCGTAGAAGAAGGTCGCAAACTTCGTGGAGTCAGTAACCTGATGAAGA
>DATMCM010000300.1:0-3472 GCA_035558335.1 Blastocatellia bacterium | reverse complement strand
CAAGCTTACGTTTGTCGTTAGCGACAACGATTTGAAGGTTTGAGAGGATCGGTACGGATTCGCGTAATGTTGGCTATGGAATGTCCGCTCTTGGGGGTGAAGCGGACTTATCCCGGATTTCGGCTAAAGTCCGAGTTTGACCCAACTCGGACATCGCGAGGTTGGCTCGCTTCACTCGAAATTCGATGCCCTAGGTCCTTCCGTGTGCTAATTTGCCCGTGCGTTCGTCTGTCCCAACGCCTTCCATGCGTTGCTTTGCGCGGACCGTGTCTGACCCAGGGATCGCTGGCATGGATCGCCCAGGGAAACGTTTTTGCTTAGCCAGATGGGTCACCGTCGACCGGTCGTGACTGACAGCAGGAAAGCGATGACTTTCCCTCTGTCTTCGGTCGATGCGAGACCGCCATACGGCTTCATGTTGTTGCCGGGCACGACCGCATCGGGGTTTGCGATGAAACGCTCGAGCTTTTCCTCGTCCCAGACAAAGCCTGCGCCCTTCATTGCTCCGGAATAGCTGTAATCCGGCAGCGATCCCGCTTTCCTTCCGATGATCTTGTACAAGTTAGGGCCTAGCCGATTGTCGCCCTCCTTGATCGTGTGGCAGGTTCGACAGGCATTGTTGAACACCTGTTGCTCTGATGCGGCTTCTTTGCCTTGCGACACCAACTCCTGAGATAGGGAGGAAGGCGATGACAGCATGCACGCCATTCCGCTCAACGTCACTATCAGGTGCGCCCAATCACTGTGCTGCACAAGTACGTGCTGCGGCCAACCGGACATTGGCCGGGCCAGGAGCGTGATGAACTCTCGCCGCCGCATTAGCCGTCCCCATAGCCTCAGGGTCAGGCCTGTAATGGCTAAGACTAGCACTTTGCGACCGATCGACGAGTGGGAGATGGCACCCAACCGGTCTCAGACACAATCAGGCTCGATGTCTCAGTTGGGTCATCAACGGACCTGACGACCCCGAAATTCGACTTCCGCTCTTCCCCCAAAAGCGGACTCAAGTCGGACATCGGGCCATGTCCGGTTCGTGCCAACAGGCGACATCATTCGATCACCTCGTCGGCGCGGGCGATGAGGGAAGCCGGAAGATCGAGGCCGAGGGCTTTTGCCGTCTTCAGGTTAATCACCAGATCATATTTGGTCGGAGCCTGGACCGGAAGATCGGCCGGCTTCTCGCCCTTGAGAACGCGATCGACATAACCGGCCGCGCGCCGAAACTGGTCGATGCGATTGGGCCCGTAGAAAATCAGCCCGCCGCTGTTGATATTGTTTCGGTTGCCATACACGGCCGGAAGTCTGTGCTGGGCAGCCAGTTTAATGATGAGATCGCGATGCGCCGACACTCCGGCGCTCGGCGTTACGATCAGGCCTCCATTCCCTGAATTCGCGAGAGCGACGATCGCGCGCTCGATCTCACTACTGCTGCGCGCGTTGACAGCGCTGATCTCCACGCTGAGCCACTCCGCAGCGTCCTGTATGGCGCCAAATTGGGCCATCGCTGCGGGATTGTCCGGAAGGCGAATGACAGCCATCCGCCTTATGTTCGGCTCGATCTGTTTGAGAAGCTCCACCCATTTCGCTGTGAAGCCGAACTCGAAAATCATGAAGCCGGTGGCGTTGCCGCCCGGCTTCGCAAGCTTATCGACGAACCCCGCACCGGCTGGATCGGTTACGCCGACGAATACGATCGGCAGTGCACGGGTGATGCCCTCCACCGCAGCTACACTCATTGTGCCGCTGGCCAGAATGATATTTGGCGAGAGATCGACCAGTTCTGCGGCGTATTTGCGCTCCAGCGCAACGTCGTCTTCACCCCATCGAACGTCAATCCTCAGATCGAGGCCAACGTTCCATCCAAGTTGTTGCAAGGCCTGTTGGAAAGCCGCGATGCCCGCCTGACCTTCGGTATCATCTGCGGCGCGGTTCACGAGTATGCCGATACGACGAGCCTGTTCTGCCTGCTGAGAGCGCACGACATACGGCGAATATCCCACGGAAGAGGTGCTATTGAGAAATCCGACCACGGGAATCGCAGGCTGCTGCGCACGTAGAACAAGCGGCCATAATGCCGCGCCGCCGCCGAGGGCCGTAATGAACTGGCGTCGTTTCATGCCATCCCCCAAAGAGATGGAGCCTTGGCTCCGTTCAGTCAGAACGCGGTCTAAGTCACCGCTCAAAGCGGTGGCTTTGTCATCGCTTGCCCGGCAATCTGCCCGCTGATTACCCTTCGCGGCGTCAAGACCGCGATCTGATGCGGAGAGGCAGGCATTCCGGCGAGCGTAAGCGCAGCGGCGGGCGCCCGCTCTTGAGCATTGGCGGGTCCCAGCACCACAAACTGGTGTGGCGTAATCGGAAAGCCCACGACATCATAGCTTGGCAGTTCTGCGGCCGTGGCCCCGACTCCGCCCATCATGAGGGTTGCAGCGGCCGCAATCGATAATCGAAAACACATGGCAATCTCCATTCGTTTAAATGGCCAAGCGTGGCTCAAATGCATTATTCCAAGTGAGGGGTCTCACAATCCTGATGCTGGGCACGCAATATGATCTCATCGGGCGACGCGATAAGCAGGACTCCGCCTCGCGCGAGATGCGATTCAAGTTCAATTTTTAAGAAAGATTTGTGCCTACCGACGGCCTTTGGCTGCCAATGGATGGAACGGAGACTTCGGTGCGTCGCCGTTTTACGCAGCTCTCAGACAAGCAATCCGCTTGACCGTCAGAAGGAACGCTAGGTCGGTCCCGGCCAACTGTCAACCGCGCTGGTCTTGTTGATGCAGGCCAATGATTTGCTTTTTTGCGCCAGCTCGGCATTGAACCGGGGAGGACGGGTTGGCAGCGCGCCAAAAGACCCAGCGCCGCATTTCGTCAAGAACGCGATGCCGAGCTACCGCAACGGCCGGTGGCCCCTTCACGGGCCGAGCGGACACTGATTAAGGTCCGGCGGAAGGCCGTACTTGCCTTTAGCCAGAGCCGATCGTCGTCCATGAACGCATGTCCTTTATTGGCACGAAACGGACCTGGCGTGATGTCCGACTTGAGTCCGCTTTCGGGGGGTAGAGCGGAAGTTAGATTTCGGAGCTGTCAGGTCGCCTTTTGACCCAATTTCAGACATTAGACGCTTGGACCCTCGCTAACATTCGCCTAGGCTTAAGTCCGTCGTGGAATCTGTGACGATATGAAGCGACGCGATTGAACCGAACTGTCCTGCCCACTCATGCGCTCCGGAACGCCCGACAGATTTTGCTCGATACCAAGCGCCACCGGCGGTATTGCACGGCTCGCATGCGCGCGGCTGCGCGAGCTTGGCAAGGACGTGGCAGCCGTTCTGGCCGAGGTAGGGGCGAGGCCCGAGCAGGTCAACGATGACGCCATAAGGCTTGAAGTGCCCAAGCAAATCAGGATCCTCGAACTGGCGTCAGAAGAACTTCAGGATGGACTTCTCGGGTTTCACCTCGCTCGCAATT
>DATMCM010000299.1:0-8662 GCA_035558335.1 Blastocatellia bacterium | reverse complement strand
CATTGGCATCGGGGATCAGGTCGGCAGCTGTAATATCCGTTCGTTTAAGGAACATAAACGAAGAGGCCCAATGGAGCTTTACGCCGTACCTCTTGACGGCAACATAAAAGGGGACTTTGTTGCCTGTTCCTGCATTGGCCGGGTTTTGCACTCGGACGGTGAGCTTGAGGTTGTCGCCGTCCTTTGCCCTTGCTTCATCGAGCGACACCCATCCGACCGGGAACTTGCTTTGTCGCAGATTTGAAATCACCTCGTCGCTTCTGTCATAGGCGTAAAGGTCCCTCGCAACGGCAAGGGCTGTTGCATCATCGTGCGCAGCTATTAGTTCTCGGAGTCTCTTGACCAACCTTCCTCTTTCAGCGCTTTGAGCCGGCTTGTCTTGACCCCCATTTATGACTAAGCGCCCGATCTCTTCACGCGCTGATTGAAAATCCTTGTACACCTGGATCGTTCTCGACAACAGGCGACGAGTCGCAGCGTTATCGCTATTGTGGCTTAGAGCGGCATCGGTACTAAACTGCTTTGCAATAGCGATAAGCGTGTCTCTGTCGATATGGAATACATTGTTCGCAACGCGCTCAACAATGTTCCTGTTTGTCTCAGTCAAAATAAAGTTAGAAATGCTCTCGACCTCCGGCGCGTATTGGTCGAACGCAATTCGAGCTCTCGCACGCAAATCCGCCGCGTTTGCTTGCGCATCAATTTCGATGAGTTCGTTTAGCTTCGCCTCAGGAATCTCGCCTTTAGCCGTAATCCCCTGCACATACTTCAGAATATCCGTTGATCTCCTTTGAAGTGCGATCAGCTTATCAAGAATATTCCTGGCGGTCTCAAAAGACGCGCCGATTATGAAAGCGTCAGCAGACGGCGCAGTTCCGACCTCAGAGTAGTTGATTACTTCCAGATTCTGCTTGGTATCTGCGGAACTTAGTTCCGCTGCCATGTAGATTGTATTGAAAGCAATGTTTCTGCCGGTCGTATCAGGGAAGATGGCTAATGAGCTGCTCTCATCAGCGGTGAGCCTGGTGTTTCGCAGACGAGAATCCGGATTCTTGTAATCGTAGATGAGCTTACCGTAGATTTCGGCGTCCTCGGCAGTTTTCACCTTCCCGTTCTTTGCCTTAGGAACCTCGTAGATCTTGACGAAACGGGCCGGGTTCAACTCGTCGACCTCGTTACCGTTTTCTTTCCCATCTGCGAGTCTGTACGACGCCACGGTCTTCTCGCTAATTTCGGGAATTGCATCAACAGTTGGCCAGGTGAATCCCCGCGCCTGACTAGCCGCCCCGGTTCCTACGCCGCTCATACTTGTCTCTGAAGCCATATCGGTCGACCTGTGCGCAGGGCGGAACTCTGAGTCATCCTTAGTGCCCGCGGCCGGTTGAACGATCTTCAGTTGTGTTGCACCAACCATGACTCGCAAGGGCGCAGCATCGATTCTCAGCAGGCAAGGTTGTTCGGCGCGCTGGCTTGGTTGTGACGAATCGGAAACTTCGACAACGAAGGCGTATGAATCGCGGCGAGGAGCGGACGGCGTCCCTTTCACCTTTCCTGAAGGCTCGAAGCTAATGCCCGGCGGTAACTCTCCGCCCACTAAACGCCAAGTCAAAGGAGCAAGACCGCCCTCAGTTCGAAGCTGATACTCATAGCTCAGCCCCGCTCGCCCCGCAGGCAAGGAGAGCGCTCCGGCCGCTTCTGGAGTCTCCGCTCTTCGCGCACACGAGACCGGGCCGGGGAACAGTCCCTGGGAGATCAACATCAAAACCATCGCTGCAACGAGTCGTCGATTCACAGTTTTCATAATCACTCCTTAGTAGTGGGCTGGTGATTCCTCTTTCTGGTTTTGGCTCAGATCTGCCATTCTTGAACCGGCCGCGTGCTTCGCGAACGGAGCAGCTGGTGCACTCCATCAGTCTAAATGTTGAGGAGCTGGCGGCGGTTCAACCTGGCCTCGGTATGCAACCACGCTCCGTTTGCGTCTTTGTCTCAACCAGTAATGATGTTCATAACGAAAACATCACAGTGCGACGTTAGACCTGGAGCATTGGTTACCCGCGAATGACCGAAATCAAAGGCAACAATTGAATTCAGAGGTTGCCAAGGGCACCGCTAACTTGAGCCGTTATCGTGACCCTCAGGTTGTTGATGCCGCGTGCGCTGAGCATGAAAGCGGTTCAGGTTGAAGAGAGGGTGCCGGGCTGAAGACTTGGAGTGGGCTGCATATCAGGGATATGGATTGGTGACACGGCTGGCGAGATGCTCGATGACGGGCTCAGCATGACGTCGAACCGTTGGAGCTTGTTCTGTTGCGGATTCTGTATACCGGCTCGAGCCCGAATCTCGCGGCCTCACCATCTGAAGATGGCCCGCAGAAAGCTAGACGATTTTTCGCAGTCGTCGAATCTGACCTTTCTAAGCCATTGGAATGTGTGATCAACGAAACAAATCAGTGACATCCATCGAAAAGAAGAACGCGCCGCGGCCCTCTTGCACTCGGGGATTCGGGTTCACTGCGTAACCTAGCGTCACATTGAAGTTCACCAGACTGAGCCGCACGCCTCCGCCGATTCCAAACCGAGTCCCAAATTGGTCGGGCCAGATTCGCGCCACGTCGAAGATCCCGACCGGGCTGATCGACACCAGATTCAGTTCATGAAGAAAGGTCTTCAAGACCGAATTGATCTGGCGCATATCTTTGTCAGCCAGCCGTGTCGCTTCGCTAAAGTCGATCCGATTCAGCTCGGCTACAAGAATGGTCTGCTGCGTAGCGATCGATTCGCGGATTGACTTCGCCTGGTTAGCCAGATCGCCCAGGTGTCCGGCATCGAGGGCATCCTTCAAGGTATCAAGGTGCTCAATGAGCTTGGTGATCGTTGATCGATCTACTTTCAAGAAACCGTCCAGCTTGCTTGGGAGCGCGGATTGATTCTGGTTCAAGACTTGATTCGTGATAGCCAGATCATCCTGTACGTCAGCGGCAGCATCAGAAATATCCTCGGAGATATTTGAGGGGAGCCCCTTGAGAAAACCGTCGAGCTGTTTCAGCTCAGCCTTGAGCGGTGCGAGATGATCGATGAATTGTTTAAAGGCGGGCAGATTGTTCTTTCGGGTCGCGATCAGCGCCTGTCGCGCTGTCGCTTCCGCGGCGTCGACCGCCGGGAGGAAGTCAGGATCCTGAGCCATCTCCTTTGGGATGATGGGCAGGCCCCAGACCGGCCTCGCAAGCGTGAGGTTGACCGAGTAAAAGCTCGTGCCACCGATCGGCCCGTTTGTGGCGAATCCATTCAACCGATTTTGAGGGATGCTCCGGATGAAAGGGCCGCTGCGTATGTTCCACGAGTCGCCGGCGATGAAATCCTGGCTAGCGTTGCCGCCAAAGAATCGTTCAGCCACCGGCAACTGACCCAGTTGTTGAATCACGCCGCCGTTCACCCGCGCTTCGACAGTGAAGGGCTTGTGGAAATTCGTCGTGTTGGTTTCCTTGGGCAAGAACTGTACTGTCGCCGCGAGATCGACCAGGTGTTTGACGAAGGCGACGGAAGTCGATGCGCCGAGGGTCCCGGCTTGCACCCCGTAAGAGCCTGCGAAGGATACGTTGCCCCGGCTCGCAGTGACACCGATGTACCCCTTAAGCGCGCCGTAGCCGGAACTGGCGATGCTGTCATTGGAGTCGGCAGCAGCGGTGGACTCCGTCTGTTGATTTCCACCTTCAAGCGAAGCTCCAAACCGAAGCACTAGATTGTTGGACCCGAGAGGCACTGTTGCACCGAAGAGTTGCGCATGTAACTTTCCCTCTTTCAGGCGGTTGTTTCCAGCAGGAGTGTCGGTGTGGCTGTAACCTAATCGATATTCGAGCCGACTCAGAATTGACGATTGAGGAGTGCGTGTACCGGCCAGCTCGATTTCTTCAGTATTGCTTGCAGGAGATCCCGAGGCGGCGACGCCGACGGAGTTGAAAATGCCGCCCGGTATGCGCGCCGTCAGTTGAGCGCCCCCGAAAAGCTGGCTGGTTCGGTTGTACCCAAAGAAGGGCTTGACGAGCAGCGAGCCATTAGCGTTGCTGGTCGCCGCAGTAGTAGCCGGGCGGTCGATCTCGGATCGCTTGAATTCGATCGTGTGCATCAGGTAGGCGTTGTAGTTGGTTGTGACAGCCTGGTAGACAAGATCCAGTTGACGTGCGGGGCCGACCTCGTTGCAGTTCTCGATACGGCCTATAACAACCAATAATCTAAAAGACTGTTCCACGCCGTTGTCGGCAGCGGCCAATCGCTCGTGGATCAGCTCGCGCCCCGCGCTTGCGCGAGTAGCTGAAAAGACGTCGCCCGGTTGGAGCGGCAACGAGGGTTTGATCGCATCGAGAGTTCGAGCGACTGAGTGCAAGAAGTCGATCGGACTCTCAATGCGCACCTGCCGTACTGTGTAATCGCCGTGCGAGTAGAAGTCCCAGTTCTTAGGGTGAGAACAGTCCTGCGCGCTCGCGGGTAAGGCGAGAGCCAGGACGGCGAGCGCCACCAGCGCCACCTTATGAGGAATGGCGTCCAGGACCTTTGCGACTTGCAACATATCCCACCCGGACTAATGGCTAGGCGGTTGGTGAATTATTGCTGCGAGAGGCGATCACATCCTGCGCGTCGGATTGCGCCCGCCTCTTGGATACCTGGCCTTGTTTGAATAGCGAAGCAGTGTCGCCAGCGACGAACGCGGCGCTGGTCTGGCCTGCGTCGAGCCCTTTCAGCGCTGTTGCTTCCGCTTTGTCGTGAAGCGCAGGTTTGAGGACGACGGCCAGTTTGACCAGGTCGGCGAACGGAACCGTGGTATTCTGTCGCTCCTGCAGACCGAAGTTCATAGTCCAAACGACGCTGCCGTCGTCGTTGCAGGCTTTTGCCAACATCAGGTCGATCTTGCGCAGTTGATCCGGGGTCACGACCAACAAATCAACAGAGAATGATGTACACGACATTTTGGGTTGCTCCTTTGTTTAGGCAGTTGACGAAGCCTCATCGGCTTCGGGGGCGTCGAGCGAGCGCGGTCGTTCGCGGCAGGCTATCGTACTCGGTTTCCGCCTTGCGACTTATGGGACGCGATCAAACGACTCGACGGCGCATGCCTGAGTGCCTTCACAGTCAGGCAAGCTTCGACGGCCAAGTGGGCCTCTGTTTGAGTTTAGTGCTTCGGCAACGGAAACGGGACTAGAGTTAACTCAACGCAAGTTACTTCACTTCAAATGTGGCGCAGGTGGACGGAGTCTCCCACACCCTGACCTTGTAGACTTTCACACGATCGTCGCTGATCTCTTGAGCCACTTTGTGCAAAATGAATCCCGCGAGATGCTCCGATGAGGGATTCATCTCAACATCGAACGGCTGGAGCTCGTTCAGATTTTGATGATCAAGGTAGAGCATCACCCGACGGGTGGCGGATTTCAGCTCTTTGAAGTCGACCAGCATTCCGACGTGATCGAGCCGCTCGCCGCGCACGTAGACTTCGACCTTCCAGTTGTGCCCATGAAGGTTCTCGCACTTGCCGTGATACCCGCGCAATGCGTGAGCCGCGGAGAATTCTTCTTCGATCATCACTTCGTACATTTGCTTCTGTCCTCACCGGCCGCGGACCGTCGAAACCTCTTCAATCCGGAATGCCCGTCGAGGTCTAAGGCTAAGAGCACGGTTAGGCTTTGTCAATGAAGGGCGGTGGGCGGTGGTCGGGGGCCGGTGGCCAGTGGTCGGTGGTTAGTGGCCGGTGGCCGGTGGTCGGTGGTTAGTGGTTAGTGGTCAGTGGTTAGTGGTCAGTGGTTAGTGGTCAGTGGTTAATGGTCAGTGGTTAGTGGTCGGTGGTTAGTGGTCAGTGGTTAGTGGTCAGTGGTTAGTGGTCAGTGGTTAGTAATATAGTTCGGAGTATGCGTATCTGGCTGACGCTCGCCGCCAGGTTGGATCGTTCAACGAAAGCATCTACAATCGCAAGCGTCTCCCCTCAGCGATCGGGTATCGTTCTCCGGTCGAGTTCGAATATCAGCAGACTGCTTGCCGCGGGCGGGTTGAGCGCGAAGGATCGGGGCCCGGCACAGGAGGAAATTGTCTATGAAGGTTCTAAGGTCATTGCTAATAGGGTTCTTTGGTTTATCAATGCTAGCGACAAATTGTCGGTTATCGCCGAATGTGTCTGCAGCTGACTTATTCAGTAAGATCCGATGCGGCACTGATATTCCCAAAGCGCTGCTTGGCGGATTCATGACGAACGAAAGGGATGTTTCAATCGAGGCTAGACACAAAGATCTAGGCCTTAAAGACTTAGGGGGGTCGGAACTGACGGGCGATCTATTCTTGTCGTCATGGCTGATTTGCGGAAATGAGTACAAGTTGATTATGGACAAGAGGTCTATCGTACGTGATGTTCTGCAGTTTCCTCAGCACTCTAAAGCCTCACCCGAATTCAGCGGGTCGTGCCGAGTAAATGGCAAGAAACTACCCGAAGACATCCTCGCCGTGCTGAACAATCAGGTGGGGGCCGAGAACCTATCAGCGAAATTTGCTTGGAAGATTGATCCAAGGAAAGCAAAGTTCGTGAAATTAGCCACCGAAGGAATGCAATGTCCACGGTCGGGTATCATCACCGCAGATGGTGGGAATTAGTGGTTAGTGGTCAGTGGTTAGTGGTCAGTGGTTAGTGGTCAGTGGTTAGTGGTCAGTGGTTAGTGGTCAGTGGTTAGTGGTTAGTGGTTAGTGGTTAGTAGTGGTTAGTGATTAGTGGACTGTGGTAAGCGATTCGCGGTCTGGTCGCCTTGAAGGGACCCCAAACACTATCCCTTCGCATGGCTGCTGACCAACTGAACCACTAACCACTAACCACTAACCACTAACCACTAACCACTAACCACTAACCACTCACTGCCCTCGGTTGTGGTTCTCTCAATTGCTCTTGTATCATTACCGGCTTATTGCACTAGTCGGCATGCCGACAATGTAGAGAGTCACTAAATGAAGCACAAGATTACACTGATGACCGGCGATGGAATCGGACCCGAAGTCACCGGGGCGACCGTTTCAGTCCTGCGCGCCGCGGGGTTTCAAGCCGAATGGGAGTCGTTTGTCGTCGGCGCCGAAGCGCTCTCCCGTTACGGTGACCCGCTTCCAAGAGACATGCTCGACTCGATAAAGCGCAACAAGGTCGCGCTTAAAGGCCCGGTTACGACGCCGATCGGCGGCGGCTTTGCAAGCTCGAACGTCAGACTGCGTAAAGAACTAGACCTGTTCGCCAATCTTCGGCCGGTCAAGTCACTCGAAGGAGTTCCGACCCGCTACGACAATGTCGATCTGATCATCGTGCGCGAAAACACCGAGGACCTTTATTCGGGACTCGAACACGAGGTCGTTCCTGGCGTGATCGAGAGTCTGAAGATCATCACCGCGCGGGCTTCGCTCCGTATTGCGCGATTCGCCTTCGAGTACGCCAAACGCGAAAGCCGCAAGCGGATCACTGCAATTCACAAGGCGAATATTATGAAGATGTCCGACGGGCTCTTCCTGAACTGCTTTCGTGAAGTCGCAAGTGAGTATCCCGAGATTGCAGCCGACGACCTGATAGTGGACAACGCCTGCATGCAGCTGGTGATGAATCCAAATCAGTTTGACGTGCTGTTGCTGGAGAACCTGTACGGTGACATTGTCTCAGACCTTGGCGCAGGCCTGGTCGGAGGCTTGGGTGTTGCCCCCGGAGCGAACATCGGAGAAGAGATCGCAGTCTTTGAAGCGGTTCACGGTGCTGCCCCGTCAATCGCGGGACGCGGGATCGCAAATCCCACGGCGCTGCTGCTGAGCGCGGTGCTGATGCTCAAGCATCTCGGCGAGCGCGAGATTGCAGAGCGGGTGCAGCGCGCGCTTCACCACGTGCTTGCGGAAGGCAAAGTGCTGACGCGCGATCTTGGCGGTCAAGCTACAACGATCGAATTCACTGACGCCGTCATCCGTTCGCTTTAGCTTCTCCAGAATCTTCGCAAGGCTTGTGCCGACGCGCTCACTTGAGCCGTTCAACCTATGAAGGAGTATCGATCTCGATGAAGGTCATTTCCAGTGGAAAGACTTTGAGTGAAATCGCCTCGGATGTACTCATAGTTCCGGTGTTTGAAGGCGAGACCCCACGCGAAGGCGCGCTTGCCGCTCTCGATCACTTGACCGGAGGCGCGGTCGCCGAGGTTTTTGATCAAGGCGAGTTCGAAGGCAAGCACGACCGATGGGTTCTTCTTCGTAACGTCGGAACGCTGGCTGCCAGGCGACTGCTTCTGTATGGAGGCGGCGAGGTTGATTCTGTCAGTCCGCTAGTCGTTCAGCGAATCGCGGGAGCGGCGATACGAACACTTGGCGATCGAGGTATACGCTCGGCGGCTTTCTTGCTTACTCAGAAGATCGCCGCGAGCCCGCAATCAGTGGTCGAAGGAGCGATGCTTGGCCAGATGAGCTGCGATTTGTACAAATCCGACGAGCGCAGCAGGAGTCAGGTCGAGGAATTCGTTCTGGTCGGGGAGTCGGGCGGGACCGCAGAGCTCGAGCGGGCAGTAGAAGTTGGAGCTTGCATGGCAGAGGCTGCGAACTTTGCGCGCCGACTCGGGTTCGAACCGAGCAATGTGATGACCCCGCAGGAGCTTGCGCGTCAGGCGCAGGAGATGGCC
>DATMCM010000298.1:0-5843 GCA_035558335.1 Blastocatellia bacterium | reverse complement strand
CCAGGAACAACCGCGTCGACTACGATGCGGCGCAGCGGGGCTATCTCTATTACTCGCTCAAGCCCGGCAAGGAGGAGGTGTGCCGGAAGGAATGGGCTGACCTGAAAGCCGTAGCCGGGACCGGTGAGATCGTCGCCTTCGGGAGTCGTGGAGAGCCAGCCCGCGTGCGGAAGGCCAAAGACAAACCGACCGATCCCGACGTTTATCCGGTCGCCAATGGCTTGACCAAGATGGGAGATCGGAGAGGCGACTACCCGCCGATCCGTGAATTGCGGTCACTACCGAAGGAGAATTAAGAATGGCTGCGCGTGTTCTGGGGCACGTGAGATGGACTACATGGGATGCTTTGCCCGTCGCGCTCGTGTTAGCTCACGGAGCACTGCTGCTTGCCTGGCCCTCAATCCCGCTGATCGCAGTGGGACTCTGGTGGAATGCGAATACGATCTCGCACCAGTTCATCCACCGGCCGTTCTTTAGAAGGCGGGTATTGAACTCAATCTTCTCGTGCTATCTCTCGTTGCTTCTGGGTTTACCACAATCGCTGTGGCGAGCGCGGCATCTAGCCCATCATCGAGCGATCGAGGGCAGGCGCGATCGTCAAGACATGAGGGTCGCGCCGCTCGACTTTGGAGCAGTGATGGCGTTGTGGGGAGGGCTGCTGATCTTTGCTCCGGGTTTTGCTCTGGCGGTTTACCTGCCGGGCTTTCTGATTGGCCTGGGGCTTTGTTACCTGCAGGGGCACTACGAGCATTCCCGAGGTACGGTTAGTCATTACGGCTGGTCGTATAACTTTCTGTTCTTCAATGACGGGTATCACGCCGAACATCACGGGCGACCGGCCGCGCACTGGCGGGAGCTGCCTGGGCAGCGTGCAAAACAGGTGGCCGCAAGCCGCTGGCCTCCGGTGCTGCGTTGGCTGGAGCTTGTGGACCTGTGCTCGCTCGAGCGCGTTGTGTTGCGATTCCCCGCCCTGCAGCGCTTTGTGTTAAAGCGCCACGAGCGCGCCTTCCGAAGATTGTTGAGGGAGGCGCCCGCGTTTCAACGCGTCGGAATTGTTGGCGGCGGTCTGTTTCCGAGGACGGCCTTGATCCTGAGGCGACTGCTTTCCGGGTCGAGGCTAGTACTGATCGACCAAAGCGCGGCTAACCTGACAGTCGCCCGGAGCTTTCTGTCCGGCGAAGTCGAATTCATCAACGAGCGTTTCGAGCCCGGTAAGCCGTGTGATTTTGACCTCCTTGTAATACCGCTGGCGTTCGAAGGCGACCGTCCTGCGATCTACCGGCGCCCCCCGGCGTCAGTGGTGCTCGTCCACGACTGGATTTGGCGGCGACGCGGAGCGAGCGCGGTTGTCTCCTGGCTGTTGCTCAAGCGCTTGAACCTGGTGACTCGATGAAAGCAGTCGCTCTGTTTGGCGTGCTGATCATCGCGAAACTGGCGATGCTGGCGGGACGCCCGATTGAGCTGTCACTTTGGACGCCCATCGCTTACTTCTGGCAGGACGTGTTGGTTGCCCTCGCATTCGCGCTCCTCGAAAGAACGCTAAGGCGATTACGGTCCGGTTGGAAGCTCGGCTGGATAGTGTACGCAGTGGCGGTTGCGTACGTGGCCATCAATGTTCCCGTAGCGCGAGTGCTCTCCTCGCCGCTCACCTGGCCGATGCTTGGTGCGACGCGCGGCGCTCTGTCGGATTCGATCAAGCACCACGCAACGTCTGAGAATCTCTCATTGCTCTTTCTTGTGGTGGCAAGCGGTATCGCGCTCCCTGTGTTTCTCCGGAGGCCAAAGCGACTCTTGAGATTGAAGAATGGGAGCGAGATGGGCCTTGCCTTAGTGATTCTGCCCGCGCTTGTTTTTGTATCACTCGGGCCATCTGCGAACTCGCGAATCGAAACTGTTGGAATGGATCGCAACGCAATCACGGCGCTCGCGACAAGCGCGCTGCCGCGAATAACCGCGCGCGCTGCAAACGTCGAAGCCGCCGGAGACTGGCGATCGAGCCTCAATTGGCGGTGGCCAGGTGCCAGCGGGCAGTTGCCAGCCAGGGATTTGTCTCGCTTGCACGGCGCTGGCGCCGGCCGCAATGTGATTTTGATCGCGCTCGAATCCGCGGGCGCGCAGTACCTGGAGCCGTACCATGCGGACCGCGACCCGATGCCCAATCTGTCGGAGCTGGCCCGCTCCTCTCTCATCTTTGAAAACGCGTATTCGGTCTATCCGGAAAGCATCAAGGGGTTCTTTTCGGTGCTCTGCTCACGATATCCTGCGATGGACACCGAGGCTGATAGCTACTCACGAGTCACAACCCCGTCGATTGCGAGCGTGCTGAAGGCGGCAGGCTACCGCACCGCCCTGTTTCACTCCGGCCGGTTTATGTATTTGGGGATGGACGCGGTAGTTGAGAATCGCGGTTTTGACGTCCTGGAGGACGCGGGCGCGATCGGCGGCCATCATGAGTCGAGCTTCGGTGTGGATGAGCCATCCACCGTAAGGCGAGCATTGGCGTGGATCGACTCGCTAGCCTTCGGCGAACACTTCTTCCTGACCTATCTGCCGATCGCCGGTCACCATCCGTATGATACACCTGAGGATGGGCCGTTTCCCGAACGAGCGGAGTCGGATCGCTATCTGAACGCGCTCCATTACGCCGACGAATCGCTTGGTGCTCTGATCGAAGGGTTACGAGCGCGGGGCTTGGCGGAGCGCACGCTGTTCATCATCTTTGGCGATCACGGCGAGGCTTTCGGTCAGCACGAGGGCAACTATGGACACTCGCTCTTTGTTTACGACGAGAACATCCGTGTTCCTTTTCTGATCACCGCGCCGGGACTGATCAACGCACAGACGCGCGTCACGCGGCCGATCAGCCTGATCGACACCGCGCCAACCATCCTGGATTTACTGGGCCGCCCGGCTCCTTCCGGATATCAGGGGCTAACCGCGCTTGAAGGACGGGCGAACATGACTCTCTTCTACACCGACTATTCGCTGAGCCTGGTCGGCCTGCGCGAAGACTGCTGGAAGTACATCTACGATCTGGGATCCGGCCGCTCGAAGCTTTTCGACCTTTGTGAGGACGCGGCTGAGTCGAAAGACATTTCCTCGCTTCACCCGGAGCGAGTCGAAGCCTACCGAGCACATCTCTCGAGCTGGATAGCCGCGCAAAAGGCGCTGATGGTTCATGAGACACGCGCGTCCAGGTAGCGGTTGCGCCTAGTCTCCGCGCATGGTAATCGGGCGGTTGCGCCGGACAATTAGCGGATCGTAGTCGCGCGGTTCTTAGGCTGGCCGCATAGCGGTCTCCTATCGATAGCAACATGGAGATGGGGCTTTGCTTGGCCGCATAGCGGCTACCTGAATCGGATTGCACTTTTGCAATACCAGCACGCCTGCGAAATCTGTTCGTCGAGAGGTAGCCGCTACGCGGCCCGACCAACACTCGTTGTCCGATACTATCGATAGGAGACCGCTACGCGGCCTGCGTTCACGATCGATAGGGAGACCGCTACGCGGTCTGCGTTTACTTTCGCTCGAAACTGACCCGCCGCCGGAAAAAAACTGATCCGCCTCCGGAAAAAAGATCCGCCTCCGGAAGTCGACCCGCACTTTGACTGGAAGCCCTGACGCACAACCCCGGACCCGGCACTCGCTTGTCTCCGACTGCACAAAAGTAGATAAATATCAGGATGTCACTCTGAAAGTTCAGGCGTAACCGAAGAGCAGTGAAACAGAACTCGCGAGGGAGAGAGCTTGGCAATGTCTTCGACATTCGAGAAGGAGCGCCCGGCAGTCTCGGTCTGGTTCACATCTCCCAGAACAGTTGAACTGCGAGCCGCGAGCGCAAGGCCTCCCAGCTCAGGCGAAGTCCGAATCGAGGCGCTGTACTCCGGCATCAGTCACGGCAGCGAGATGATGGTCTATCGAGGCGAGGTACCGCCCGGGCTCGCGCTCGACGCGACGCTCCCCACGCTTCAAGGCAGCTGCACCTTTCCGGTCAAGTACGGCTACGCAAGCGTCGGTCGGGTCGTCGATATCGGCAGTGATGTCAGCGGACTGTCCGAAGGCGATCTGGTCTTTGCCTTCAACCCACACGAAACATGCTACACGGTTCCGGCGACGGTCGTGATCAGGCTGCCGCAGAAACTTGACCCGCCCATCGGTGTGTTCGCGGCCAATATCGAGACCGCTCTGAACTCGTTGCTCGACGCGGCGCCCCGCCTCGGCGAAAGAGTTGTGGTGATCGGTCAGGGCGTTGTTGGTTTGCTGATCACTCAGCTGGCGCGAAGGGCCGGTGCGAGCCTTGTTATCACAAGCGACTTGTATGAGACCCGCCGCCGGTTGTCGCTATCAGCTGGAGCGGATCTGGCTGTTGATCCGTCAACTGACAGCCTCTCCGAACGAGTGGCTGCCATGACTCGAGGGACCGGAGCCGATGTGGTGATCGAGGCGAGCGGTCAACCGCGTGCTCTTGATGACGCAATTGGCATCGCGGCTCTCGAGGGACGTGTCGTGGTCGTCTCGTGGTACGGTACGAAGCGAGCCGATCTGGCTCTGGGCAGCGATTTTCATCGCAAGCGGCTGACGCTGAGAAGCTCCCAGGTCTCCAATATTGATCCGTCGCTTGCGCCGAGGTGGACCGTTTCTCGGCGGCGCGAGCTTGCGGTCGGATACCTGAATGAGTTGTTACTTGATGACTTGATCAGCCACGTGTTGACGTACGATCGGGCAGCCGAGGCATATCGTCTAATCGATGAGCAGCCCGGTGATGTCGTGCAGGTAGTCCTGGATTACACGAAGTAGTTCAACAACGCTCTGCGAGGCTTTATGGGGACGTTTGAAATAGGGATTACCAGCGAGTTTGAAGCGGCACACTCGTTGAAGGGAGACTTCGGTCCGGCGACGCGTCTCCACGGACATACATATAAGGTCGAAGTCAGAGCCGAGGCCCGTGAGATTGACTCAACCGGAACATTTTTCGACATCGGGCGCCTTCGGGCCGAACTGAGCTCGGTGCTCGAGCCCCTGCATTATCGCAATCTCAATGAACTCACGGAACTGGCGGGAATGAATTCGACGGCCGAAGTCGTGGCGCGGTACATTTGTAAGAAGCTCGCTCCTGTACTTCAAGCGTCCGGAGTTGAAGGCCTCAAAGTCACAGTCTGGGAATCTTCTTCGTCTTTTGCGTCTTATCGGGAGACGTTCGGATCATGATCTCGATCCGATCACAAACGATCTCGCAAGTTTGTTTCCAGGTAGGAAGAGAATCAGCCAGCTCGAGGCTGCGGCGTCCGAAGCGCTCTCTCATCTCCCGGTCGACCGCGAGCCGTCTGATAGCGGTGGCGAGAGCCGCTAGATTCGCAGCCGGAACAATCAGAGCGTTCTCACCCTGGCGAAGGATTTCATCGGCGGCGCCAGTCCGCGTTGCGACGATCGGCAAACCCGCGTGCATCGCTTCGGCCAACACTATGCCGAACCCCTCATACACCGATGGGAAAGTGAATATGTCGGCTCGAGAATAGAAGCGGCCGAGTTCCTCGTGAGGCGTTGCTCCATGAAAGGCCACCCTTTCGCTCACACCAAGAGCCCTTGCCTGCCGCACCAGCTTCTTGTAGTAGCGCGGCTCAAAACCAACATCGCCAACCAGGTCGAGCGTGAGCGAAAGGTCCCGAAGTAATCCAAGCGCTTGAATCAAATAATCGAGTCCCTTAAGCCGAGTGCAGTTGCCCACGAACAACAGCCGCAGCGGCGCACCTTTAGTCTTACCTTGCTGCCCGGTTGGATCCGAAAGCGGCGCCGAACCGGGGAGCGCCAGCGCTATCCTCTCGCTGCTACCTATTAGTTCTTCT
>DATMCM010000297.1:0-8676 GCA_035558335.1 Blastocatellia bacterium | reverse complement strand
CTGGATCACGTGTTGCTCTATGGACCTCCCGGGCTGGGCAAGACTACGCTAGCGCACATCATCGCAAATGAGATGGAAACCGAGATCAAGTCGACGGCAGGCCCGGTAATCGAAAGGGCCGGCGATCTTGCGGCGCTGCTGACTAATCTTGCAGAAGGCGATGTCCTGTTCATCGACGAGATTCACCGGCTAAATCCGGCGATAGAAGAAGTGCTTTATCCGGCGATGGAGGACTACCAGCTCGACATAATTATCGGGCAAGGTCCATCGGCCCGATCCATCAAGCTCGAACTCCCAAAGTTCACACTCGTCGGTGCGACGACCCGCGCGGGTTTGATCAGCGCGCCGCTGCGCGGAAGGTTCGGGATTCCGCTTCATCTGGACTTCTATCCTGTTGAGGATTTGGAAGTGATCGTGAACCGTTCAGCGGATATTCTCGGCGTGTCGGTGGAAGCAAGCGGCGCCCGGGAGATTGCAAAGCGCTCGCGCGGCACGCCCCGAATCTCAAACCGGCTCCTGCGCCGCGTTCGCGATATTGCGGAGGTGCTTCACGACGGCCGCGTCACGGACAAGGTTGCCGCCGATGCGCTGAACCGAATGGAAGTTGATATCTATGGTTTGGACGAAATCGATCGCAAGCTGCTGACTACGATCATCGATAAGTTTGACGGCGGCCCGGTTGGACTGGGTACTCTGTCGGCTTCGATAAGCGAAGAAAAGGATGCGATCGAAGAGATTTATGAGCCCTACCTGATCCAGATAGGTTTTCTTAACCGCACACCCAGAGGACGCACCGCTACGCGGCTTGCATACGAACATCTTGGGCTGAATTTCCCGATGGCTGGTCGTCACGTCGATCAGGGCAGCTTATTCAGTTGAGGTCGAGCGGCGGCGACACACCCTACCCACACTTTTCCTGCAACCTTTTACAAGCCTCTGACACTTACCCGGTGACTGTGATTCAGACGAGCTAAAAGCCCAGGAAAAAAGTCGAACATCGACGAATCTGGCTCGTTTGAACGCGTGAGGCGGCATCTTCGGCAGTTGTTGTGTGCATCATCGGGAGATCAAGATGTATAGAACGGACAGATCAAGTGCACCTCTCGGTTTGGCGGTCCTCTTCATAAGTCTTGCCATCGTTCCAGTTTCACTGCGAATGGCCGGCTACGAGGTAAGCATCTCGCCCAGTCTTTCTGCAGCTGTCGAGGCGTGGAGGGGTATTGCCGGAGCGCTCGGGAATGGCTCCCAATCGGGGAGCGCAACAGAGTTATCCCTGGTAAAGAAATACAGCTTCGCGGAAACGACCACGTCCGCGCAAGAACCGGTTGTCACCGAGTCTTGCAGGAAGGCCGTTGAAGCGGATTTTGAACAGGACCTTGCGGAGTCGTGGCCATCGGAAGAGCCCTCGCCGGTAGTCGCCGCCGCGGTTGCCGTTCAACCCAAGGCTCGACCAAAGGCTGGCTGCCAGCAAGTCGCTTTGGCTCGCTTCCAGCGGCCGGTTGCGGTCAGGCTACCGGTTCTGGCTCATACGGCTGTGCTTGCCGAAGCGCGGACGGCGAAGTGTCGTGAACGCGAAGCGGGTCTTATGAGGGTGCGCGAACTCATTCGCAAGTCACGCGCGCTCAGCGAAGCGTTAATGACTATCGAGTTGCATAAGAATATGCAGGTTTTCGTTAAGATGAAACCTGTCGCGCTTTTTGAGCGCCCGCGGCTGATGGCCTGCGACGGAGAAGAAGCGCCGCTTGCGGAGCCTGCAACAGAGGTCCTTCAAAAGGCAGGCCCACGGTTTGGGGTCGGCGCGTCGGAAGAGCCTGACAGCTTTGAGTTTTTTTTGGAATTCTGACTCTCGCCCCCTGAAAGACAACTGATCATCTCATCCGGCTGATCGCGCGCCAGCGCGGTCTGACTTGCCAAAAAAAAACCTCGCCTGCTCACCTTCAAAATTGACTCGCGTCCTTACGCAACCTATTATACGTGCGATACATCTTCTGGTCTTAGGAGAGCAGAATGTCGGAGCGAAAAGCGAAGCGTGCAAAGATGCGCGAATTGCTGCTGTTCATCCCGAACCTTCTTGGGTTGCTGCTCGCGTTGCTTAAGGACCCACGCGTGTCGAAGTCTGACAAAGCCATTCTGGCCGGGATAATCATGTACGTGATCGTGCCGCTGGATATCATCCCCGACTTCGTGCCCTTCATCGGCCAAGTTGATGACGCCTATCTGCTTGCGATTTCGATACTCAGGCTGTTGAACCGCGCAGACCGCCGGGTGGTGATGGATCACTGGCGCGGTGGCACGGACATCAAGGACCTGGTCGACAGCATTTCGAAGATAGCTGAATTCTTCTTGCCCAAGCGAGTGAAGAACGTCCTACGAGGGAAGATTGAACCCAAAGGCAGATTCAGCGTGATGGTTGATGAGCCGGCCGGCGTCAGCACTCAATAGAGCGGTGCGCAGCGATCTAGTCTGAGAGGGCTTGCATTAGCTTGTCGTGAATCCCGCCGAATGAACCGTTTGACATAATTACAACTACGTCGTCTTTCTTGAGCCGAGGCGCCAGGTGAGAGACGATCTCCTCAACTGAAGGAATAAATTCAGCTTCGCGGCCGAGGCTTCGGAGGTGGTCGACTATGACCACCGGCGAGATAGCCGAATTCGCTGTGTATCGCTCGGGATGAAACAGCCCGGCGATGACGATCGAATCCGCTTCGCTCAGGGCGCGCTCGAACTGTTCCTGGAAGGCACGAATCTGAGCCGTGTAGGAGCGCGGCTCGAAGATCGCAACCAGCCGGCATCCCGGATACTTCGCGCGCGCAGCCACGAGCGTCTCGCGTACCGCTGTGGGATGGTGGGCAAAGTCGTCGATGATCGTCACGCCGCGAACCGCGCCTCGCACTTGCATCCGGCGCTTAACACTCCTGAATTCGGCGAGCGCCTGGGAGACCGCAGTTCGGTCGAATCCCAGCGTTTCACAAGTCGCAATCGCAGCAAGGCAATTGCGCACGTTGAAAGAACCGGCAAGCGGAGTGCGATAGCTTCCAAACCGCCGACCGGTGAGCTCGACGGTGAAAGTCGTCAGTTCCCCGCTGAAATCGATGTCCCGTGCTCGCCAGTTTGCGCCCTCGTCGATCCCAAAACTATCGATCTTGCAAAACGCGCGCTTCGACAGCTCTCTCACAATATCCGAGTCCCAACCGGCAATGAGCGCGCCGCTCGATGGTATCAAGTTGATCAAACGACTAAATGCGAATTTGACTGCCTCAAGGTCGCGGTAGATGTCGGCGTGGTCGAACTCGACATTGTTCAGTACGACGGTGTCCGGCAGATAGTGCATGAACTTCGGGCCCTTGTCGAAGTACGCGGTGTCGTACTCGTCGCCCTCGATCACGAAATAGCGGCCGTCGGTCACGCGAAACGACGACTGGAAGTTCTCGGCTACGCCGCCCACCAGAAATGATGGATTTGCGCCGGCTCGCTCCATCGCCCAGGCCATCAGCGACGTGGTCGTCGTCTTGCCGTGGGTCCCAGCGATTACGATCGAATGATGACCGCGAATGAAGTTATCCTGAACAACCGCGGCCATCGAGGTGTAATACAACTTCTCGTTCAGCACAAACTCAAGCTCGGGGTTGCCTCGGGTAATAGCGTTGCCGACGACGATGATGTCGGGATGCCCGACGATGTTTTCAGGTCGATAACCTTCGCGGGCCGCGATGCCCAGGCGTTCGAGCTCGTGCGACATCGGCGGATAGACATTTTCGTCGGAGCCGGTGACCTTATGCCCTTGCTGTATGAGCATTCCCGCCAATGAAGCCATGGCGGTTCCGCAAATTCCAATCAGATGGTAGTGCTTACTTTGCAATGAGACTCCCCGGACCATGCGAGCATTGAGTATAACGGCGACAAAAATCTTTGGAAAGTTACGCACGACGCGAACCTTGCGTGTGCTTCGACGTGTGTGAAAGAATCTGAAAATCTTGGGTGCCTTCAATGAGCGCCAACAAGCAGAGAGGGAATGATGTTAAGAGCTGTTTTCGCCGTGGTGTTGTCAATCGCGCAGTTGTGGGCTGCAGGAATGGCTTCCGGGCTCGGTGTTCTCGCGTCCGGACCAACGTCGTCTTTTGAGGTTCCAGTCATCCCTTCGCTGGAGAATCCTGATCCTCGGGACGAGACCTCAATCACCGTTTCCCCTCAAAACGATCAACTAATCGTCGGAGCTTCGAAGATAACCGTGGGCGGCGGCGGTGCGGCAGGGAAGGGCGATACTCGTGTCGCTTATTACTTTTCTTCCAATGGCGGTCACACCTGGGGAAACGGACTGCTTACGCTCGAAACGCCGCAGAAGGTATGGTGTCGAGCTTCGTCGCCTTCCGTTGCCGCGGACCTTAACGGCAACTTCTATCTCTGCGTGCTTATGCGTGACGAATGCAGCGGCACGCGTGATAGCGGGATTTACATCTTCAAATCGACTGATGGCGGACAATCTTTTGGAAGTCCGATTCCAGTTTTCGTAGACATCGGGCATCTGAACGACCCGAAAGAGGCCGATAAATGTTACCTGAGCATTGACGCCTCACCATCCAGCCCGTTGAAAGGCGCCATGTATGTGGTCTGGCGCACCACTGATCCGACCCGCGCCGCAATTGTCATTTCCCATAAACACAACGGCGAGACGAGTTTCTCTGAGCCCAGAGCGATCAGCCACAATGGCGATATGCGCGGGCCGTCAGCTGCCACTGGGCCTAACGGAGAACTGTATGCAGCATGGACAGGCATCGGTAATCCGCACCCTATTTTGTTCAACGCGTCGACCGACGGCGGAATTACGTTTCTTCCCGGCGAGGCGGCGCCTGGCGGCGACTTTTTTACCTACGGGTTTGTCGGGCCGCTTACGGGTCCGAATCCGGCTTACCGAATACCGGGCGTTCCGAGGGCGAATAGCTTTCCGGTGATCGCCGTCGATCGCAGCAACGGACCGAATCGCGGGATGATCTACATTGCCTTCGCAGAGAGCAGGAATGGGAATAGTGTCGGCACCAACGCTGATGTATTCTTGTTGAGGCTCACGCCTCCAAACGGCTTTCGCCCGCAAGTCAGTCTGCCCGTTCTGGTGAACAACGATGGCATCGGGGTAGATCAGTTCCTGCCCTGGTTGAGCGTTGATACTTCGACCGGTGATGTTAACGTCGCCTTCTACGATCGTCGAGACGAGGGCGGATTGCTCATGAACCTGTACAACGCCCGCTCGACGGATGGCGGCTTCAGCTTCACCGAGAATACCCGGGTTAGCCGTGTCAGTTCCGACCCGACGGTTCAGTCCAGTGTGCTGGGCTCCAACAACAACCCAATCGGGATCGGTGACTACATCGGTGTTGCCGCATTGAACGGCAAGACCCACCTGATGTGGACCGATACTCGCAATGGCAGACAGGAGATCTTCTACGGACAGTTGGACTTCAGCGGATCGGGTGACGATGGTGGCGGCGGCGGTCCGGCCAATGACGCTTGTGCAAGCCCTCGCGTGATTTCTTCGCTCCCGTTCTCGGACCAGCTGGATACGAGGTCCGCCACCTCATCTGCCGATGATCCGCTTTCCTGCTCAGGCGGTCCAGATTCGGCAAGCGTTTGGTACAGCTTTACCGCCGGGAGCAACACCACGTTGGGTGTTGACACGTCAGCCAGCGACTTCGACACCGTGCTGAGCGTTTACACAGGTGTTTGTGGTGCGCCCGCGCGAGTTGCCTGCAGCGATGACTTCGGCGCTTCAATCAGTCCTGCAAACAGATCGATGCTGACTTTTGGGGCAACCGCAGGCGTAACCTATCTGATCGAAATAAGCGGCAAAGGAAGCGGGGGTCACCTGCGCTTGAGGCTTGGCTATCCCACAGTCACGTCCGTCGAATACACGACCGGTCCGAATGATGCGGCCTCGCTCAGGATAACGGGCGCGGGGTTCGTCAACAACGACGCCGTCGTCACCGTGACCAAGAGCGGTGAGGACACACAGCTCCCGACTACGTTCTTCTCAGGCGCCCCGCAAGGCGACGGAACGGTGACCGCGATATTTGGAACCAAGAAGAAGCTCAAGAAGCTCGTGAAGGCCGGCAAGACCGTCGTAGTTCGGGTTGAGAGCCCGGCCGGAAGCGGACGCGTTTCTGTGCCGTTTTCATTCACGCGCTGACCAGAATCCCACCATGAAAGCGCTCAGGTTTGACGGCGAGCTTCGAGTGATGCGCGACGCGCCAATGCCTCGGCGCGCGAACGAGACGCTGGTTCAGGTCATCTCTGCGGGAATCTGCAATACTGATCTGGAGATCGTGAAGGGATATGCCGGCTTTCACGGCACGCTGGGTCACGAGTTCGTTGGCCGCGTCGCTGAATCGCCCGAAGCGTCGCTGGTCGGCCGGCGCGTCGTCGGAGAGATAAACGCTGGATGTGGCGACTGCTCCCGATGCCGGGCGATGGACGCCAGGCACTGTCCTGACCGCACCGTTCTTGGCATCAAGGGCCGCGACGGCGCCTTCGCGGAGTATCTTTCACTTCCCGCTCGCAACCTTATCGAGATACCAGCCGAATTGAGCGACGAGGCGGCTGTTTTTGTCGAACCGCTGGCTGCGGCGCTGCAGATCCTCGATCAGGTTAGCATCGATTCCTCCACCAATGTCGCCGTGATTGGTGACGGAAAGCTGGCTCAGCTAGTCGTGCGCGCGATTGCTCACACCGGGTGCCGAATGCTGGTTGTAGGCAAGCATAGTTCAAAGCTCGATTTGGCAACGCGAGCCGGCGCGCGGAGCTTACTTGTGGACAGCGAGCACGAGAAGCCTTCCGCAAAGGGCAGCTTGAATTGGTGGGAAAGCGAACCGTTCGACGTGGTAATCGAAGCGAGCGGTTCAGCTACCGGACTACCGCTCGCGATCTCAATCGTAAGGCCGCGCGGGACAATCGTGCTCAAGTCCACTCATCACCGGCTGACCGAGATCCAGATGTCCGCAATCGTGGTCAACGAGATTACGATTGTGGGTTCGCGCTGCGGGAGACTTCGTCCGGCGATCGGTCTCCTGGCAACTGGCGACATAGATGTAACTGAACTGATAACTGCGCGACTAACCCTTGAAGACGGGATTGCCGCCTTCGACAGAGCAGCCGACGCGTCGGCCATGAAGGTCATCCTGAACGTAGCCTAATCCGTGGTTGCCTCCGCCCATATCTGCGTCGAAAACCTGAAGCAGGCTCCCAGAACTGGTTCCAGCGACCCTCGACCAAAGAAACATGTTGACACTCTGCGCCGCCGAATGCTATAAACGCGGCAGGCGACTACCATATGTGGGGTAGCGCGGGCCGAACACCTACGATATTTTGGAGGGGCAATGAACCAGGGCGAGTTGATCGAAAAAGTCGCAGGTGCGGCGTTGATCAGCAAGGCAGAAGCCGAGCGGGCGATCAATGCGGTAAAAGAAGCAATAACCGACAGCTTGCGCAGGAACAACAAGGTGACGTTGGTGGGGTTTGGGACTTTTGTTGTTTCGCACCGGCGCGCGCGCCGCGGGCACAATCCGTACACAAGCGAGAGAATACGTATTCCAGCAGCCAAATCAGTAAGATTCAGCGTCGGAAAGCAGCTCAAAGAGGCAGTCAACAAACGAAAGAAGTGATCGGCGCAGCTCGCATCCTCGGTGCGGGATCTTCATCCATCCATTTCCAGTACTTGTTTCCCGAAGAAAACTACAACTCGGCAGCGGTGCCCAGGC
Source organism: Blastocatellia bacterium (assembly GCA_035558335.1). Classification (GTDB taxonomy): domain Bacteria; phylum Acidobacteriota; class Blastocatellia; order UBA7656; family UBA7656; genus Onstottus_B. Next base: position 931 of record DATMCM010000297.1, on the reverse strand, counting down.
ATCACATCGATGCACCAAAACGTGTCTGCTCAAACTCAAACAGTGTGAGGGAGACGCAGCCTGGGTGCAGTTGAAGCCACAAATCGCGACATCTCAAGAGTTAGCGGTGGGCCTCGCGGTGGAACGGAGATTGCGCTCAGACAGCGAGACGGGTGGAAGACGATGAGCAAAAAAGAATGTTGTCAGGCTGTGTTGAGTGCTATTCTTATCGCGTGTTCGCTGCTGGTCGGCGCCGCTCAGGCAGATTACGGTTCGAAAGAACGCGAGCAGAAGGAAAAAGTCGAGCTGAGGGTCGTCGAAAAGAAGCAGAATGACAAATCGGTTAGGAACAACGAAAACCGGGGCCAACGACCTCCCGATCGAAGGCATTGAGTCACCGCTGACACTTAGAAGTTGGAAACCGCTATGAAGAAGATTCTGCTAGCCATTTTGGTTCTTCTTTTTAGTTGGAGTAGTGTCGCCGCGGCTCCGTTCCCCTCAACTTCCGACGATCATAAAAAGAATGAGCAAAAGAAGAAGGACCCCCCGGGTCCGCCGGTAGTTAAAAGCAAGGGTAAGGAAAGCCCCAAGGAACCGCCCAAACGCGACAAGAAGCCTCGATAACGTTCTTGCCTGTTACTTCTCGAAACTCGCCAGCGCTTCGCTCTCATTGGGAAAAATCTCAAATACTCCGTCGAGCTTCGAGATCGCAAGGATGTTGCGAACGGACTGGGACGGGGATAGAAGCTTTACGTGGCCCTTCATCTTCAACACAGAGCGGTAACACTTGATCAAACTTCCCACTCCAGTGCTGCTTATGTAGGTCACGCTCCTAAGGTCGATCAAGAAGTCGATCTCGCCCTCTTCGACAAATCGCTGGATTGAATCAAAAAGTTGATCGGCGCCGTCTGCGGGATCCAATCGACCCGTTACCTTGATGACCCGAACCGGG
>DATMCM010000296.1:0-10308 GCA_035558335.1 Blastocatellia bacterium | reverse complement strand
TATAGACATTCCGTTCTGGATGAAGTTCGACCTCGATTGGCGAGTTCTGGGCTTTACCGCCGGTTGCTCGTTGCTGACCGGTTTTGTGTTTGGCACGGCTCCGGCGCTTGAAGCTTCGAATCCCGACTTGAACGAAACGCTAAAGGAAGGCGGACGCAGCGCCGCAGGCGGGGGACGCCATCGACTTCGAAGCCTGCTGGTAGTCGCCGAAATCGCTCTCTCGCTTGTGCTGCTTATTGGAGCGGGTTTGATGATGCGGAGCTTCATAAGCTTGCAGAACGTTGACGCTGGGTTTCATCCCGAAGGCGTGCTGACGATGAAAATCGGATTGCCGGGCGCTAAGTATCGCGAGCCCGAAAAGCGGCGCGCGTTTTTCAACGAGTTGCTCGAGCGGGTGAGAACGATTCCGGGCGTTCAAAGCGCAGGGACGAATTCGCACTTGCCTCTTTCGGGCGACAACTGGGGTCGAAGTTTGACCGTCGAAGGCTTTCCGGTGTTATCGGTGGGCGAAGCGCCTGGCATCAATCACTGCGTGATCAGCCCGGATTACTTCAGCGCAATGGGAATCGCGATCTTGAAGGGAAGAGACTTCAACGAGCGAGACGGCCCCGAAGCCCCGAAGGTCACGATCATCGATGAGCGGCTTGCGCGCGAGTACTGGCCCGACGAAGATCCGATCGGCAAGCGAATTCGTTTCGGGCCTCCCGAGGATAACGAACCCTGGCATACGATCGTCGGCGTAGTCCGCGAAGTGAAACATCAGCGGCTCGACGCGTCGACTCGCAAGTCCGTTTACCTTCCTTTTGCGCAGATTCCCATTGGTCGGTCGAGCCTTGCAATACGAACTCCCGGCCCACCCGAGAATCTGATCGCGGCTGTGCGTGCTCAAGTAAAGGAACTCGATCCCGACCAGCCGGTCGCTCACATAATGCCGATGACCGAGGTTGTGGCGACGTCGGTGTGGCAACCGCGATTGTACACCGCGCTGTTTGGAGTGTTTGCGGGTGTGGCTCTCATTCTGGCGAGCGTTGGAATCTACGGCGTGATGTCCTATTCGGTCACCCAGCGCACGCGTGAGATCGGACTGCGCATGGCGTTGGGGGCGCAACGCCAAGATGTGTTGATGCTCGTGGTAGGGCAGGGAATCCTGCTGGCGGCGATCGGTGTTGGAGTTGGGCTTGCCGCGGCTGCTGCCTTGACGCGATTGATGTCGAGCCTGCTGTTCGGAGTCACCGCAACGGACCCGGTTACGTTCGGGGTGGTTTCAGTGCTGCTGGCAGGAGTGGCTTTGGGAGCCTGTTTGGTGCCAGCTCTGCGAGCGGCTAAAGTCGATCCGATGGTGGCGCTAAGGTATGAATAGGTGAGGGGTTCAGGGTTTAGGGTTCAGAGTTCAGGGTTTGGGGTTTAGGGTTTAGGGTCGGATGACTTGAACGCTCGGCTTAGCGATGAACACCGAACTATGAAGCCTGAACTCCGAACCCTGAACTCTAAACTCTGAACCCTGAACCCGGAACCCTAAACCCTAAACCCTAAACTCTGAACCCTAAACCCTGAACCTTAGACTTGGAGTGACTATGGAAACAGTGATTCGAGACGCGCGGTTTGCCTTGCGAACGATGGCGAGAAAGCCGGGCTTTACGGCGGTAGCGATAATAATCATAGCGCTGGGCATCGGCGCGAACACCGCGATCTTCAGCTTGGTTCGGGCGGTGTTGCTGCGACCGTTGCCGTTTGGGGATCCGAGTCGCCTGGTGATGGTGTGGGAAGACGCAACTTTCGTCGGCTTTCCCAAGAATACCCCGGCGCCGGCCAATTATGTCGATTGGAAAACACGAAACGACGTTTTCGAAGACATGGCGGCGCTGCGGATTCGCGATTTCAATCTGACCGGCGACGGCGTCCCTGAAAAAGTCTACGCCTACGGCGTCACACCGAACTTCTTCTCAGTGCTTGATGTCAGACCGATGCTTGGTCGCGCCCTCGCCGACGAAGACGAGCGGCCGGAAGCCAACAAAGTTGCGGTCATCAGCCATTCGCTTTGGCAAACCCGCTATGGCGGCGACCCCGGCATCATAGGCCGCGAGATCCTCCTGGATGACGAGAAACACGCAGTTGTTGGGGTGATGCCGCGAGGCTTTCAGTTTCTCGATCCGGATGTTCGTATATGGGTTGCCGCAGGGTTTACACCACGGATGCTGGCCAACCGTGGAGGTCATTACCTGCAAGTCGTCGCGCGACTGAAACCGGGCGTCACGCTTGACCAGGCCAATAGCGATATCAAAACGATCACAGCCCAGATCGCTCAGGATCACCCCGATGAAGCAGGCAGGCTCGGAGCCAACGTGATCACCCTGAGTGAAGAGTTGAGCGGCGAGACGCGGCGACCCTTGATCGTGCTCCTGGTCGCAGTCGCCTTCGTGCTGCTGATCGCCAGCGCAAACCTGGCGAACCTGCTGCTGTCTCGCGCGCTCGGTCGCAGCAAAGAGGTAGCGGTTCGCACTGCGCTGGGCGCTTCGCGCGCACGACTCGTCCGCCAGTTGCTGACGGAAAGTGTGGTCTTATCCTTCGCTGGCGGCGTCGCGGGAGTTGCAGCCGCCATCTGGAGCTTCGAGTTCTTGAGCCACCTGATCCCACCAGGCTTGCGTCTCTCGGTTGATCTGCGGATCGATGGAGTGGTGCTTGTTTTCACGCTGGCGCTTTCGATAATCGCCGGTCTGGTATTCGGTCTTGCGCCTGCCCTGCAATCGCTAAAGGTCGACTTGAACGACGCGTTGAAGCAAGGCGGCGGGCGCACCAGCCTGAGCGCCGGTCACCGCCGGTTGCAAAACGCGATGATCATCGGCGAAGTGGCACTGGCGATGGTGCTTCTGGTCGGAGCCGGATTGCTGATCAAGACCTTCGCTCGCTTGCGCGATCAATACTCGAGTCTGCGAGCAGAAAGCGTGCTGTCCCTGCGCACGCAGTTGCCCGAGGGCCGCTATCAAGCACCCGCTCGGCGCTTCGCCTTCTACAAACAGGTGTTAGAACGAGTTAAGGTGTTGCCCGGCGTGACCTCTGCTGCGTATACCACTTCGGTGCCGCTGGATTGGAAGGGAGGCACCAACGGCATCAGCATCGAAGGCCGCCCGGTCGAACGAGGCGACATGTACGACGCCAACCATCGACAGATCAGCCCGGATTACTTTACGACGATGGGCATCGCGCTCGAGCGAGGCCGTTTCTTCGACGAAGGCGATAATGAATTATCCCAGCCGGTCGCCATTATCAATGGAACTATGGCTCGCGAGTTTTGGCCGGGCGAGAACGCCCTCGGCAAGCGCTTCAAGACCAGCGATCCCGATTCAAAGGATCCGTGGATAACGATTGTCGGCGTGGTCGCCGACTTGAAACAGATGGGAGCCGAAGCGCCGGTAAAAGCCGAGATGTATATGCCTTACCAGCAAGTCTCATCGCAGCCGTGGTATGCGCCGCGCGATTTGGTGATTCGCGCGTCGGTACCGCCGATGAGCCTCGCAGCAGCCGTCATCGACAAAGTCCATGAACTTGACGCCGACCAGCCGGTATCGAACATCCGTACGATGAAGGAGGTATTGGGCGAAGAGTTCGGGCAGCGCGAAACTGGAACGACGTTGCTCGGTGTCTTCGCGGCCCTGGCAATGTTGCTCGCGGCAATTGGGCTGTACGGCGTGCTGTCCTACTTCGTGAGCCAGCGTATCCCCGAGTTTGGTGTGCGAATGGCGCTGGGTGCGAAGCGCCGCGACATTCTCTTGTTGGTGCTCAAGCGCGGTATGGGCCTGGCGGCAGTTGGGCTGACTATTGGCCTGGCAGCCTCGTTTGCCTTGACCCGATTGATGCAGAGTTTGTTATTCGAGGTCAGCGCCAGCGATCCAATCGTTTTCGCGTCGATAGCACTGCTGCTGGCGGCAGTCGCTTTCGCCGCGTGCGTAGTTCCCGCGCTTCGAGCTGCAAAGGTGGATCCGATGATTGCGCTGAGATACGAGTAGCGGGGCGGTTCGGAGGGTTCGCGGTTCGTGGTTCAGGTTCAGGGTTCGTAGTTTAGGGTTTGAGGCTGAATGCCTTCCGGTTCAGCTTAACCCCAAACTCTGAACCCCGAACCCTAAACTCTCGACCCCAAACCCTAAACCCTAAACCCTGAACCCTAAACCCTGAACCCTAAACCCTGAAGCTGAACCCTACTTCACGCGTTCGTAAACCGAGATGTGCTTTTCACTGTTCTTGTTGAACTCCTGTTGGTCCCAGTTGCCCCACCGCTGACGCAACTCTAAGCCTGCGAGCTGGGCCATCAGGTCCAACTCCGATGGCCAGGCATAACGAACCTCAACCGGGTAGAGTCTCGCTTCATTGTTGATAAAGATGATGTGCTGGCTTTTGATGTGCTGGCGCAGGGGGTCGTGTTGTGCTACCTGCAAGTCGACACGCTCGTTGGTTATTGTGTGCACCCTGACGTTTTGGCCGCCGCTGAAACGCGTCACATCCGGCACGAAGGCCTCTATCGCAAAGGTGCCGCCGGGCGTGAGATGATCGACCACGTTGCGAAAGCATTTTACCTGCTCTTCCTGTGTCAGCAGCGCGAAGAACGTGTTGAAGACGACAAAGATAAGTGAGAACTGGCCCTCGACGTCGACATCGGCGTAGTCGCCCATCGTTATTCCTATGGAGTCTCCGCCGGGTCGCGCGAGCAATTTGGCAACCATCGCACTAGACGCGTCGATACCGTGGACCTCGATGCCTCGTGCCGCCAGCGGTACAGCAATTCGCCCGGTGCCGATGCCCAATTCGAGCGCGCGACCTCCTCGTGCCAACGTCGCTAAAGTCTCGATCGCGGCGTCCTCATAAGCTCCATACCACTGGTCATACACCTCAGCCAGATGATCGCCGTAAGTTGTTGTGATGTACTCATCCATCATTTCCTCGTTATCGGACGGGCGCCTTGCGGGTTCGCGCGCCCGCATCGATGAAGTGCGCCCACGCCCTAATTGGGCCGCGGAGTGACTACCCGGTCAGTCCTGATGCGATGCAGCAAGTTTCGAAATCGCGGGTCTTCGTGAATGCTGTTCCAGCGCGGATCTGCCATCCACACTTTCGATTCCTCTTCGAGCAACACCATCTCTCCGTTCCGCTCCTCGCAAGCCCTGTCCCACCATTCACATATATGAGCATTTCTTAAGTCAGCCGCCTTCGAGCCAAGTTAGTTCAATGGAACCACACGCCATTCTTAGCGTCGCGGACAAAGGCTGCGACGTTACCTTCTCTGTTCAACCACTTCAGCAAGTCCTCGTGCAGCACAATCGGTGATTGCGGTAGAATCTTTTCTGTTATTTGCGCGCATGCGCAAGTTCCTAGAGCGCCGTCACTTGAGAGTCTTCACGTACTCCAGCAAGGAGTATCGTTCGTCATCTGTAAGGCTGGTGCCATACTCGTGCCCGCGATTTGAGTTGCCGTCGAGGCTGGTGTCAAACTTAAATGAGATTGACCCTTGAGTGGTCAGATAGCCCAGGTCCTTGGAATCGTACTCGCGGTTGCCCACATAGAACTCGGTCGGACGTTTATCACCGGGCAAAAGCAAAGCGTACAAAGTTGGCACAGAGCCGTTGTGCAAGTAAGGACTTGTCCCCCAGATGCCCGCGAGAGGACGCGCTCGGTAGACCTTTGGAAATTCCGGCTTCGCAAGAACGTCTCTCCAGACAATAGGGGTTCGATTGCCCTCCCATTTCTTTTGCTGTTCCAAGGAGACGTTGTACTTCTTGTAGTATGCAACCTTGATGAGATCCACCACCTTCCCGTTCTCTTCGGCGAAGCTGGCCGGCTTGCCATTAAGCGTTAGCGGATAATGGAAATTCTCTGCTTGATTTCGATCAGTCCCAATCTCTTCAAATGGAAAGAGTTGGTAATCGTGAAGCCCTTCACTCGTCGTCTCGTATTTATCGTGACATCGCGCGCAGTTCTCCTCATAAAGCCCTTTGCCCCGATTGGCCTTTTCAACATCGACTTTTCCGAACAGCTCTTCCGGCCATACCGGCGGAGTAATATTGTAAGCCAGCCATTCCAGGTCCAGCGCGTTCTCGATGTTTACTGTCGTTTCAAAAGACTTGGCGTCATAGGTCGCACCCAGCCCCAGAGCCTGGCCTATGTTGCGCTCGACCACGGAATTCGTGTTTGCGTTGTAGTGCAGCCAGGCTGTGTCTTTCATACCCCAGAGGTAAGGATATGAAACCGGAGCAGTCGTTGGCCGCCTGTTTTCCAAGCCAAACATCAAGAACCTCGCGCTCCCAAATGCATCGACGCGACCAAATCCACCGGGCGTGTCCTTAGGGTCTTTCCCGGCGCCCGCCAGACTCTGAAAGAGCTTGATGTAGGAGCGGAACAACGCAACGTTCGTCTCGATGTCGCTCAAAACTTCGCGCAGCATCTCTTTCTGCTTACTATTAGGCAAGTCGAGTGGACTTCCAGCGCCGGGCTTTTTATCAAGCAAGCTCGCCACATCTTTTTCGAGAGAGGCATTCAGTTCTTTCTTAGCCTGCTCGAGCGGGTCTACCGACGAGGTGTAATCGCTTTTGGCTTTCTCGATTTCGTCCTTTACAATTGCCTGAATCTTAACCGCCAGCGCTTTCTCCAGGTCGCCTTTGTTTGTCATCGCGGTCAGGTCACCGAAGGAATCCAGGAGCTTCCGCGTTCCGTCTCCGAATTTATAGGCTCTGGCTTCACCTTGCTTGCCGCTCGCGGAAGCAGGCGCAGCGGGAACGCTCTCAGCCGGAGCTTCCTTTTCCGCCAAATAACGTTTTACAAAAGCCCAGAGCTTGTCAGGGTCTTCGATAGTGTCCTGGGTGGATTTCGCAAGCTCACCATAGAACATCTCTATGTCAAACAGATTGGGAGCGCCGTCAACACGAAAGTTTCGACCTTTATAACTGAACTGCCCAACGTGACACGCCGTGCAATTGACTCCTATCATCTGGATATCCCCCACGCCGCGCCGTTTCGCAACCGTCATACCAACTGGTAGTCCATAAGGATTATCCTGAGTCTGAGGATCGGGGATCAGGCCGAACCGTTCGAGGTTTTCGAGAAACGGTTTTGAGGTCTGAGAGCTTATCAGCGCCTTTGCCCAAGCGTATGGGTAAAGCTCGCTTCCTTCTGGCAAGTGATAAAACTTCTGTCGCTCAGTCGCGGACAGACCATTTGTTCCGAGCAATGCGCCCGCAGGTGCTGCGGGCTCCGCAACTTCCTTACTTTTCGTTTCGCAGGCGTTGAGCAGCAGTCCCATGCAGATAAGCAGAGCAGTCAGCAAAATGACGATCTTCAGATTTCTCATATCCTATCTCCTTTCGGAAAGGAATCGGCGCCTTGTTCGGTCGAGCCCTGCAATTCATAGACGAAAAGTCTGGGCATTTCATTTCTTACCGAGATCGGCTAGAGGATACCCTGTTTCGATGGCGAGTCAAAAGATAGCGTAGGTTGCAAAGCCAGGCACAATTTAGAAACTGGTGCTCAAATCACGATGCGGCTCTAAGGAAACCAATCACGAGTATTTTGCAGCAAGTTTCTTAAGCGTAGTAGAGTTTCGAAACGTCGCCTTCATCCCAAGCGTTTTCTCGAGGCGGGCCATCGAAAACGCGGATTCGCGGAGCATCGTGCGGCAGAGCCAGTACGCTTCGCGGCCGGAGACGTGGAAGTCGTCAAACTCTGTCATGAATGACATCAGTTTCTGAGTCGCTTTGTCGCCAGGCTCACCCGCCAGGAATGCGACGTACAGACTGTTGGTTTCAACCTTCAGCTCTGCCTCGCTGAAGGGCATGTAGCGGGCGACGGCCTGCAGTTCCGCTATCGATCTGATAAACGTCGCGACTTCGTAACCGAGTGAATCTTGCAAGTGAGCTTCCACTTTCTTCTCGAGAGACTTTGTGTTCCTGGAGGACGAATCGAAAATGACATTGCCGCTGGCGATAAAGGTCTCGACTTTGGAGAATCCCAGAGCTTCGAACAAGCCGCGCAGCTCATCCATTTTGACAGTGTGACCGCCAACGTTTATGGCTCGTAGGAACGCGACGTATTTTGGCATTATTAGAGTGACCTCAAACTGCATAAGAGTACGTACGAGCGTTCCGGCATTCAAGCCGACCGCGTTTTGTTTTGTTGTGCGAAAGATTCTCGAAGGGACGTGACTCAAGAGCGGACAATCGGCAGCCGGTCGTTGGGCGCAATCGCGACATTGAGCCATCGCTGCGATGGCACTGGGCTTAAGCCACGGCGAGAAGGACGCTGAAGCGCCCTCCGTGAATCCTTGAGGCAGCGTCACCAGCGCTGAAGCGCTGGCCTACTTGCCCCTAAGGGAAAGCCCGATGAATCGGGCTGGGGATTGCGCGATGATTTGATACTGAGTGAATGACTCGATGCCTGGGGACTGGGCGATCATTTGACACTGGTCCTGGGTACAAGCCCTTGGATCTTTCGGGCTTACCACCACACTCTCTGACCGGACCTTCGTCGCCTCAAGGTTCGGCGTTAGCGGCTCGCCGCGATCCGCTCGATTCTCGCAAGCACCGCCGCGACAATTGCATCGCAGCGGGCCCCCGCAAAACGAAAGGCGCTCGCAGTGGCCTGGCCGGTCCGATTGTAGATCTCGCGGCGGATCAGCGCGCGGCCTCGATGAAGCCGCACCTTGACCGCTTCCTCGCTAAGCTCGAGACTTTCGGCGGTTTCGGCGGTGCTCAAGCCTTCGATTTCTCTGAGCATGAAGACCGACCGATAGGTCTCAGGCAACGAATCAACCGCCCCTTCGAGCATCATGCTTACCGAACTCGCCAGGGCGTCTTCTTCAGGGCTCGGCGCGCTTGATTTCAAGAACTTCATTGTCGCCTCATCGGAATCTTCTATCGAGTCAATCTCCACTAGTCTCTGATTCTTGCGTTTTCGAGCCAGCGCCTCGTGGACCGCAATGCGAGTCAGCCAGGTCGCGAAACTCGAGCGCCGCTCAAACTGGGCGAGATGCAAGTAAGCCCGAACATAGGCCTCTTGAACAACATCTTCAGTCTCGGTGTCATTCAGGAGTATGGACCGGACAACGCGGTGCAGCCGCTGGTTGTAGCGCCGCATGACTACTTCGAACAGCGGGAGTTCGCCGCCAAGCACGCGCGCCACGACCTCTTCGTCGGGCAACATATCGTTTGTAACCGGGGCTGTTGCTCCCAACTCGGCCATCTTCACCTCAGGCTCGCGCTCGCGTCTACCTCCGCTAATCATTATAGAGTCATCAGGCGTTTGAAGGTTACAAGGTTCCTGCGAAGTCGTTATGTAACCAATCCTTGTCTTCCGACTCTATCCATTTGAAAGGAGCATTTATGAAGTCCGAAGACAACACACTCAACTCAGCATGGTGGGCTCTGAGGATAGGGCTTGGGCTTGGCCCGTTTCTAGCAGGCCTCGACAAGTTCTTCAATTTGCTGACCAACTGGCAGATGTATTTGAGTCCTCAAATGGAGCGGATTCTGCCGATAAGCGGAACTGCATTCATGCACATCGTTGGCATCATCGAGATGATCGTGGGGCTGGCGGTGCTGACGCGTTGGACCAGGCTCGGAGCCTATGTTGCGATGGCCTGGCTGATTGCAATCGCCATAAACCTGGCATCGACCGGCATGTTCTTTGACCTGGCGGTGCGCGACGTCGAGATTGCGATCGCCGCGTTCACGCTGGCAAAGCTTACCGAATCGCGGGAGCGCGCCGCCGAAGTTGAAACGACATCGCACAGGCGGCTTGACGGCCTCGGCCACGCGGCCGGCGCCTGATCAAACTGGATTCTCGGAAGAGAAAGGAAGAACAGGATGAAAAGCTGATACCTGTTGTTCTGTTGATGCTCGCTGCCACTGCGTTGGGAGCGGCAGACGAGACCTGGAAGGGTGTTCCGCTCATCGATACGATGTGTTCCGCCAAAGAAAAAGACAACCCTGACGGCCACACCGCCAGTTGCGCGATCGCTTGCGCTAAAGGTGGCTACGGAATCATTGCCGCGGATGGCGCGTACCTTAAGTTCGATGAGTCCGGTAATAAGAAAGTGCTTGCCGCGTTCAAGGCCACGAAGAAGACTGACCACCTGCGCGCGACGGTAGTTGGTGAACGCGACGGCGACACCATCAAGGTCAAATCACTGTCGCTGGATTAGCTCAAAGCCAGACATCCACCAAAACTCGCTTGGGGCGGACTCCAGTGTCCGCCTCCAGTGTTCTCTCCTGTCAAGTTCCGGCGTCGGACTTTCGAGCTTTCCAGCTCCGAAGCAAGTAGTCAGCAGAA
>DATMCM010000295.1:0-3455 GCA_035558335.1 Blastocatellia bacterium | reverse complement strand
GATGCGTCTCGTTGAGATGATCGGTTTTTCCATAATTCCACTTGCCGCTTCGTGTTACACCCGTTGGTAGCCCCCATTCCACCAGTCGATGATTAGCGTGGCGTATTGGTCAGCGGCGTCAGCCCATGGGAAGTGGCCGGCATCTATCTTGTCGGATTTGCTGTGTGGAAGCCGCTCATGCAGGTAGTCACCATTGACCGGGAGTACACCGGTATCGTGATCTCCGGTGATAATCTGCACCGGCGTCTCGATGTCGGGTAAGAGCTTGGTAAGCAGTGGAAGCTCCGTCGGATATGAGCGGACGAACCGCAACGATTCGACAAACCGGTCTCCTTCATACGAGCTCAAGAAATCCTCGCGCACGTGATCGGGGAGTTTGTATCGCTCGACGAAAGCGAGAACCGACTCAACCGCTTTGCGAGGATCGAGCTTCCGGAACGGCTCCAGAGGTCCTTCAACGACGTCCTTCAGAACGGATCCGATCTGAAGAGGCACTGCAGCGGTTCCATTGCCGACGACGATGCTCCGAAGAAGATCAGGATGCCTCGCCGCTGTGAACAGTAGCGCGGACGTACCAATGTCGGGCCCGACTGCGTGCGGGCGCGTAAGTCCGAACTCTTCGACTATGTGAGCGATAAACTCGCCCATTGTAGATGGCGTCAGCAGATCGTTCCGTCGCTCCGAGTGCCCGAACCCCGGCAAGTCGATCGCCACGAGATGTGCGTGCTCGGCGAGCCGCAACCACATTTGCTCAAATGTGAACAGGCTCTCCGGCCAAGGGCTTAGGAGTATTGCCGACACATCGCGGGGTTCGCTTTCGGCATAACGGATCGACAAGCCGTCAATCTTTCGGGCCTGGGTTTTGATGGGTGAGCGGGTCGAAACGTTCATGGCAGTACTTATTAACGCAAGAGAGCTGACTTGGTTGTTGGTTAGTATTCGAACCACACCTTTAACGCCGCGTTTTTCTCGGCGATGTAAGGCGGGAACAGATGATCAATGGCAACGTCAGGTGGAGAGATGGGCTTTGACCTGGCATGGGTCATTCAGTATACGGCGCGGCCGACATCAATTGTGATGCCGTCGGGATTGGCTGACCCCGCAATGTGCAACCGGCGGTGCGCGCAACATCGTCGGTCCAGTTTAAGACTTGGGCGGCCGGATTATTCCGGCAGTGCTGGACCAACAGATTTCGGAATTCGGCCTTGAAGTTCATTCGCGGATATTTTTCGAAGACTTCCTCGACCACGTGCGGCGGCATTTTATTAAGGCCCAGGCCAAACAACTCGAGCCCGGCGCCAAGATGAACCAATGCTATCTCGTCTGCCAACCGAGTTGCGATTCCTGGAGAGGTGTGCAACGCGATCGCCTTCCAAACGAGATCGGCGCGCTCGGGCGGGACCTGATGTTTCGAGCAGAACTGGCGGGCAGCATCCGCGCCATCCACCTCAAACCGATTGTCGCGGCGGTAAGGAGGAACCAGCCCGAGGTCGTGCAAAACCGCGCCGCAAAAAGCGGCTTCCTCGTCGACTACCGAACGGCCGAGGCCCCTGACAGCAAGGCTACCGAAAATGTATGTTCGAAGACAATGAGTGCAGAGAAACCCGGGTGAACCGGACTCCAACAGCTCGACAGCGGCATTACACAGCGCCGTATCCGGAATTATAACGCCGGCCACCGATTTCAAACGTGCCAAGGCCATAGGTTTAATACTCGAACCATACTTTAAGCTCCGCATTCTTCTCTGGAGTATGCGGCGGGAAAAGGTGTTCGATAGCAACGTCCGGTGGAGAGATGAGCATCGACTTCGCATGCGTCAGCATGTCGAAGCCGTATTTCCCGTAGTAGTGCCCCATACCGGCCGGCCCGACACCACCGAACGGCATTGTCTCGACAAATAAATGGATGTTGACCTGATTTACTGCGCCGCCGCCGAAGGATAGTTCACCAACGAAGCGATCAATCGTGCTTTGACTACGACTGAAGATAAAAGCCGCCAGCGGGAGCGGCGTAGTTGAGATTCTGCGAAACGCTTCGTCGAGCGTGCGGTAAGTCAGGATGGGTAGAATCGGTCCGAAGACCTCATCTTCCATAATTTTGTCGTCCCAACTGATGGGATAGACAATGGTCGGAGCGAGGTAGCGAGCATCGGGATCGGACTCGCCGCCGATGACTACTTTAGCTGGATCAATTAGACTCGCTAGGCGTGAGACTTCGCGTGCGTTAATGATGCGCGAGTAATCCGGATTACTCTCCGGATGCTCACCATAAAGTGCGATCAGCGCCTTCTTCGCCTCGGCTACGAAAGCTTCAGCTACTGACTCGTGCACATAGGCATAACCGGGCGACGTGCACCATTGCCCGCCCCACGCCATCTTGCCCCATACGATCTTCTTCGCGGCGTCTGGGATGTTGGCAGTTTCATCGACCAGCGCGGGGTTCTGACCCCCGAGCTCGAGCAGGACCGGCGTCAGATTCTCAGCGGCCGCTCGTGCGATGACCTTTCCCGTGCTCGTGCTGCCGGTAAAGAAAATGAAGTCGAAGGGAAGCTTGAGAAGTTCTGTGATTTCCTCGCGATGCCCTGTTACTGCGACGACGGCTTCCGGCTTGAAATACTTTGGCACCAGATCGAGCAATAACGCAGACGTTGAATTAAGCTTCTCGCTTAGCTTGAGCACGCAGCAATTGCCGGCCGCGAGCGCCGTAATCGCAGGACGGAGTAGTAATAAGAGCGGACCATTGAAGGGGCCGATGATCAACGCCACGCCATAAGGATCGCGATAGATGACACCGCGATGTCCAGTAGCGGCGAGTGCTTTCGGCACAGGCGCCTCGATTGGGGCCATCCAATCCTTTAACTGGCTTTTCTGGAACTCTACCTCGCCGAGGCAAGCAAGTGTCTCAAAGACCTGCTCCTGACTTGCTGTCTTGAAGTCTTTTGCAATCGCTTGCTGGAGCGCCGTTTCATTTTCTCCGACAAGCCGCGCCATGCGATCGAGTTGCTCGACTCGCCATTGGTAAGTCCTCGTTACTCCGCTGGCAAAGTGCCGCTTCTGCTGCTCGAAAACGGTCTGGAATGTATTCATGATCGCGCCTCAGCTCGCGTGATTCCTTTTGGACTGCTTGACGCACCGGCCGTCATCGTGAGAACCATTCGAAATCGGGCTTTGCCAGCCATCATTTTCGCGTAGGCCTCCGCTGCTCTTTCAAGCGGGACTGTCTCGATCATCGGCCGAACATTTTGCAGGACACTAAAATCAAGCGTGTCCTGGTTATCGATCGCCTTGCCGGTCAAACTGCCCAAAATCGAGCGCTCACCGAAAACAATTGAAACAACATTGATCGGCATCAGATCGTCAGGCACAGCTACAACGATTAGCTTGCCGCGGACCGCGAGACCGCCCATCAGGGCTGCAATCGCATCGCCCTTCGGTGCAGTGGCAAGGATCGCAGCG
>DATMCM010000294.1:0-15858 GCA_035558335.1 Blastocatellia bacterium | reverse complement strand
CAGCATAGCCGCGGGCGACGGCGCCTCCCAGCCCGCCGGCCGGCCCGCCATAGGAGATCGATCCGGCGAAGCCACCGTTGCCGATGCCCTGGAACTTTCCATTCCAACCCGAACTCGGCATCCACACCTCGAACTTGATGTCCGAGTCGCTGGTGGGTTTGATTACGCCGGTGACCCGGCAGAACGCGGGCAGTGCTTTGTAGGGAGCCGCCGAGCCGGTTGGCGGGGCGAACGCGCCTGCAGCTACTGACTGAGAGGACGTAATCGTAGTGTTTGTCAGCTTGAGATCAGCCAGCTTCTCACAGGTTTGTCCGACCGCTGCCGTCGAGCTGAACGTGAGAGCAGCGAACAGGGTCGCCGAAAAAGCATTGCACAAGGGTCTTGGTCGCAAGCCTTCACCAGTTCTCATAATCGTCCTCCAGGAATTATCTGAGCCGCTGCGCGGCGGAGATTATCAGAGAGCTTAGGCAAGAACAAGAAAGGGACTTGGTCGATGATCGACGCGCTCTCGCCTCATGTAATAGCGCTCCAGGGATTTAAGCTCTTGATACTCCGCATTCCGAGCTCCGTAGGAGCGCTATGTTTGTAGCAACGCGGGAGTTGACTCGGCGAGCTCGGTAGGAGCGGTATGTCTCAACATTTTCTCGGGGCGCAAACTCGACACGGGGCTCGGGGCGCAAACTCGACGCGGTACTACAAACATAGCGCTCCTACGGAGCTCGGGGCCTAAACTCGATCCTGTACTACAAACATAGCGCTCCTACGGAGCTCGGGGCGTAGCATTCGGCTCGGTACTACAAGCATAGCGCTCCTACGGAGCTCGGGGCGCAAACTCGACGCGGTACTACAAACATAGCGCTACATCCGGTTCGCGGGTTTGAAAACAAGCACACTTTCCTCGCCTCTCTAAGGATTGACGTTGCTCCATTCCCTCAAGCGATTCAGGCTTGTGAGATAAGGCTTTAGCCCGAGCCACAACAATATCGCGGACCCAATATGCGCGAGGGTTGCGACTGACAGCAACGAATAGTTGACCATGTTGTCGTCCTGGAAAACATAATCCGTCATCACCGCGACCGCAGTCGGTCCCAGACCAAGACCGATCAGGTTGATCACGAACAAGTAGATCGCGGATGCATGGCCGCGCATCTCGTTAGGCATCATCTCCTGGATCGCCGCCGCCGAAACACCAAACGGCATACTTACCAGAAAAACTGTCGGAGCCAGCAACGCCGCCGCGAAGTTCCCGTTAGACACCAGAGGATAGAGCATGCCGGTCGGGATCCAGGCTATAGCCGCGATCAGCCCCACGCGCATATTAGCGTCGCGATAGCCACGACGCGTCATCCGGTCAGCCAGCTTGCCGCCGAACACGATGCCCAACGCTCCGAATACCATGATGGTCGAGCCATATACCACGCCCACCTGCGAGCTTGTCCAACCGTGTTTGCGAACGAAGAATTCGGGAACCCACGCGGTGCTGCCGTAGCTGGAAAACGAGAGCAAGGCGAATCCGAGGTTGTGACAGATGAAAGTAACTTTGTTTGCCTTGAGGTAGGCGATCGTCTCTCGCAAGGACACACCGCGTATGGTTGTCTTGCCGTCTGCTGCTTGCGCCATCCGAAGCCCTTTCCTCACCGGTTCTTTGACTGACCACATGAAGAGGGCGAATAAGGCGCCAGCGAACCCAACTACGAAGAACACGACTTGCCAGGGCCGGGTGTCGCCAACGATGGGCAGCATAACCTGCGACTGCCCCGAAGCCCAACTGACCACAAGTCCTCCGAGAAGGTACGCGAGGCCGCTTCCGATATAGATCCCCATCGAATAAACGCTCAACGCCGTGGCGCGATTCTCTTTGGGAAAGTAATCGGCAATCAGCGAGTAAGCTGCGGGTGAGAGCGCGGCTTCGCCCACGCCGACTCCCATCCTCAGCAGCAGGAAATGCACAAAGCTTCTTGCCAGTCCGCAAGCGGCGGTCGTAATGCTCCAGAGGACGATGCCGGCGGAGATGACCGCGCGGCGGCTCCTCGTGTCGGCGAGACGGCCCATCGGGATGCCAAAGAACGTGTAGAACACCGCGAAGCTGAAACCCATCAGCAGGCTCATCTCGGTGTCGCTGATCTGAAGATCGCGGCGGATCGGGCCCACCAGCAGATTCAGAATCTGCCGATCGATAAATGAGAATACATAGGCAACCGTGAGGACTCCGACCACGTACCACGAGTAACCAACCGGCGGAGATGACTGCTCGCCGGCAGGAGCGATTCCTGAAGCGGGTTCTTTGTGCTTGGTCATCTGGCCGTCGTTATAGCGTCCCCTCTTGGTTCAACACCAGTTGATCGTCGCTAACAACGGTGATTGCCCCGAGAACGCGAAAGCTGAGTTCTTCTGCAGTAGCGGTGCGGTATTACAGATGCACCGGTCGCAAAGCCAATTGGCAGCCCGCCGCGAGCGCGCGTTTTGAATCCGGCGTACCGAACTGAGGATGGCGTGCGTGTTCGATTTCACGATCGGGAAGATGTTTGGCAATATCTGGAATGTCTTTCAGGCCATCTTCATGGTTGCCAGATCTTCCAGCCCGAGCTCATTGATCATCTTCTCTTTCAACTCAAACTTTTTCACTTTGCCGCTGGCGGTCAACGGGAAGCCGTCGACGAACCGGATGTACTTCGGAACCTTCTGGCGGCTGATATTTACGCGGCAATAGTCGCGTATGTCAGCCTCTTCGGCCTGCTCTTCTGGTTTGAGCCGCAGCAAGGCGACTAATTCTTCGCCCATATACGCGTCGGGCACGCCGACGATCTGCGCTTCGGCAATCTTGGGATGATGCATAAGAAAGGCTTCGATCTCGGCAGGAAAGATGTTTTCGCCGCCGCGGATAACCATGTCTTTCACGCGCCCGACGATGTTGACGTAGCCTTCGGCGTTCATTGTGGCCAGATCGCCGGAGTGCAGCCACCCGTCTGCGTCAATCGCCTCGGCGGTTTTTTGCGGCATGTTGTAATAGCCCTTCATCACCAGGAAACCACGCGCGCAAAGTCAGATCGAGTAATTCGAGGCCTTCAGATTCTGCTTCCCAGATTGCTTTGTCAGTATTAATCATTTTGGAGGATCGAACTTCTTCAGTATCGCTTTAAAACGCAGGTCGTTACGCATCGGATCGAACGCCGGATCCACAGGACTATCCATTCAATGTGTTGCGCCGCACCGCCATGCCGTTAGCGCTTTCCAAAATCGATCAATGAGAGGTAGTCGTCCGATCCAAAATCAACTGTTTTGAAAGCCAGAAGGTAGGGGACACTTTAGTTCGGCTTGGCCGAATTATCAATCAGGATTGGAATTTACAGAACCGTTTCACGCCAAGACGCAAAGCTCCGCAAAGACGCAAAACACTTTCTGTCACTCTTGTCACAGGCCGTGATTGTTACGGCTGTTCTTGTGCCCTCCGCGACCGGTGTATATCATAGGCGCGCTCAGGAGGATCCCTTATGAAACGATTAGCTGTGTTGCTAGGCCTTTTGATTGTTGGCTCTGTCTCGATGATCTTCGCGCACCAGCAGGGAGCGCCTGTCGCTCTCGAGATTCAGAAGGTTAAAGAGAACCTCTACATGATCACCGGCGGGGGCGGGAATACCGCCGCGTTTATTACCGATAACGGCGTCGTCATTGTCGACACCAAGGTCCCGGGCATGGGACCGGGCATCCTGGAGAAGGTAAAATCGGTTACGCCAAAACCGGTGACGATGATCATCAATACCCATACGCACTTCGACCACGTCGGGAGCAACAGCGCGTTCACCGGAGCGGTCGAGTTCGTCGCTCACGAGAACTGCAAGACCAGGATGGAGAACATGACCGCGTTTCAAAGCAACGAGGGTAAGAAGTTTCTTCCGGGCACGACCTACAAAGACAAGCTCAGCCTGCTAAAGGGGAACGACAAGATCGACCTCTACCACTTCGGCCGCGGCCACACCGACGGCGATACGTTCGTGGTATTCCCCGCGTTGAAGGTCATGCATTCCGGCGACATGTACGCATTCTCGAAGGCGCTTCCGCTCATCGACACCAGCAATGGCGGCAGCGGGCTGGAGTACCCCAAGTCCTTGATGAAAGCTGCGGCGGGGATCAAAGGCGTTGAGAGCGTCATTCCCGGCCACAGCCCATTGGCTGACTGGGCCGCCTTCAAAGAGTACGGCGAGTTCATGCGCGATTTTGTCGCTGCCGTCGAGCAGGCCAAAAAGGACGGCAAGACCATCGATCAGGCGGTGACCGATTTGAAGCTGCCCGACAAGTATAAGGACTACAACCTGGGCCGCGCGAAGGGCGGGGTCACCGCGATCTACGGGGAACTGAAGTAGCACCGGCGCAAGTTGAAACCGCAGAAGCTGAAGAACGCAGAGGTATCTCGACTTTGTTCGCTTACGCCGTCTGCGGTTAAGTGTCTTGCCTATCGTCAAAACCACCAAACATAGAGCCGCCGCCCAGTCGATGCTACGCCGTGTGGCGTTGCTTCTCCTGACCCTCGTGTGCTTGGTCCCTGCAGTTCACGCTCATCCAGTACCGTTCAGCTACCTCGATCTTCGCCTCAACGCGGGACAGGTTGACGGCACTCTTGTTTTGCACATCGAAGATCTCGCCCACGATCTGAATTTGGAACCGCCCGAAACGTTATTGGAGAACGGGGTCGCTGGATCAAAGAAGGCTGCGATCGAGGAGCTGATACGGACCCGCCTTACCGTGCTTGCGGATGGCCAGCCGGTCGAATTGGAATTGCTGCGCGTCGAACCGCTTCCAGATCGTAAGGCCATATCGTGCGAACTGGGATTCAACACGAACGGCAAACCGGGCGCCCTTAGACTTCAGTGCGCGCTTTTTCCCTATGACCCGCAGCACGAGACGTTCCTCAACGTCTATGAAGCGGACCGCCTGGTTCATCAAGAGATTCTCACTCGAGATCATCAGATCTTTGTTTATCGAACGGGAGTCCGGCAGGGCTGGATGTCCGTAGTGAAGGAGTTCATTCCTGCGGGCATCTATCACATCTTCACCGGCCCGGATCACATCCTGTTTATTGTCGGGTTGTTGCTGATGGGAGGAAGTTTGCAGCGGCTTTTGAGCATAGTGACCGCCTTCACGATTGCTCACAGCATCACGTTGTCGCTCGCCGCGTTGAATGTGGTAGATCCATCACCCAGGCTGATTGAACCGGCCATTGCGCTGAGCATTGTCTACGTGGGTATCGACAATCTGATGGTCGGCAAGACGGGCCGCGACGTGCGAGCGTGGATAGCATTCTTTTTTGGTTTCGTGCATGGGTTTGGCTTCGCGGGAGTGTTGAGGGAGTTTGGCCTGCCGCGAGAGGCGCTCGGTTGGTCGCTGTTCTCGTTCAACTTCGGTGTAGAGATAGGCCAGGCTTGTATTGTCGTTGTTGTTGCGTCTTTGTTAGGTGCGATACGAAACCGGAATCAATCGCTCGCGGGGCGAATCTCGAGAGTGGGCTCAGTATTCGTGATTCTGGCAGGAACGTGGTGGTTCATCCAACGGGTGTTCTTATGACGGTTCCTTCCGGGCGTGATTAAGAGTGGGCTTCGCGAAGCTTACCCCGGAACGCGGTTCTTGTGGAAAAAAGCAGGAACACGTGGCGCCGCACTCCGTCAGGAGTGCAATGTTTATAGAGCAAGGAGCAACGGGGCGCCGCACTCCGTCAGGAGTGCTATGTCCCCATTTGGCGATATCATTTCACTCCTGACGGAGTGAGCCGCCTCGGTCGGTCCGATCTATAAACATGCAACTCCTGGCGGAGTTGGGGTCCGCCATCGTGTTGAGAATCACGGTTTTGCAGTGTCGCATCGACTCGCCGATCATACTTCCGATAAGGCTCGCCCTGCGAACAAACGGTTGGAAGAGTGATTCAAGCGCTCTCATTTTATACCAATCACCATCGAATCAGGACCGATCAGGTGCTCGACTCTGGTTTCACGAAACCCGGCGTCCTTTATCCAAGCGGAGCAATCCTTTCCCGTGTAGTCGAAGCCACCCGGGGTCTCGATCAACATGTTCGGTAGAGCTCGCCATCGCGTTCGAGCATGCCGAGCGAAACCAACGCGTCAAAGAAATCTCGCGCGCTTCGCGAATCAAGCTTCAAACGCTGCGTCAGTTGTTGCGCATTCAATGGTCCGTGCGCGAGTTCGCTGAACACGCCAAGCTCGACGGCACTCAGAAGCGTCTTGGAGCCCCAGAAAGCGAGTCCGAGTTGCATGATTCTTCCCGGTGTAACCATTATTGCATTTGACATTAGTAAGGCATTCTCCTTTCATTCTATTAGCACGAAGCAGCTGATGCGTCGCTTGCTTTGGTGGTTGACAGCGCTCCGCCATTGCCTCCCGAAGACAGAACGCCCAGCGCAAACGCACAGATCAGAGAAAGACGCGCAGTAATCTGTTTATTGATGCGTCCTCACGTATCGGACTCGCCGATTTCGCCCTGGTACGGGAAGCGGTGAATTGCTCTTACGCATTCGCTCAATGCTTCCAGCAACGATTCACCCCAGCCAAACGGCGTGAATGGAGCGGTCTTCTGGTTGGTCTGTTTGTCAGCCTGAGCGAAGAACCGCATCCGCAAAGCGTTCCGGTCTACGTACTCCCGGATGGTGATCACGAATTCGATTTCACCGTCCGGCTGCTGTTTCTTTATCGAGAAAAAATGAAGCTGCGCAAGTTCCTCCGAGGGATCGGACTGCGCGAAGGTCCAATCTGACATCGTTCTTTCCTTTCACGAGTTCAGAGATCAAGCTCGTTGCCTACTGACCCGAACTCGCTTTTCTCAGCTAAGGCAAATTAAAGCTTGAGCTCTGTCGTCGATTCCAACTGCCGGGGCGAATCTGACTGCGCTATACTAGCCAAGCTTTTCTCAAAAAGTAAGTTCAAGGAGGTCTAGTGTCTTACATTCTCGCACTCGATCAAGGCACAACCAGCTCACGCGCAATTCTGTTCGATCACGACGGAGCTATCAAAGCCGTCGCACAAAAAGAATTCAAACAGATCTTCCCCCAGGCCGGCTGGGTCGAACACGATCCTCATGAAATCTGGACCTCGCAGATCACCGTCGCCGTCGAAGCGCTCGCCGAAGCGAACCTTCAGCCGCGCGATGTCGCCGCCATCGGCATAACCAATCAACGCGAGACCGCAATAGTCTGGGACCGTGCGACCGGAGAGCCGGTTCACAACGCCATCGTCTGGCAAGACCGCCGTACCGCTCCGTTCTGCGACAAGCTCCGGGCCGACGGGCACGAGTCGATTATTCAACAACGAACCGGGTTGATGATCGACGCCTATTTTTCCGGGAGCAAGATCAGATGGATACTCGACAACGTCGACGGCGCGAGAGCGCGCGCCGAAGCGGGCAAGCTCGCGTTCGGCACTGTCGATAGCTGGCTTATCTGGAAGCTCACGAGCGGACGCCTGCACATCACCGATCCGAGCAACGCTTCGCGGACGATGCTGTTCAACATCCAGACCGGGCGGTGGGACGAAGAGCTTCTTCGGATCTTCGACATCCCGCCGGGCGTGCTTCCCGAAGTTCGATCGTCCAGCGACACATACGGATCGGTCTCGACAAATCTGGGTCTCGAAGAAGTGCCGATCGCCGGCATCGCCGGAGATCAGCAGGCCGCGTTGTTCGGACAGATGTGCGTGTCACCCGGCCTCACCAAGAACACCTATGGAACCGGCTGCTTCATGCTTCAGAACACCGGCGCCAAATCAGTTTCGTCGACAAATCGGTTGCTGACAACAGTTGCTTGGAGAATTGGAGATCGGCTCGAATATGCGCTCGAAGGCAGCGTGTTTATCGGCGGAGCGGTTGTGCAATGGCTGCGGGACGGGCTCGGGTTGATCCGCGCTTCGGAAGATGTCGGGCCGCTTGCCGCATCGGTCGCGGATAATGGCGGCGTCTATCTGGTTCCCGCGTTCGCGGGGCTGGGCGCGCCGCACTGGGATCAGTATGCGCGAGGCGCGATCGTCGGGTTGACCCGCGGAACGACCGCGGGTCACATCGCGAGGGCCGCGCTTGAAGGCATTGCATATCAAGTCGCCGATCTGGGCGACGCAATGCGAGCTGATAGCGGGGTGCCGCTGACTGAGCTTCGTGTGGACGGTGGAGCTTCAAAGAATGATCTGCTGATGCAATTTCAGGCTGACATTCTGGATGTTCCGGTTGTTCGAGCGGCGGTGACGGAAACAACGGCTCTGGGAGCTGCCTATCTGGCAGGACTCGCGGTTGGCTATTGGAAAGACGTAGGCGAGCTGTTGGGGCATTGGCGTGCTGATCGCCGATTTGAACCAGGGATGCCGCGCGCCGAGGCGGGACGGTTGCGTGAGCGTTGGGACGAGGCCCTGTCGCGGTCGAAGGGCTGGGAGACCACATAGTCCTGGGAGCGCGGGCGTACCGCCCGCAAGCTCACAACTTCGAGCGCGGGTGCGTATCGATGCGGGCGGGACGCCCGCGCTCCCACGAGGAGACCCTTAATGAAGAAACTGAATGATGCTCAAGCTGCCGAAATCTACAAACAGCTGATCGTGCCGCCAGACTCAAAGATCTCACTTGCCAGGGACTACGATCCGGCGCACAAGGCTGACTTCGTGAACAAGGAAGAAGCCAACAAACTCCTGCAGGCTGGACTTGCAGAGCTGGTTGAGCTTCAGGACAAGCTTTACGCGCAGGACACCTACGCGGTGCTGATCATCTTTCAGGCGATGGATGCGGCGGGCAAGGATGGCACGATCAAGCATGTGATGTCGGGATTGAACCCACAAGGATGTCAGGTCTACGGCTTCAAGGCCCCGTCAAGCGAGGAGTTGGACCACGACTATCTCTGGCGCTCGTTCAAGGCATTGCCCGAACGGGGGCGGTTGGGGATCTTCAACAGGTCGTACTACGAGGAAGCGCTGGTAGTGCGCGTTCACCCGGAGATACTCGCTGCGCAGCGAATTCCCCCGAAGAGCAAGGACAAGCGAATATGGAAACACCGCTTTGCGGAAATCAACGCCTTTGAAAAGTACCTCGTCGAAAACGGCATAGTCACCCTCAAATTCTTTCTCAACGTTTCAAAGGAAGAACAGAAGAAGCGATTTCTCGAGCGGATCGAACAGCCGGAAAAGAACTGGAAGTTTTCGGTAAACGACGTAAATGAGCGAGCTCATTGGGATGACTACATGAAGGCTTACGAGGACGTTTTCAATCACACCAGCACCGAGTGGGCGCCGTGGCATATCATACCGGCGGATCGAAAGTGGTTCACTCGGCTCGCGGTGGGCTGGGTCATCCTCGATAAGTTGAGAAGACTCAAGCTGAAGTATCCGACTGTGAGCGACCAACACAAGGAAGAGCTGCTCAAGGCGAAAGAGATTTTGCTGAATGAGGGGTGATCGGAAATAGGGCTGACTCCAAGGCCTCGAACCGAGTTGCACGGTGAGAGTCATCGACGCGTTGTCGCGATCTGAAAACAGGCTCTGCGCAGAAAGCGGGCCGAAGAGATTTACAGAGTCTATCCTACCAACTCCGCCAGGAGTTGAATGTTTATAGATATGGGAGATCTTAGGTCTCGCACCCCGGAGGGGTGCCATGTGCCCATCAAACTTCACGCGATGTGCGAGTCGCAGACATTGCACCCCACCGGGGTGCGCGCGCGAAACGATCTGCTTCTATAAACATTCAACTCCTGGCGGAGTTGTCGCAAGAATGGAGTCGTAAGAAGCAAATGAACCGTCCGGAGATGTTGAGCCGCGTGCTCAAGCGCGACGAGCCCTGGGACTTGATAGTCATCGGCGGCGGAGCAACCGGCGTCGGCATAGCAGTCGACGCGGCTTCGCGCGGGTATGAAGTTCTGTTGTTCGAGCAAAGCGACTTCGGCAAGGGCACCTCCAGCCGCAGCACCAAGCTGGTCCACGGCGGCGTGCGGTACCTCGAGCAAGGCAACATCTCTCTGGTGATGGAAGCGCTCAAAGAGCGCGGGCTGTTGAGACAGAACGCCCCGCATCTGGTCAGCGATCTCGGCTTCGTCGTTCCCAACTACGAATGGTGGGAAGCGCCCTTCTACGGCATCGGACTGAAAGTCTACAACCTCCTCGCAGGCAAGTACGGCTTCGGCGCGTCGCAGGTTCTCACTCGCGAGGAAACGCTCGAGCGCCTGCCGACGATCAAGACCGAGGGTTTGCGCGGCGGAGTGATTTATTTCGACGGACAGTTTGACGACTCGCGGCTGTTGATCAATCTGGTGGCGACGGCGGCCGACCAGGGCGCTACGCTGCTGAACTATGCGCGCGTGACGGCGCTCTCGCGCGATGAAGACGGCTTTATTGATCGAGTCGCGGCGTCTGATGTCGAAAGCGGCGTCGAGTTTGAGTCTTTCGCCAAAGTAGTAATCAACGCGACGGGTCCGTTTAGCGATTCGGTGCGGCGGTTGGCCGACCCGAACGCGGCTTCGATGATCGCTCCGAGCCAGGGAATTCATCTTGTCTTCGATCGATCGTTTCTTCCCGGTGACAGCGCGATCATGGTCCCGCACACGAGCGACGGCCGCGTGATGTTCGCGATTCCCTGGCACAACCACACGCTTGTTGGCACAACCGACACGCCGATCACCGAACCGGTGCTTGAACCGCGGCCGCTTGAAGACGAGATCGAGTTCATTCTCGAAACAGCGGGGCAGTACCTCGAGAAAGCTCCGGCTAGAAGCGACGTGCTGAGCGTCTTTGTCGGCATTCGGCCGCTGGTCAAAAGCGTGGAAGCTTCAAGCACCGCCGAACTCTCGCGAGATCACACGATTCACATAGACAGCTCCGGGTTGCTGACGATTGCAGGCGGCAAGTGGACCACCTATCGCAACATGGCGGAGGATTGCGTCAATCAGGCTGCGACGCTTGCGAGGCTTCCGGAGAAACCGTGCGTGACCAGGAATCTGAACATTCACGGCTTTCACCGTCAGTCCGAGAAGTTTGGCAGTCTTCGAATGTACGGATCGGACGCGCTTGCGATTCAGGACCTGATTCACGCGGATCCAAGTCGAGGCGAGCCGCTGCATTCGGCCCTGCCCTATTGCGGCGCCGAAGTGATCTGGGCAGCGCGATCCGAGATGGCTCGCACCGTCGAGGATGTTCTAGCGCGTCGAACGCGCGCGTTGTTCCTGAATGCGAGAGCGGCGATTGAGATGGCGCCGCGAGTCGCGGAGCTTCTGGCGAAGGAGCTCGAACGCGATGACGATTGGCAGTCTAAGCAAGTCGGTTCGTTTGAAGAGCTAGCAAAGGGATACCTGATCTCTTGACGAAGGTGATTTCACGCAAAGACGCAAAGTATCGCAAAGATGAAAGCAGATCCCGGCAATCTACGGCTTTGCGGTCCTTTGCGCCTTTGCGTGAAACCGACGTTGTTCCCTGTTTGACCCTCTGATAGTATCCGCCCAAATCAGGAGGACTCGACATGGCAAACAAGCACGCATTGACCAGACGCAGCTTTGTTTCAAGTTCGATTGGGTTGGCGGTCTCGTCGGCTCTGAACCTCCCGGCTCGGGGTAAGACTCTCGCTGCGGTCTCGGCATCGCCCGAGCCGCTCAGGCTCAGCCGCAACGAGAGTCCGTACGGGCTCTCCCCATCCGCAGCCGAAGCGGTGCGAAGTGCAATCGATCCCAAGTCCAGCCGCTACCCGATTGAAGAACCAAAGGCACTCGAGGATGCGATCGCCAAGAGATTCGGCGTTGAGAAAGAGAACGTGCTTTTGGGTTGTGGTTCGATCGAGATCCTGCGGATGGCAACCGAGGCCTTTTGCAACTCAACGCGCCAGGCGGTCGTCGCCGAGCCGACGTTCGAAGCGGTCGTTTCGACTTGCCCGTTTGTTCACGCGCGGTCGGTCAAGATCAACCTGACGCCGGACTACAAGCACGACTTGCCGCGCATGCTTAGGGCGAGTCTGGGCGCGGGGTTGATTTTCTTCTGTAATCCTTCGAACCCTGCAGGCACGTTGATCGGTAAACAGGAAGTCGAGCGATTCGTTCGAAGGCTTCCGCGCGGCGCGGTGCTGCTTAGCGACGAGGCATACGCTGAATACGTTGACCGCCCGGATTATGAAAGCTGTTTGCGCTATGTTAAGGAAGGCCTTCCGGTGGTAGTCTCGCGCACCTATTCTAAGATCTATGGGATGGCTGGGCTTCGGATTGGATATGCGATTGGACGCAAAGACTTGATCCAGCGAATGGCGAAACGCAGGCTTGCAAATAATCCCAATCAACTCGCTACCGCGGCGGCGTTGGCTGCGCTAAAGAACGATGGCGAGTTCGTCAGTCGCGCGCGCAAGCTGAACTCCGAGGTTCGCGACTACGTGTGCGGCGAGCTCGCCGCGATGGGCTTCAAGTACATTCCGTCGGAAACAAACTTCGTGATGATCGGAGCGGGCCGCCCGGCAAAGCCGGTGATAGAGGAGCTCAAGAAGCGAAACGTGATTGTGGGTCGCCTCTTTCCTTCTTTGCCTGAACACGTGCGAGTTTCGTTCGGCACGATGGCGGAGATGAAGTTGTTTGTGAAAGAGTTCAAGGAAGTGATGAACGCTGCATAATTCGTGCCGCGGAAACACGAAATCCCAGCAACCGAATCCGGAGTCCCAAGCTAGCCGACAAAGGCTACCGGCTCACTTCAAGGCCTCAAACCCGATGTCATGGGTTTTCAAGCAGCGATATTGTTCTCTAGTTACACAGCCAATAATGCAATCCTGTCCGCCAAGGTTGTAATAGATGAATATTTTGGATGGGTCCGCTTGCTTCAGGACGTCGACGAATGTCTCGAAGACGCGCTCGTCCACCCAATCATCTTCGACCTTGCAGTCAATCTTGGTCTCATTTCCTCGGAACGTAAACGACAGCCAAGCCTTCTTTCTTTCGACGTCGACGTAGTCACGGATGTTCTCTAGTGGCAGTGAGCCTTCAGCCATTTCCACAAAGCGATCCGCGATTCTCTTATAGTCGCCATGATCTTCTATGCACTCGGTATCAAAGTGCCAAAGATTCAGGCAATGGTTTCGCCAGGGTTCCTTTTCCTCGGTCATCCCAAGGCCCACGAGAACGAGGTTGTAACCTTCCTTCTCATAGTCAGTTCGATCCCACGATGCCAACAAATCATCGATCCGAAATGGCTGCGCCAGCCTTAGTCCACACTTGGCAAGGACGCCTAGTTTGGTCTCCAAGGTCTCAGGCTTCTTCACCTCACCGGCAGGCACAACGGTAGTGCGAGTCAAACGTAAGGCCGCTAGAATCAAACCGGCAATCGCAATAATCACTAGGCCTGTCACGATTAGTCTCATTTGGTCTCCAGGGCATTTAGCTATTTCCGCACCGTCGGGTATTGAACCCCGAGCTGCTCCAGATACGTCTTATACTTCGTCGGGTCGTAATAGTACTTCTTCAACTCAGGCGCGAACTTTTCCATCTTCTCCTTGTTCAGCTCAATCGCAGGCTGATCATTCGCTCCCATCAGCGGGATGTACTTCGTGTCCTTAGTTTGAACCTCTTTGAAGTAGGTCCACGCTTGCTTGACCAGTTCGGGTGATAGCAAGAACTCGAGCGCCGTTGTCGCCTGAACCTTGGCTCCCGCCGTCGAACCCTTATGTGCTATAGGAGTCGCCATCGCTACCGCGTTCTCCCAACTGTGCCCCGGCAGGTTTGGAATATTAGCCGGATAGCGCAGGTAGACCATCGGCACGTTCCACGAGATGTCGCCCACGTCGTCCGAGCCGCCGCTTTGCGGCTCCCTCGGCGCCTCGAGCTTGTCGACCTTCGTCTTGAGCCCCTCGACCTTGGCAGCGATTTCTTTTTGCAATGCCTTTGCAAGAGTCTGATCGGCTTCGCTCCATTCAGGCATGCCCACCATATCGATGTTCTTCTGCTGAGCCTCGGCGATTACTTTGTTGAAATGCGGAGGCCAGGCCGACCCGACGATTCGTTGCGTCACCGTCGTGTCAGTCATCATCGTCGCGGCCTGCGCCATCCTGTTGCCGATGTCGTACAGCTCTTTGATGCGCGGATAATCGAGCTCCCGGAAGTAGTACCAGACTCCGGCCTCCGACGGCACCACGTTCGGCTGATCGCCCCCGTTGATCACCACGTAGTGCGATCGTTGCTGCAAACGAAGATGCTCGCGTCTGTAGTTCCACCCGACGTTCATCAGCTCGACCGCGTCCAACGCGCTGCGTCCGGACCAGGGTGCGCCGGCCGAGTGCGCAGCTTTGCCGTGAAAGTAGTATTGAACCGAGACCAAACCGCTGCTGGCAAAACCCTGCCCGTAACCGGTGGTGAATCCGTCGCTTACGTGACAGCCCAACATCACATCGAGGTCTTTGAACAGGCCTGCGCGCACAAAGTAAGCCTTCGAGCCGAGCTGCTCTTCAGCCACACCGGGGAAGAGCTTAATCGTGCCTGCGAGCTTGTATTTCTCCATGAGCTTCTTCAACACAAGCGCGGCGGTCACGTTGACTGCCTGGCCGGAGTTGTGACCTTCACCGTGGCCGGGCGCGCCTTCGACTATCGGGTCGTGATAGGCGACGCCGGGCTTTTGCGAGGCGCGTGGTATGCAGTCGATGTCGGTGATGAATCCGATGACCGGTTTGCCCGAGCCGTAGCTGGCAACCCAGGCGGTCGGCATGCCGACTACTCCGCGCTCGACCTTGAAGCCGTTCTTCTCGAGAGTGCCGGTTATGTACTTGGAGGTTTCGAATTCCTGGAAGCCCAGCTCGCTGAAGCTGAATATCTGATCGACCATCTGCTGAGTGAAGGTCTGCATCGCGGCTACTTCATTGATCGCCTCGTGCTTCAGTTCATCGAGCTTCGAAGCGGTTTGAGTTCGTGCCGGCAGACTGACTGCCAGAATAAGTATGATCGAAAAAACCGACGCAGTTGTCCTCATCTGTCCTCCAAGGGTGAGATTTTCAGCCTTCCCGAACGGCGGCCTTCCCGCGCTGTTTGCTTTTGAATCCACGTCGGTTATGAGCAACCTCCGCGACCTGAGTCACGATGCGGCAGAGTATGACTTCCGTGAGTTGAAGTCAACTCGCGCGTGGCGAAGGAGTCCCGACCGTACGATCTCGATCGCATGGGTAGGGTTCACGCAAAGACGCAAAGGACCGCAAAGGTTCCAAGACTCCTCGGCAGCAGTTTGCGCCTTTGCGTTCCTTTGCGCCTTTGCGTGAAACTGTTCTTTCTAGTTAGAAAACTTCGCTCCGCTCTGAGACCGGAGATCAGGCCCCTAGCTCCTTCTTAAACAGCTCGGTGGCGAACCACTTAGGTTGAGGGATACGGGCCGGTACGCGCGGTTTTCACAGCCCAACCGTGGCAGCAGAATTTTTGTAACCGTCGCTAGGCCTCTGCAGTATTCACTGTCAGGCGGGCGCGCTCGTGACCGTGCTTCCACTGGCGCGGACGCGAGCACGCTCTGCCCGCTTCATTCGGCCGTTCGGGAAAGCTACGAGGGACAGGATCGCTTTCAACCGCTTCATTCCCGCTTGATCTTGTATGTCTCGTCTATCTCTGTTTATTCTACCCAGAATCCTGTTATCAGAATTTACCTATGGAGGCCAAGATGAATCCTAGAAGTTCATTTCAAGTCAGGCTTGCGTGCGTGCTCTTGGTTGGTTGCTCGATGCTCGGCGCGATGACCGCAACCAGCCGCGCATCCGGGCAGTTCTTTAAGCGTCAGAAACAAGATAAGACAAAAACAGCGGCTTCGGCCTCACGAGTAAACGCGGAGTACACGGCGAAGATCAAGGAATATACGACCGAAAAGTACTTCCTGACCGAGTTGGTGGATCATCTGCCTGCAT
>DATMCM010000293.1:0-3168 GCA_035558335.1 Blastocatellia bacterium | reverse complement strand
TCGCCTCGCCGATTCCGCTGCTCGCGCCGGTGATTGCAACCACCTTCCCCTCGACTCCCGACATCCGGCGATCTCCTCAAATGCGGACAGAAGTATTGCGAAAACCAAGCGCGCCCGCGGCCTCTACAGATAGAGTCGCTGTTTCTACGGTCTGCGAGGTCATGTGTGAGAAGCCTCCTCCCCCAGCCGGCAAACACCGTCGGCAGCAGTCTTTTTGCGAATGAATTTCAGAGATTGCCGAGATGATGTCCGAGCCTCAGCTCAAAGTCCAATCCGACCGCCGTTGCCCGTTCTCTGGCTTTCAACACGCGTGGCAGCACCTGTGGCCATCGAGCCGCAGCAAGAAAGGCAGTCTGGCTCTCGAGAAAGTCTTCCGGCCGCGGCAAAGTCGTTCGATTTACCAGCCGCTTGGCCTCTGCGACCGCCTGTGAATCGAATGACGCAATCCGCTTGGCGAGATTGTCGACAAATCCATCCAGCTCGCGGTCCGGAAGACACCGATTGATCCAGCCATAGCGCTCGGCGGTCTCGGCATCGAAATCATCACTTCCGACGATGACCTCGAGCGCGCGGGCCCTTCCCATAAGTTGCGGCAATCGTTCGTTCGCCCCACCGCCAGGCAGGACGCCCCCAGCCACTTCGGGCTGACCGAAAATGGCCCTCTCTTTGCTGGCAAACCGCATATCAAAGGAAAGCGCCAGCTCGCTGCCGCCCCCACGGGTTCGCCCGCGAATCGATGCGATACTAATGACGGGCGATTGCGCGATGCGTAGAATGAAATCGATCCAAGCGGGAAACCCGGTCGGACCCGGTTCTGTCGGCGTTTCGGCGGCGCGCGACAAATCGTAACGGGCGAAGTAGAATTCGGGGTTTGCGCTATCAAAGACAACGACGCGGAGATCCTTTTGAGCTTCGATGAGCTCCATCAACACCTTGAGTTCCCGGACGGTCTCGGGATTGATCAGATTTAGCGGCGGGTTACCGAACGTGATTCGCCAATAGGCCTTGGAGTTTTCTGTGATCACAAATTGCTTCAGGGGAGCTAACATGGAAGCTTCCATCTGTGACTGCGGAGGCAAGACCAGCCGTTAGAGGTCGCCCGTCGAGTTAGCCTTTCCCTTCGGGAAACAGGCTCTCAAGATGATTGATATAATCGTCATCAGGATGACGTTGATCCTCCTGACTGTCAAGTAGGCATCGAAAGGAAAAGAAGCGTGGGTACGTCGCAGGCAGACAAGGACAAGCATCATGACCGCATCGTCGCGATCGCCGCGACGAGAGTGCGCGAGAGAGGCTTGGACGGCATTGGTGTTGCTGATCTGATGAAAGAGGCCGGTCTAACCCACGGCGGGTTCTATCGTCACTTTGGTTCGCGAGAAGACCTGATCGACGAGGCGGTCGAACGCGCGCTTGGCGAGGGGACCAAACGGGTTGCGAGTGGTCCTAAGGCTTCCGGAAAAAATCGCTTTCGGACGATTGTCGATGGATATCTCTCCAGTGCTCATCGCAATTCCCCGGGAAGCGGGTGCGCTGTCGCGGCATTGTCCAGCGAGGCCTGGCGCGGAGGGAAACGGGTGCGCCAGGCTTACACTCGCCAGGTCAAGCTGTATCTTGCTTTGATTGAAGACATGATAGATGGGCGCCGCCGGCCGGCGGTACGACGCGATTCGATGCTGGCGCTTTCCGCACTGGTTGGCGCAGTCGCGATGGCGCGATCAGTCGATGACGAGCAGCTCTCTCTCGAAATCCTGAACTGCACCGCAGAGGCGTTGAAATCCCTGGTCGCGCACAGCTAGCGTCACCGGAAAACCAGGAGGGTTGGATCAATTCAGGATAACCACGGACCCGCCACCGTCGATCGCAAGTGCCTGACCGCTGACATGGCGCGACGCTTCGGAAGCAAAAAACACAATTGGTCCCTTGATGTCGTACTCGCCACCAGCGCGGCCAAGCGGCGTCACCTTCACGATTTCCCCGGCGCTATCCGCAAGTCCGGCCGAGAGCTTTGTCGGAAAATAGCCTGGGCAAAGGGCATTGACGTTAATGTTATGCTTGCCCCACTCGGTGGCCAGAGCTTGCGTGAGCGTGATCAGCGCGCCTTTGCTCGTGTTGTAGGCGACTGCAAAAACCTTGCCGTCAGGTCGGGGGCCGCCGAGCCCCGCAATGGACGCAATGTTTATGATCTTGCCCGATTTGTTCGGAATCATCGAGCGTTGCGCCACCTCGCGCGCAACAAAGAAACATGCATCCACATTCAGGCTCATCACCTTGCGCCATGCCTCCTCGGTGTGCGCAACGGCTGTGGCGCCCCACACCGTTCCAGCATTGTTGACTAGAACGTCGATCTTGCCATAGCGGTCAAGGACGGCGCTGACGAGGCTTTCGGCTGCGCTTGGGCTCGCAGAGCCGAGATCGTTCACGACGGTCAGCACCTCGATATTCTTTGCCTGGAGAGCGGCTGACGCTGCATCAAGCTCGCTCTGCTTTCGGGCGCTGATGGCAAGCTTGGCGCCCATCTCTCCGAGAGCTTCCGCCATCTGGAATCCAATGCCGCGCGATCCGCCGGTCACCAGGGCAACCTTCTCGCCCAGATCGAATAGCTTGTTTGCCTGCATTGTCGCTCACCTCCCTTTGGTTCAACGGCAGCTGCCCTGTCGGAAACATTCCTCTCTCATTGCCGTATTCTTCTTGATGCCGTATGGCAGCCGGCTCGATCCACGGTCGCGCTAGAGACCCTCCGACAACCGCTGGCGATTCCATATCAAGATGACATAAATCATCTTAAAAATGACGGCGTTTACTTGTGTTGTCAAGCCGGTCCGAACTGGCGTTTGCTAACGCCAGGATCGTGACTCCATTGAAGGCGGTCGGCATGGGAGACCTCTAAGAGGCGGTGGACGCTAGTTCAACAGACGACCTGGGCGAGATGGTCACCATACCGTCGCTGCCCGAGAGGACAAAGTGCCCCGTTGGTGAAACTCGATCAGACAATCAATCCCGACCTGGAACGACTTCTGGCAAAACGCATGAATGCGACCACTGTTGACCTTGAGGCAGGTCACCTGTCTCTGGTGTCTCATCCCAAGGAGATCGCCGACTTGATCTTGGCGGCTGCAGGCCGGCAAGAGTAGGTGACGCGTGAACTCGTGGCGGGTTGAGTTCGAACTG
>DATMCM010000292.1:0-8955 GCA_035558335.1 Blastocatellia bacterium | reverse complement strand
GACAGAGCCAAATCAACCAGGAGCTTTATCGGGTGATCTTCGGTGGTGGATCAGTTACGCTTGGCGAAGCTACGATGAAAGGGAAATCGGCAG
The DNA here is from genome assembly GCA_035558335.1 of Blastocatellia bacterium. Taxonomy (GTDB): domain Bacteria; phylum Acidobacteriota; class Blastocatellia; order UBA7656; family UBA7656; genus Onstottus_B. The sequence goes on along the minus strand of DATMCM010000292.1, from coordinate 8,862 downwards.
TCGCTGATCGAGACATTCGCCTGACATGGATACTGTTGGGAGATCCGTCGATGAAGCTAAAGTAACCTCTGTTGATTTACTTTGGTTCCTTCGATGCTGGGTCGGGCGGGCGCGTCGAAAACCCGGTTTGTCAGTTTTGTGTCTTGCGAAGGCGGTGGAACATCGACGCTCGAAGAAGTAACTAAGCGTCAGTGGCGCTGTCCGCCGTCGGGATTACAAGTCATTTCTATTACCGTATATTGTTTCTTCAGCTTCTCGATTTCTTCGGTTTGCCGGGCAAGAATCTCCTGGTAATCGGCCGGCGGATTGCCCCAGCAACCAACAAGCCGGTAGAAGCGAATCTCTTTTCCAGAATCGTCGACTAGCTTTCCTTTCTTGCATCGCGCCTTCAAAGCCATCAACTTCTGCTCTACGGTGATTCTCTTCGCTTCACCCGCGGCCGTTCCAGGCCGGGCAGCCTGGACCGAGACGATGTCGGTGGCTTTAACATCGTCCGGAAGACACGCTTGAAATCGATGAGCCGCCGGCACAGTCAAGCTCAAGCAGAAGACGATTCCGCATGTCAGTCTGGCAGCGCGTCCCATAAGGCGTTCTCCGTTTCTATCTCGGCACTGCTCAATGGTCGCATTGAACACGGAACCGGTCAAACTCTACGACTCAGTTGCATTTAATGTTATCCAGATCGGGCCGTTTCGCGTCGCGGCCGGATAATTCTCTTTTGAACTGCGGGTAGTCCTCTTGACCCGGCTGACGGTCGGCAATAGGATGGCGTAGATCAAGAAAAAAAGAACCGCTGAAACCGTATGTCGCATGCTGCGACGCGCTTGAAAAGCCGAGTTGTTGAGCGAGAACGTCTCTGAAAGATAATAAAGGCAACCAAGGTTACGCCGGAGAGCGCGCATCTACTGTGAGCCTCTTCGCCTCAGGAGACTGGTGCGACGCCCCGATTTGCAAAAAGGAGTTTGATCATGATTACGACAGGCGAATCCAAGTCTTCAAGAACGGGTGCTCAAAGCGGCAGTTTCAATTCTGCGGGGAGGCGTCGAGCTCTCATCGTGCTCTGCCTCGTGATATTTGCGGCGGGAATCGCTGCCCTTCCGAATACCGTGGGCAAAGTTCGGGCGCAGAGCCCCCAGGACAAATCAAAGAGCCTACCGTCCCTGCCCCTCGCCACTCAGGCTACGCCCGATGACCAGGAGGAAGGGGACGCCGATGTGCCTCCCAGATTCCGGGGGCGAATAGATAAAGAGACCTACTTGAGGTTGCGTGATGAACATATCAATCTCTTGCGCGGAATGGATGTAGAAGGAAAGAATTTTGACCCCCGGTGGCGCGCGAACGCCTTACGTCAGATGGAGCAGCAGGAGCGGACCAATGCGCCGGAGCTTAGCAGCACGACCTGGACGGAGATCGGTCCGTTTAACCTGCCGAACGGACAGACCCAGCAGTTTCCGGCAACAACACCGGTCAACGGCCGCGGCACCGCGGTCGTAGTTAACCCCGCCAACTCAAACACGATTTATATCGGCACGGCGCAGGGCGGTGTGTGGCGGTCAACTAATGGAGGCACGACCTGGACAGCGATCTTTGATACCGCGCAGTCGTTAGCTATAGGAGCGATAGCGCTTGCTCCATCCAATCCGTCGATACTCTATGTCGGGACGGGCGAGCCGAATAATTCAGGGGATAGCTTTTTTGGCGTGGGCGTGTACCGGATAGATAATGCGGACACGACCGCTAATTTGACCGGGCCGATCAACCCGTCAATTACCACCGGCAGCGGCGGCGGCGCGATTACTACAAACTGTTTTACGGGGCGAGCCATCAGCCAGGTACTCGTCAATCCAGCCGACCCGGCTATCATTTACGTTTCGACCGCGACGGGCGTGGCTGGAGCTGGCGGTAATGCACTAAGCAACCTTGTTCCCCCACTGGGGCTTCGAGGTGTATATCGCTCGACCAATGCGACAGCCGCCGCCGCGTCGGTCACATTCACCAAGCTTATTGTGAATACAGACGGCAGCCTGGATAGCGGTCCCGCGACCGGAAACACGTCTATCTTCGACATGGCTTTGGAGCCGGGGAACCCTAACAATCTCCTTGTAACTACTTCCGGTACTACGTTGGGAGGCGCAGTCTATCGCTCGACCAACGCGCTCGTTGCAACGCCAACCTTTACACAGACGCTGTTCCCGGGATTCAACGTGCTTGTTATGAGGCTGGCGATCAACAAGGTCGGCTCTGTTGTGACGGTCTATTGCAGTACCAACGAACCGTCTGTCGGTGCTGGTTGTGGCTCCAACGCCGGAAGGTTGAGGAAGTCAACAGATGGCGGCGTCACGTGGTCCGCGCCCCTCGTCGCGGCTGAAGGCTATTGCGGCGGGCAGTGTGCCTACGACAATCCCATCGGAGTCGATCCGAATAACGCCAGCGTCGTTTACCTTGGCGGCAATGCCCGTAGCGGCCTTAGCACGTGTCCCGACGTATTAAAGAGATCCACCGACGGCGGCGCCACCTTCACGCGCGACGATACGGGGTTGCATGCCGACTCTCACGGCTTCGCCTTCGATACGTTGACGAGCCCTACCACTGTCTGGTTCGTTACAGACGGAGGAGTGTTCAAACGACAGGATGCGCCGGCGGCCACGCCGTGGCTGAGCCAGAATCAGGGGCAGCTCGGCGTGATTCAGTTTGTAAGCCTGGCCGTGCATCCACTTAATCAAAACTTTACTATCGGCGGCACTCAGGACAACGGCACAGAGGCTCAGCAAGGCAACACCCCCGGCAACTGGACCTCGGCTGAAGGCGGCGATGGAGGTTTCGCCCTCATCGACCAGAGCGCCACCGATACGACTAATGTCACGATGTACCACACCTTCTTCAACCTGACGAATACTCTCATAGGCTTTGATCGCACCAAACTTGGGGCATGTCTTGCGATTAAGGACTCATGGGCGTTTCGCGGATTTGGCGGTGGCGTAGATGCGACGCCTTCCTGCGATGGGACGGCGTTTGCCGCCACAAATGGCCTCAACGGCGCCGACACTGTTTTGTTTTACGCGCCGATGGCACTGGGGCCAGGCTCTCCAAACACGTTTTATTTCGGCACGAACAAACTCTACCGCTCCACCGACCAGGGCGATACGATGGGGATCGTAAGTCAGAACCCATTGATAGCGGGCGTCGCTGTCTCTGCGATTGGCATCTCGCCGACTGATGACAACGTTCGCATTGTGGGCATGCGCAACGGCAATGTCTTCGCGACCACTACGGGTTCCACCACACTGACAAACACGGCCTTCCCGTTTCCGACCAACGCGACGGGTAGCACGACCAACCGCCACATCGGGAGGACCGTTATTGACCCGACAAATTCGAATACGGCTTACGTCACGATAGGCTACTACACCAACCCTTCGACGGCGGGCAACGTTTTTAGGACAACAAACCTGAATTCCGCAACGCCCACCTGGACGGCGATCGGCACTACGGCGAATGGCTTCCCCAGCATTCCGGTCAATGGTTTCGCTGTCGATGCCGCTGACCCAACGCATCCCGGCGTTTCGATCTTGTATGCGGGCACAGACATTGGCGTCTACACCTCAACCGACTCGGGCGGAACCTGGAACCCGTTCGGCACCGGGCTTCCCCGATCGAGCGTATTTGACATGGCGATCCAGCCTTCGCATCGCATCCTGCGCGTAGCAACCCACGGACGCGGGATGTGGGAGATCGCGCTTCCGGGCGCACCCACCGCTGCAAAGCTCACCTCATTTATGGCCAACGCTTCCGACGATGGCCGAGTGCTGATTCAGTGGCGGACCGGCGCCGAGGTCGATAATCTCGGCTTCAACGTATATCGAGAACAAGACGGACGTCGCGTTCGCATTACTCCCCAACTTGTCGCAGGATCCGCCTTGCTGGCGGGACCTGATGCAAAGCTCACCTCCGGCAATTCTTACGTGTGGTCGGACACGCCGCCATCGAGCAAGCCGGTCAAGTACCTACTCGAAGACATAGATCTGAAGGGCAAGAGCTCCTGGAACGGTCCGATTGCCCTGGGCACTCCAATTGGAAAAGGCATCAGTGCTGCAGTGCAGCAGCAGGCGGCGATGCTGACGCGTCTGGGATTACGTCAGGCCCAGATGAGCAGCGGGCTTGGATCTACGGCTGTGGAGCGGATGGCCAAGCTGGCTCAAGCTGCGCTTCCATTTGGTCTGGCAGGCGGCGCTGCGACTAAGCTATCGGTAAACCGTGAAGGTTGGTATCGCGTAACTCAGCCGGAGCTTGTTGCCGCAGGGCTGGACTCGAAAGTAGATCCGCGCTTCTTGCGATTGTTCGTCGATGGACGCGAAATGCCGATCAGAGTTCAGGGCGAACAGGATGGCAAGTTCGATCCAGCAGACGCAGTCGAGTTCTATGGAGTTGGACTCGATGCGGCGAGCAGTGACTTGCGAGTCTACTGGCTTGTGGCAGGGTCGCGGCCCGGCCAGCGGATACTCAAGGCTCGCAGCAACGGATTCCCGGTTGCTTCGGCAAGCTTCCCCTACACCATCGAGCGCAAGGATCGAACGATTTATTTCTCAGCGCTGCTGAACGGCGATGCCGAGAACTTCTTCGGACCGGTCATAGCGGGAGAACCGGTGGAGCAATCGCTCACCCTCCAGCATATCGACAAGGCTTCAAGCGCAAGCGCGCAAATCGAAGTTGCGTTACAAGGAGTGACCCAGCAGGTACATCAGGTCAAGGTGCTGTTGAATGGAGCAGAAGTGGGATCGGTTGCCTTTGGCGGTCAATCAAGAGGCGTGGCCAAGATTCCAGTCTCGAACAGCAACCTCATTGAGGGAGACAACTTCGTCAGATTGGTCGCGCAATCCGGCGAAACGGACGTGAGTCTCCTTGACTCGATTCGGATCACCTTTCAGCACAGCTATACGGCGGACGGCAACGCGCTCAGGTTTGTAGCGAACGGCGCGAAGCAGTTTACGGTAGATGGATTCACCAGCGGCGACGTACGAGTCTTCGACGTAACCGACCCCGACTCGGTGCAGGAACTTGCGACGGTTATTAAACCGCAGAAAGGCGGGTACGCGGTTACGGCAGCGGCGGCGGGCGCCGGTCAGCGGACCCTGCTTGCGCTGACGGGCTCGCAAGCGAGACAAGTTGCCGGTATCAGGCCCAATCAGCCGTCGAGTTGGCGACAGCCGACAAATGGAGCGGACCTGCTCATCATCACCCATCGGGATTTCGCATCAGTCGTTGGCAAACTGAAATCGCTCCGCGAGAGCCAGGGTTTGAGAGTCGCGCTCGTAGACGTTGAGGATCTGTATGACGAGTTCAGCTATGGCGACAAGAGCCCGCAGGCGATTAAGGACTTTCTGGCATATGCCAGGGCCCACTGGGAGAAGACACCTGGTTACGCGGCGCTGGTCGGGGATGCGAGCCTCGATCCGAAGAACTACCTCGGCTACGGGGAGAGCGACTATGTTCCGACGAAGCTGATCGATACTCAGCACCTGGAGACCGCTTCTGATAGTTGGCTGGCCGACTTCGATGGGAATGGTGTTGAGGAGCTTGCAATGGGACGGCTGCCTGCCCGCACGGCGCAGGAGGCGGCTGCAATGATCAGCAAGATCGTTTCCTATGGGGGCGCGGCGCGGTCTGAATCAGTGTTGCTGGTGGCGGACCGCAATGACGGGTTCAACTTCGAGGCGTCAAACACTCAGCTTCGGACCTTGATTCCCCCGGACCTCGGAGTCGAAGAAATCGACCGTGGCAGTCTGGACGACAACACGGCCAGGAGCTTGTTGATAGAAGCGGTCAACAAGGGACAGAAGATAGTCAACTACACCGGTCACGGATCGGTTGGGAATTGGAGGGGCGAGCTTCTGACAAACGAAGCCGCGTTATCGTTGACCAACGCAGGCCGGCTGTCGTTGTTCATCACCATGACTTGCTTGAACGGCTACTATCAAGACCCGGTGCTGGATAGCCTTGCTGAGTCGTTGATGAAGGCAGGCGGAGGAGGAGCCGTTGCGGTTTGGGCTTCGTCAGGAATGACCCAACCTGCCGGACAGATACAAGTCAACCAGCAGCTTTATCGGGAGATCTTCGGAGCAAATTCGATGACTCTCGGCCAAGCGACGTTGAAGGCCAAATTAGCTGTCGCCGATGGCGACATTCGCCGCACCTGGATCCTAATGGGTGATCCGTCGATGAAGCTAAGATAGCCAGAATGGGAGAGTGGTGAAGAAGGTCCAGAATCGATGGGGAAGACTCTGTACATGGTGGTCGAGCACTTCAAGAACAGAGACGCCGTTCCGGTCTATCGACGGTTTCGAGAGCGTGGACGGATGGCGCCTGAAGGGCTGGTGTATCTGTCGAGTTGGGTTGATGAGGAACTCGCGCGCTGTTACCAGCTTATGGAGACGGACGACCGGACGCTTCTGGATCAATGGATCGCGAATTGGAATGACCTCGTGAACTTCGAAGTGCATCCGGTGCTGACGTCGGCTGAAGCGGCAGATAGGATCGCTTCATTGTTGTAGGCGGGCGCGCCAGATTTGGAGATTCGTTAGTCTCAAAATGCGAGCGCACCGGCGACGCTAAAGCATCGCCGTAGCGCTCGCGTCTTCGTTTCCAGGCACCGAGAGTCGCATAACTGACCGCTAGGCTCAGACTACATCTGTCCGGCTTTTGCTGCGCTCGAATCCGGGATGGCAAACGCTCACCCTCGCTTTCCTGAATGTTTCCCAATAACCAGTCCTGTCCCGGCTGTGGTCTGCCGGTTGCACTACCATCTGCGGAGCCTCGGTGTGGGACGCCAGGCTCGAGGTAGTTATGAACGGGACAGACGACATAAAGACGGCCGCGATTAGGGCTTGCGAGAGTTGCGCGGCAGGGATTCTTGATTGCGACAAGTTTTGCAGATGGTGCGGCGGGTCGCAGCACGCGATGACGACAAGGATCAGCGCAGCCACTGAATCGCATTCGCTCGGGTTGCGCGAGCCGTCCCGCTACCTCACCACGGAACTTCCGCTTGCTTCGACGAGCAGCTTGCGACGAGTCTCGGGACCGCTGGTGAGCGCGGTCGTGGCGACGCTGGCTAGCGGACCTGTTTCGAGGCCGCGCACGGCGCTCTTCGCCACGGCTGTAGCCACACTGCTGTCATTTCCACTGTGGCTGATGATCGTGTTGTTGTCGCCGCTCGATGCTTATGCCGCGGCAAAGAACTTGTCGAGGGGGCTTTGATGACGGCATCGAGCGAAGCTGTTGTGCCCGCGAGCATCAATCCTGAGTTCAAGAACGCGATTAGATTGCAGCAAAGCCTGCTTACGCCGATCGAGCGCGTGTGCCTGGACTGGCTAGCGCGTCGAATGCCGGTGTGGGTGACGTCCGATCATCTGACTCTGCTCGGCTTCGCGGCGATGTTTGTCGCCGGCGTCAGCTACGCCGCGGCGCGTTGGTGGCCTGCGGCGCTACTGGTTGTGGACGTGATGCTGGCGGTCAACTGGTTCGGCGACAGTCTGGACGGAACGCTCGCTCGCACGCGCAACAAGCTGCGGCCTCGCTACGGGTTTTACGTTGACCACATCGTCGATGCGTTCGGCATCCTGTTCCTGATGAGCGGGCTAGCCGCGTCGGGACTCATGACCGGTACCGTCGCGCTCGGCATGCTAACCGTTTACTTCTTGCTTTCGATCGACGTGTACCTGGCGACGTACACGCTTGGCACGTTCAGGATGTCGTTCTGTAAATTCGGGCCCACCGAGCTGAGAATCCTGCTCGCGATCGGGAACCTCAAGGTCCTGGCGCGTCCGACGGTTCACGTGTTCGGCGAGCGGTTTCTTTTCTTTGATATTGCCGCCGTCGTGGCGATGGCGCTACTGGGAGCAGTTGTGATCGTTTCGGCCATCACCAACACTATGACTTTGTATCGCGCGGAGAAGGTGTAGGGCGAAGGCACAAGAGCAGAAGGAAGAAAACTTTGACGAGTCGCCAATCACTCATCGCAAATCGCGAATCAAGACTTACGAATCACGGCTCAGCCGTCGCGCGGCCCCGGTGGCGCGCGCTGTTCCAACGGTTTGCGAAATTCAGCGCCGTCGGCGCCGGAGGCGTTGCGGTGCAGACATTGACGCTAGCGCTCTTGCTGCGCGTGGGAGGACTCCATTACCTGGTTGCTACCGCGCTCGCCGTCGAAGCCTCCGTTCTTCATAACTTCTTCTGGCATCGAAAGTGGACCTGGCGCGACCGGCCACAGCCACGATGGGGGCTGATGCTCTTGCGCTTCAATCTTACCAACGGAGCCATGTCGATCATCGCCAATCTTATCCTGATGTTTGTGTTTGCCGGTTTGATGAAGCTGAATCCCAATGCCGCGAACCTGCTTGCCATTGCTATCTGCTCCCTGATCAACTTCACTCTCTCCGATCGAGTTGTGTTCGTCTGAGTGTCCGGCACCACTCCAGCCGTTTGTTGACACTATTCCATTTTTCTTCATAGAATGGCGCCGTTATCAGCGCCCCTTTTAGAGCCGAGAGTTCTGCGCTCGCCCGATCTTTCGGCGTGAGGGGTCAAACAGACCGAAGAGTCTGTCTCAAAAGCCGTTCTAATCACGGGCGACGGGCCACGCTAGTGTCTAAAGCCGGGCAGGGTTATCGAGGCTGCGGCTAAGCGGCCTCTCCCCATCAGGGACCCGACAAGCGAGTCCGTTAGGAAGTTTTCGTGGGAATACCAAATACATCGTCGCCGAACGCTTCGCTGATGAAGTCAGTTCGCGTATCCGTCTCCCACCAATCGACCATGCTGCTGATCGTGGTCGCGCTTACATCTGTATTAATACTCTTCTTACGGCTGGGA